>CAUWEI010000131.1:0-7501 GCA_963557675.1 uncultured Oscillospiraceae bacterium | reverse complement strand
TGAGAAAAATTAATTCAGAGGCCCGATTCAGGACCTCTGAATTTTAGTCGGGGCCGTTTTTGTACAGCCCCTTTTTGTTCGATCAATTATTTACCAAAGGAGGCCGCCGCCTTTTTCAGCATTTCCCGAATGGGCAGATTGTAGGGACAGCGAGTTTCGCAGACACCACATTCCACACAGTCGGAAGCCTTCTTTTCCATGGCATCGTACCGGGTTCTGGCCCAGCCTTCCAGACCGTATCGGGTCAGATAGCCCTCCATCAAAAATACGTTGGGAATCTGAATTCCTACGGCACAGGGGGCGCAATAGTTGCAGCGGCGGCAGAACTGATGGCCCAGCGTATCCCGGATGTGCTCCATCTTTTCCTTCTCTTCCGTGGTAAGAGGCTCCAGCATCTCCATGGCCTGTGCATTCTGGTCGATTTCTTCCAGCGTTGCCATACCGGGAATCACGACACTGACGGCAGAATTTTGGTTAATAAACCGCATCGCCAGGGTTGCATCCTCCAAGGCACCACCGGCCAGAGGCTTCATCACCACAACGCCAATCTGTTTTTCTCTGCACTTTTCCATGAGGGCCTCGCCCTGGGTCTCTACAATATTATAGGGGAACATGATGGTTTCCACCCAATCCTGCTCCAAAGCAGCGGCGAATACCTCCAAAGAGTGGGCCGTCACACCGATGTGACCAATTTTGCCCGCCGCCTTTGCCTCTTTGAGTGCCTCCAAAGCACCGCCGGGAGCCATTACCTGCTGGAACTGCTCCATATTGGGGTTGTGAACCTGATACAGGTCAATGTAATCGGTCCGCAGGTTGGAAAGGC
The DNA here is from genome assembly GCA_963557675.1 of uncultured Oscillospiraceae bacterium. Classification (GTDB taxonomy): domain Bacteria; phylum Bacillota; class Clostridia; order Oscillospirales; family Oscillospiraceae; genus Faecousia. The sequence continues at coordinate 6,678 of CAUWEI010000131.1, read as the reverse complement.
TGGTTTCGATGTCCTGCGCCATATGTTCTTTGTCCCGGGACATACTCTTGGTTGCCAGAACGAACTTGTCCCGGATGCCCTCCAGAGCCTGCCCCAAATAGACCTCGCTGACCGTATAGCCACGGGCGGTATCAATGTAATTGACACCGTAATCCAAAAGCCGCTGCATCAGGGGTCTGACTTCGCTGCCTTCGATGCGCTGAATGGGGATTCCGCCAAATCCAAGGCGGGAGATGTTCAGTCCGGTTTTTCCCAGTACATTGTATTCCATAGTGGGTGCCTCCTATGTCCGTTTTATTCCGTTTTTCAAAGTCGAGCTGCTTTCAGTATACGACATTTCAAAGAAATTTTCTACAGTAAAATGGAACAAAAGGCTATCATCCATACTTGTTTTCTTCGCTGTCTCCCGTATACCTGCAAAAAAAATCCCTCAGCGGGGATTGGTCCCGGAGCTGCACCACAGAGCAGCACAAATCAGGTCCAATCCTGCATGTTATAAATCTGAACTATACAGGCAACTCATCTGTAATGGCTTTTTGCAAACTGTTAAATAAACCGTTATTTGTTCTGCTCATATTGTAATAAGGCACACAGAAATTAAGTGATGTAATGCAACTTTCTTTCATTTCTCACGAAATACACAAAAATTAAGATGAGCGTTATCCATATCCTGCTAAATTTTTATTATTGTTTACCAATATGTAAGTAGCACATTAGCTAGGCTTGGCAAAGTTGTAATCCCGCTTTACAATATGAATGTGCAATGATATGCGCAGCAAAATTAAGGAGGAAGAACAGATGGAAGCGTACACTGTCTTTTGCTCTGGTTCTGGCTATGGTACTTTCCATGGTTCCGGTACTTGGACAGACCGTGTTTGCTCAAGAAGCCCCTGCTTACGAAACCATCCAGGAAATGCTGGATAACAGCCGTTTCCACCACGACATCCCTCAGGCTGAAGACGAGGTGGTGTTCCTGGTTGAGCTGGAGGACCAGCCCATTTTGGACACCGTTCCTCAGGGCCAGACTCTGCAGCAGTACATGGAAAGCCAGATGGGTTCCGTCCGGCTCAACACCGTACAGGAGCAGCAGAATGTCATGGCTGCCCAAATCCGCAACGAGGATTTGACAATCACCAATACATACGCCTATGCCTTTAATGGCTTCGCTGTCGAAGGTACCTACAGTGACCTGAAAACTCTGGAGTCCATGGAGGGTGTTAAGGAAGTCGCCATCGCCCGTCGGTACGATGTTCCTCTGCCTCAGAGTGCAGAAGGTTCTGTGATCACCTCCGGTTCCATGATTAACAGTGATTCCGCCAACGCAGAAGGCTACACCGGTAAGGGTACCGTGGTAGCAATTCTGGATACCGGTCTGGATATCACCCATCCCGCCTTTGCCGGCTCCGTGGAGTCCCCTGCCTTCGATATGGACCTGGTATCCGAGAAGGTAGACAGCGGTTCTCTCCAGACCACTGCATCTGCAAAGGATCTTTACAAATCCGACAAGGTTCCCTTTGCCTACGACTATGCTGACAAAGATAACGATGTATCCGATGCCAATACTCACGGCACCCATGTTGCCGGTACCGTTGGTGCCAACAGCGGCGAGCTGCGTGGCGTAGCCCCCGATGCACAGCTGGCCATTATGAAGGTCTTCTCCGATGTGCAGTCCGGCGCATCCGATCAGGATATCCTGGCTGCTCTGGAAGACTGTGTAATTCTGGGCGTAGATGCCGTCAACATGAGTCTCGGCACCCCCTGTGGTTTTACCAATGACAGCGAAATGGTAGACGCCGTCTATGACCGTGTGAAGAATGCCGGTATCAACCTCATGGTTGCCGCCGGCAACGACGAGAGTGCTGCATTCCGCAACCTCCTGGGCACTGATCTGGCTCTGATAGAGAACCCCGACTACGGTATTGTAGGCGCTCCCTCTACTTATGACGCTGCCCTCAGTGTAGCCAGTGTCAATGAGATGATGGCCTCTCAGACCACCTTCATGCTGGGTGAGACCAAAATCCCCTATGCAGACACCGCCGCAGAGGCAAAGAATATGTTCTATTCTCTGGAAGGAACATATGAATATGTAGTCGTCGGCGGCGTCGGCAATGTCAACGACTTTGCCAAGGTAGATGTAGAGGGCAAGATCGCTCTGGTGGAGCGTGGCGAAATCGCCTTCACCGAGAAGGAAGAAAATGCTAAGAATGCCGGTGCTGTTGCTCTTGTTGTTTACGACAATGTAGACGGCGAGCTCATCCGGATGCAGCTCAACGGTCTTCTGCCTGCTGTATCCATCAGCAAGGCCAGCGGCAAGCTCATGAAGAAGGCCGATACCAAGACCATTCAGGTTTCCAAGAAATATTGCGGCCCCACAGAAAACCCTGTTGGCGGCCTTATGAGTGATTTCAGCTCCATCGGCGTTGCTCCCGACCTGAGCCTGAAGCCCGAAATCACCGCACCCGGCGGTAATGTATACTCCACCCTCCCCGGCGGTCAGTACGGCGAAATGAGCGGTACTTCCATGGCCTGCCCCCATATGGCCGGTGCCGCTGCGGTCATGCGGCAGTATGCAGACACTGCCTTCGCCGGTAAAACCGAGGTAGAAAAGCGTGCTATTATCAACAATCTGCTGATGAGCACTGCTGTTCCCGTCAAGGATCGGAACAATGTGGCCTACACCCCCAGAAAGCAGGGTGCTGGTCTTACCAACGTACTCAATGCAATTCACTCCGGTGCCTACCTCACGGTAAAGGGCCAGGAGCGTCCCAAGGCAGAGCTGAAGGACAATGTTGACGGTTCCTTCTCCTTCACCTTCACCGTAGAAAACTTCTCTGACACCGAAAAGACCTACAACGTTGGCGTCACTCCTCTGGTTGCCAAGGTTGAAAATGTAAAGGGTCATGACTGCATTTCGAATTACAGCCGTCTGCTGACTTCCGAGGAATTCACCGTCACCTTCTCTCAGAAGACTGTGAAGGTGCCCGCTAATGGCAGTGTCAGCGTGGATGTCACAATGGCTCTGACCGACGCTGGTAAAGAAGCTCTGAAGGTATTCCCCAACGGTATTTATCTGGACGGCTTCGTTACCCTCACCGCCCCCGAAGGCGGCGTTGACCTGTCCCTGCCCTATCTGGGCTTCTATGGCGACTGGGGCAAGGCTCCTATCTTCGATTCCACCAAGTATGAGAATCAGGGCAAGGATGCTTTCATGGCTGCTTCCACTATTGCCATGATCAACACTGAGGGTCAGGGCAGCTATCTTGGTGTCAATGCTTCCACCGGAAACTTTGATGCCGATAAGATTGCCTACGCCAGCCAGACCGCAGGTTACTTCCTGATTACCCCCATGCTGGGCCTGCTCCGTGCACCCAAGGAAGTCACCTACGCTGCATACAGCAACGATGATCTCAGCACTCCTGTCTATTCTTACTCCAAGACCAACGCCATGAAGTCCTTCTTCCACGCAGCCGGCGGCTTCATTTACACCGACTTTGTTGGCTGGGGTGACTCCTGGCAGCCCATCATCGGAAACGACGAGGACGGCTACAATTACCTGCCTGACGGCTCCTACACCTACACCGTCACCGCCAGAGCAGACGGTGCCGATTCCACCCAGACCATTTCCTTCCCCGTAGAAATCGACAACAAGGTTCCTCAGCTGGTCAAGAACACCTATACTGTGGAAGACGGCGTTCCCTATCTGACCGTTGAGGTCACCGATAACCACTATGTGATGGCTGCTCAGCTGGTCAATGAAAAGGGCGACAAGGCTCTGTCTCCCATCATCCCCGTAGAAGAGGATGAGCGTGGCGCAACCACTGCCCTGAGATTCGACATGAGCGAAATTCAGGAAAGCGGCGAGAAGATCTGCCGTCTGGTTCTCATCGACTACGCATTTAACAGCTTCACATCCGATATGCTCTCCACCAACAGCCAGGATCTGGAGGCACAGGAGGTTGTTATCAACAACTATTCCATTACTGCCCGCACTGATTCCGGAGATATGGAGGTAGTTGCATTTGTCTACCCCGAAAATGCAGTAGACAAGACTCTGACCTGGCGTTCCACCGACGAGAATGTGGCTAAGATCGTATCCACATCCGATGACACCCACAGCGTTGTCATTTCCTTTGAAGGCCCCGGTCAGTGTCAGCTTGTCGCTACCGCCAGCAACGGCGTGTATGATACCGCCGATATTTCCGTCACCGCTGTATACAGCGAATGGCCCGCTGACAATGTGATTCGGGAGGACGGCTTCTATCAGATCCCCGCCGACCTGAATACCACCGTCACCATCACTGACAATGCTCACAAGGTTTGGCTGATTGGCGATGCAGCAAACACCGCTGCCGCTCCTTACTCCAATCTGGCTATTGAAAGCCAGAATGACAACCTGGATCTCACTGTTCAGAATCTGAACACCACCAACGGTGGCTGGTCCGGCAAGTCCGCCATTGCCTTTACCGGCACCGGCAACACTCTGGCACTGGCCGGTGACAACACCTTTACTGCCAGCGACTATCTGAGCAAGGCTATGGTGTCTGTACCTGCCGAGTCTGAACTGACCATTGAAGGCTCCGGCACTCTGCACCTCAACAGCCAGGCCTACTGCGACGGTGCCGGTATCGGCGGCAACGCAGGCAGCGACTCCGGTAAAATCACCGTAAACGGCGGTACCTTCGACATCAATGTAACCGGCGGCGGTGCCGCAATCGGTGCCGGTGCAAACCGTGCCGGTACTGAAATCGTCATCAATGACGGTACCTTTGATATCGCCATGCCTCTGACCGACAGTGTCCCCAGCAATCTGAATGTCAGCGGCTCTGCCATCGGTGCCGGTTACTTCGCCACCAAGGGCACTGCAAAAATCACCATCAACGGCGGCAGCTTCACCGGCTTCACTCAGGTCAACTCCGCCATCATCGGTCTGGCTCACAAGGCCTCCAAGCCCGCCAGCCTGCTGCTGGAGATCAATGGCGGTACATTTGATCTCTCCAACAAGAACATGGATACCGCAGCCATGAACGGCGGTGCCTGCATCGGTAACGGTTATGCCAATGGCAGCAGCTATCCCGATTCTGATATTACCATCAACAACGGCGTGATTCTTGCCAAGTCCGAGTCCAGTGCCGCAGCCATTGGCGGCGGTGCAGGTTCCCCCACCGGAAACATCTACATCAACGGCGGTACCGTTACCGCTGTGGCTTCTCTGGATGGTGATGCCATCGGTAAGGGTGCCTACGGCAAGGACGGCAACATCCGCATGAGCGGCGGTACTGTCAAGGCTTCTTCCACCGGTACCGGCATTGCCTTTGGCGATCCCACTCTGGTGAACATGGACAGCGATGCTGTCTATCTCGTAAACCTCACCTGCCCCAATGCAAAGCAGGTTCTGGTGAACGGTGAGGACTGGAAGGTTCCCGCTAACCACCCCGAGGACGACCAGCTCTATCTGTGGCTCACCGCCTCCGAGACTCCCTATGAGATCACCGTAGAGGGCGATACCACTGAGACCTATGAAGTCATCGTAAACAACGATGGCACTACCCAGATTTCCAAGCTCTTCAGCCTCACCTGTGCTCTGGAGCACATGACCTCTGATGCTCCTGCCACCGTCAAGGAAGGCGAGAAGCTCACCGTCACTCTGACCGCTGAGGAAGGCTACACCCTGCCCGAGACCATGGAAGTGACCATGGGCGGCGAAGCTGTGGAAGCTTATGCTGACGGCGTTGTTACCATCGAAGCCGTCACCGGCAATGTGGTAATCCGGGGTGCCGCTCTGCCCCAGAGCAACAAGACCCAGCTGCGTCAGGATATTGCCGCTGTGGAACTCGAAATGAGCCGCCTGAGCAAGGAGGTTCTGGACGAGACCCTGTGGGCCAATGTAGAAAAGGCTCTGGAGAACGCCAAGTCCGTAGAGGCCGATGCTGCTGCAAAGCAGGAAGCTGTAGATGCCGCAGATCAGGAGCTCATGGATGCATTCCAGGCTCTTATGAACGACCCTGTCTGTGATATGTACACAGATGTGCCTGTTGGCTCCTGGTACTACAACGCAGTTGACTTCGTCACTCGCTACGGCATGATGAATGGCCTTGACGGCAACCGCTTCGGACCCACACGTGATCTGACCCGTGGCCAGCTGGTTACCATTCTGTACCGTCTGGAAGGCTCCCCCGCTGTATCCGGCGATATGCCTTTCACCGATGTTAACCCCAACCGCTACTATGCAAATGCTATCTTGTGGGCTTCTGAAACCAAACTGACCGACGGCGTTGGCAACGGTCTCTTTGCTCCCGAGTCCAAGCTGACTCGTCAGCAGCTGGCAACCTTCATGATGCGTTACGCTGAGATGCGTGGTGCTGACACCAGCAAGCGTGCTGATCTGTCCGGCTACTCCGATGCAGACACGGTTATGAACTTTGCCCGTGATGCTATGCAGTGGGCTGTTGCAGAAGGACTTATCAAAGGTGTTACCACCACCCGCCTGGCTCCTGCCTCCACTGCAAACCGTGCACAGGGTGCAACCATCCTGGCCCGTCTGTGTGAGAACATTCTCTGGAAGTAATCCTTTGAACAAAAAATTGCCGGCACATGATTGAATGTGCCGGCAGGAACCGCAATTTTTGGGGCTGTACAAAAAGCCCATGCAGGAAGCCCGGCTGTACGCAAATGTACAGC
>CAUWEI010000130.1:0-7519 GCA_963557675.1 uncultured Oscillospiraceae bacterium | reverse complement strand
GGATAAATCACTATGGATTTTTTATTAAGTGTCCAACTTCATTTTACAATCAACCTTTTTCTAAAAATCGCCATTTTGTCATAAACCCCTAAATAAACCCCTGCGGGATTTTGTGCCTTTTGAAATTACCACTAAAAGTTAGAAAAACCACCGTTTTCGTAACGAAAGCAGTGGTTTTTATGGTTGCGGAGGCAGGACTCGAACCTACGACCTCCGGGTTATGAGTGCAACACTCCAATTTCTAATTTATACTGCTTGTGTTGTATCATCGAGAGGCGCTTCGGCTACGGCTTGCCCCAAATCGTGGGCAACCTGCATATCATGCTTGCTGTGCTTTAGCTCAAAGTGGAGCAACACGCTCATGGTACCGCGAAGCACTACAATGGCACCCAGCACCGCCAGCTCTTCAAGATCATGTATCAGGACGGTTTTCAGAATTTCTGCAGCCATTTTGAAGGTTAGGGCAGTTGCCATTCCGGAAGCCATTTCATACTGGACGGGATAGTTTTTGGCACGGAAGGAATTCATCAAAAATCCCCAGAAGCTTTTCAGTCCGGTCCAGGTTACGACAAAAATGCCCATGAGTTCTAGAGTGCTGATGATGTACGGAAGGACCAATGTGATGATTTTGTGCAAGCGGATCACTCTTCTTTCTCTTAGGATGTTTTTAGTATGACATATGCAATGCCAGAATGCAAGTGGAAATTTGTCAAGAAGCCAAAGCGAAGTGGAAGAAAACAAAAATAGCATTACAATAGGGTTTGACGTAACTAAAAATGCGGTATATAATGCAAATAGGTGGATGATGGCTTTCAGGAAAGTCATCTATGGACCTGAAGATTTCGTCTATGCAAGGAGAATCTTAAATATGGGAAACAATCAGCTTACGCAGGATAACATCCTGCTCATTACTACGGATCAACAGCGATTTGATACGGTTCAGGCATTAGGGGCAAAAAACATCTTTACACCTCATCTAAACTACATGGTAGGGGAGGGAATCTCCTTTACACGTTGTTATGCGGACTGCCCGATTTGTGTGCCATCTCGTACTACAATCATGACCGGCCTGAGAGGCTTTGAAAGCGGAGTTATCTCCAATGCAACCCATGAGGCAACAATGGTCGAGGCTACGAAGAACCGGACGACGTTGCCTGCAATGCTAACAGATGCAGGTTACCAGACGTACGCTATGGGAAAGATGCACTTTTCACCGGCAAGAGCCTGCTATGGCTTTGAGAAAACCAGACTCCCACTGGATTATATGCGGGAATACGACAAAAAGCGGACTCAGGCCAGTCCTAAGGCTCATGGCGTGGGAGAGTGTGAAGTAGAGCCTGTTATTTCTACGGTTGACACCAAAGACAGCATCACTAGCTGGATTACAGATGGCGCAATTGATTTCATCGAAACCAGAGATCCTATGCGTCCTTTCTTTATGTGGACCAGCTATACAAAGCCTCATCCGCCTTTTGACCCTTGCCGTGATTTCTGGGAATTGTACCAGGATATTTCTGTAGATGGAGCGGTCTATGGAGATTGGTCTGAGGACATTGAGAAGGCTCCTCAGGGCTTCCTGGCGGGAAGCTATGAAAACACCAATATGCGTTATTTCACAGAAGAGCAGGTCAAGGTAAGCAAAAAGGCATACTATGCTATGATTACACAGATGGACTATTCTCTGGGCAGACTCTTCGGCTGCCTGCGTGAAAAAGGACTGTTTGAGAATACTTGGCTTATTTTTACATCTGATCACGGTGAGATGCTGGGTGATCACCATATGTCTCAGAAAAATATGTATTTTGAGGGTTCTGCCCATGTGCCGCTTATCATTGTCCCACCCAAGAAGTACAATGTGAAGAGAAATATCAAAATTAACACCCTCACGGAGATTGATGATATATATCCGACGATTTTGGCAATGGCTGGGATTACGCCTACAGTTGGCCACGGAGCCAATCTTCTTCAGCCTCTGAAGGAGCGTATATTCTACGGCAACAGCCTGGATGTGAATTTCTGCGTGATGAAGGACAATATTAAGCTGGTTTACTCTGCAAGAGGCGACCACTACTTGCTGTTTGATATTAACAAAGATCCGATGGAACGCCATGATCTTTCGAAGGATTCTGAATATGCGGCAGTGTTTGAAGAACTGAAAGAAATACTTTTGGAGCAAGTACGCACAACTCGGCCGGATATTATCGTTGATGGAAAAATTAGAACCCTGGAGCCCCCCAAGTTCCCGGGAGATGCACAGGAGCATTGGTTTGGGTTCCATTACAACGACTATTCCGTTGATACATTCCACTAAATAGCGGAGAATAACGAAAAAGCTTTAACAGAATACACCATATGAAACAGGGGTCAGACTGATAGAACAGCCTGACCCCTATGTTTATCATAGAATGATGTTTAGTCTTCTTGTACTTGATGAGCCGCACGCTCTTTCAGCTTTTTCAGAACTGCCATAGCACACTCTAATGTCTCTGGAGTGAAGTCTTTTGTGACAATAGCTTCCCAGTCAGCCAAAACTTTTTGAATTTGAGGCAGGGCCTCCATGGCTTTCTCGGTAGGATATACTCGAGTTACACGGCGGTCTGCGGTACAGGTGCATCGACGAATAAAGCCGGCTTCCTCCAGTGCTGCCAACTGACGGGCTACACTGCTTTTGTTGAAGAAAATTCGCTGCGCCAACTGCTCCTGACAGATACCCGGATCAGCGCAGATGTGCAGCAGATAGCTGGCATGACAGGATTTAAGCCCCAGAGGAGCCAACATTTCTGTACGATATTGGGTTGCACACCGAGCGATGGAATCCAGTTCTCACATAAGCGATAACATAGAAACTGCCCCCTTTCAAGCAGATTTAGGCAAATAAAATGTTTCTCCTGCAACTATTTTACCTTGCTTTCTAACATGTGTCAAGGGTAAGGAATATTAAAAACCGATCTGCTGTACAGAAAGCGGATCGGTTTTTTGAAATATTGTACTTTAACGGATATTCTGTGGTGAGATGTGATTCTGCTGAAAGATCGATTGCAGTTCTGCACAAATGGAAAAAGCAGCATCCGAACCGTTTTCTTCGGCTGCAATGAATCCGGTGGTTCCGTTTGCAGTAAAAGTTAGTTCAATGGACCCATGAACTCCAGCAGGGGATGTAGATAATTTGGACAAAAGATTCCAGGCATCCTGAAGAAGGTGGGCAGGAAGATCAGCGCTTCTATATACATCATCATTCCAAATCAGAGTAAACTCAAAGTCGGAAGGAACCCGATATTCGCTGTCAAAAGGGGGAACAGCACCTCCGACCGACTGGGGAGGAAGTGCTTCGGGAATACATCCTAATGTGGCATCAGGAGCCGATTCGATGCTTGCATAAGTAGGGGACAATGTCCGTGACTCCCCACACGGATCCTCTGCACCTTCTGCGGTATTTGCGTTGGAAGAGAACGTATCTGCATCGTTGCCAGAGGAATCGCCGGGCAGAAGCAGGGGAGATAGAAATAATACAGCCACACACAGACAGGCGGCAACAGCCAAACTTATATAGCGACTATAAGGAATACGTTTCTTTTTTAGAGGGATTTCCTCGCAATCTTCCAAAAAGGCATCGTCAATATCTCCTAAGGCTCGAAACAGATCGTGATTATTCAATTCCAACACCTTCTTTTTCCAAATAGTTTTTTAACTTGCTACGCACCCGAAACAAGCTGGATTTTACCGCACTTTGGCTGAGCCCGTAGCGTTTTGAAAGGTCTTCAATCGACTCACAATACCAGTATCTGCGCAAAAAGAGGTTCCGTTTTTCTCGGTCCAATGAGTGCAGAAACTGATTCAGAATTTCGGTTAGCTCTGCTTGAGCATAACCATCCTGCTGATCGGGGATACATTCGCTGAGCTCGGATAAAAGCGGATCAAGGGGCTGCGAACGTTTGGCAGCGTGATTGTAGTCGTACCGATCCAGAGATAGATTTCGAGTAATGCGCCCCAGAAATGCAGAAAGCTTTGAAGGCCTTTGGGGCGGAATGGCATCCCAAGCCCGGAGCCAGGTGTCATTTACACATTCTTCACTATCCTGGCGATCATTCAAAATACCATAGGCGATGGATCGACAATAGGAGCCGTATTTTCGATCGGATTCGGTAATAGCTGCTTCAGAACGTTTCCAAAACAGGTCAATAATGAGCTCGTCATCCACTGATAATGACCCTCCGTTCCTTTCATAAATCAAGACGGAAATACATGACTGGGGTTGCACTCTTGCGTGAAATTATTTATCCATATACACGTTAATGTGAGGATGGGCAAGGTTGGTGCCAATTTCCTTCAGTTCTTTTGCTACAGCTTCATTGGCTCGGTAGTAAGCAGGCCAATAATCGTCTGTGGTAGTCCAGAAGCGAAGAACATAGGTGATTTTTGCATCTCCGTATGCTTCAATACCGGCAAAGGGAGCAGGATCTTTCAATGTGGTGGGATCTTGTGCAGCACAGAGAAGTGCAGAGATTACGGTTTCCGGGTCAGCTTCGTAGGAGAGCGCAATGGCCACTTCTACTCTTCTGGTACCGGCAGACGTATAGTTTGTGATCTCGGCCGCTGAAGCAATAGAGTTCGGAATCGAGATGATTTTGCTATCTGGGGTTAAAAGCTTTGTATAGTTGAGGCCAACTTCCTGCACAGTGCCACCGGTGGTTCCAATCTGTACATAGTCACCGGCTTTAAATGGGTTTGTAGTAAGTAAGGTGATGCCGCCAATAATATTTGTGAGCGCGCCTTGAACTGCCAGCGAGAGTGCCAAAGAAATAATACTCAAAATTGCCACCAGACTGGATACATCAACACCAAGTTTGCTGGCAATAATCAGAATCAGAATGGTATATAAGAGGACTCGCATTGAAGCCCGAACCATTGTGTGAGCGGTTTTTTGCAGTTTGGAACGAGCCAACACTTTGTCAAAGAAACGCATCAAAAATTTGATCACACCTAGACCAACAATCAGAATCAGAACGGGGGGCAGAATCTTAGACAAAGTCAGCGAATCGAAAAAAGACTTCACCGATTCAGAGGACGGAAGAGCTTCTTCACTGATAGTGCAAAAAGACATAGTGCATTCTCCTTCTTCATTTTTTCCTATTATACGAAAAATCAACTTGGTTTGCAAGGGAAGGAAAAATTTTGAAAAAATTGTTTTTCGTGAAAACAGAGGGAAAAGGTGATGTTTTATCGTAAAAAAGTGCAATTCCACCAATTTAAAATTTAAAATATGCTGTATATTTGGACGTAATTTTTATGCTTTGTCAAAAATGTTTAAAAAGGCATTGAAATTTTAATGTCTTTCGTGTATAATATCCTCATTGCAGTACTAAACAGACTGCAAGCAGAGGAAGGCAGACCGTCTTCCTGAAAGGAGAATGATTGATCATGTACACAGCAAACGCAATTCGTAATATTTGTCTTCTCGGCCATAGCGGCAGCGGCAAGACTGCGCTGGCAGAGAGCTTACTTTACATGACTGGCGCCATTGATCGAATTGGCAAGAACGCTGACGGTAATACCGTGTGCGACTATGATCCGGAAGAGATCCGTCGTAACATCTCCATTTCTACCGCAGTGGTTCCTCTGGAGTACCATAATACCAAGATCAATCTGCTGGATACTCCCGGCGGCTTCGATTTCTCCGGTGCTGTTGTAGAGGCGCTGCGTGCAGCTGATGCAGCAATTCTGGTCTGCTCTGCAAAGGATGGTATCACCGTTGGTTTTGAGAAGGCGTGGAAATATTGCGAAGAGCGTAATATGCCCCGTTTTGTCTACATCTCCAAGGTAGACGAGGATAATAGTGATTACAATGCAACCTTTGAGGCTTTGCGGGAACGCTATGGCAATAAAATCGCCCCTGTTGTTGTTCCTATTTGGGACGTACAGAAGAAGGTTACTGGTATTATTGACGTACTGAACAAGCGTGCATATGAGATGCAGAACCTGAAGCGTGTGGAAGTCGAGATTCCCGAAGACAAGGTTTCTGTGATCGAGGAATTTAATAACGCATTGAAGGAGTCCGTGGCCGAGACCAGCGAAGAACTCATGGACCGTTTCTTTAATGACGAAGATTTTACTTATGCAGAGATGATCAAGGGTCTGCATCAGGGCGTTGAAGAGCTGTCGATGTTCCCTGTTTTGTGCGGTTCCGGCGTGAACTGCCTGGGCAGCCTGATGCTCATGGATCATATTGTAGATCTGTTTCCGAATCCCGTTGAGGGCAACTACCATAAGGCAACCACTGCGGACGGCAAGACCGAGGAGTTTGTTGTTTCTCCCGGTGGCGTTCCCTCGGCATTCGTATTTAAGACCGTTTCTGACCAGTATGGCAAGTATTCCTTCATTAAAGTCCTGTCTGGCACCATTACTTCCGACACCGTCCTGGTGAACGCCCGTACCGGCGAAACGGAGAAACTGGGCCGTATGTACATTATGTGTGGCAAGAAGAACACCGAAGTGAAGGAACTGTCCTGCGGCGATATTGGTGCCATTGGTAAGATGGATAAGGTTAAGACTGGCGATACGCTGTGTGATCCCCGTAAGGTGGTTTCTCTGAAGGGTATCCCTTACGCAGAGCCTTGCTACTCCATGGCGATTGCTCCTAAGGTCAAGGGCCAGGATGATAAGGTAGGCGCAGGCCTGAACCGCCTGAATGAGGAAGATCCTTCCTTCAGCATTACAATGAATCCCGAAACCAAACAGATGGTTCTTTCTGGTGCTGGCGATCAGCATTTGGATGTGTTGGTTTCCAAACTGAAATCTCGTTTTGGTGTTGAGGCCGTTTTGAGTCCCACCAAGGTTGCATATCGTGAGCGCATCAAGAAAAAGGTGGAAGCCCACGGCCGTCATAAGAAGCAGACTGGTGGCTCTGGTCAGTTCGGTGATGTGTGGATTCGCTTTGAACCTCAGGAAGAGCAGGATGATTTGATTTTCGCAGAGGAAGTCTTCGGTGGAAGCGTGCCTCGTAACTTCTATCCTGCGGTTGAGAAGGGCCTTCAGGAAGCAGTGCAGAAGGGTCCTCTGGCTGGATATCCTATGGTTAATTTGAAAGCTACCCTGTACGATGGTTCTTACCACCCGGTAGACTCCAACGAAATGGCATTTAAGATGGCAGCTATCCTCGCCTTTAAGGAAGCAATGCCCAACGCCAATCCCACATTGCTGGAGCCCATTGGTGCTTTGGCAGTCACCATTCCGGATAGCTACATGGGCGATGTCATCGGCGATTTGAATAAGCGTCGTGGCCGTGTTATGGGCATGAACCCCGATAACGAAGGCAATACCGTGGTAGAAGCGGAAGTTCCTATGGCTGAAATGGGCACTTATGCCATTGATCTGCGTGCTATGACCCAGGCTCGTGGTTCTTTTACCATGAAATTTGAGCGTTACGAAGAAGTCCCCAAGGCAAATCAGGCAAAGATTATTGCTGATGCCAATAAGGAAGAAGGTTAATTCATAATTTCTGGGACGGTTATCAGTATAGATA
>CAUWEI010000129.1:0-7734 GCA_963557675.1 uncultured Oscillospiraceae bacterium | reverse complement strand
CGCTGAACAATTTTTATCATGCGGGTGTCCAACTTGCACTTGCAATTTTCGAATAAGAAAAATTGTACTTCCGATTGGAATTAGTTTTTATACTTTTCAGATACTTTCTTATGTGATTGATCTATACCGCCACAAAATAGGTGTACAGAAAAACTATTTTTACCTCACCCTGTATGTCGCATTTTTTCCGCAGCTGATTGCCGGACCGATTGTTCGTTATCAGACCATCGAAGAAGAAATCAATCTTCGACATGAGACAATGGACGATGTGGCCGCTGGAATGCGTCGCTTTATTGTAGGCCTCGCAAAGAAAGTTATCCTTGCCAATAATATAGGGGCGATTGCTACTCACATCTATTCACAAACCAACGATTTTTATGGTACTTCACTTTACTGGCTTGCAGCTTTGGCCTACACACTGCAAATCTATTTTGATTTTTCTGGTTATAGTGATATGGCAATTGGACTGGGTCGCATGTTTGGATTCCATTTTCTGGAGAATTTCCGCTATCCCTATGTAGCGACCTCTATTACGGATTTCTGGCGTCGCTGGCACATTTCTCTTTCTAGCTGGTTTAGGGATTACATTTACATTCCTTTGGGAGGAAATCGTTGTAGTAAGGCAAGATGGATTTTCAATTTATGCGTGGTCTGGGTGCTTACCGGATTCTGGCACGGCGCACAATGGAATTTCATGCTGTGGGGTGTATACTATGCCGCACTCCTACTCTTGGAAAAATTATTCCTTGAAAAATTCCTGGATCGCCTGCCTAAGTTCGTTCAGTGGATTTACACGTTTTTCTTTGTCATAATCGGTTGGGTAATCTTTAATTCGGAATCTCTGGCTCAAATTGGAAGTACGGTTAAGAAAATGTTCTGTTTTGCTCCTTCCAATATGATTTCGATTCTCAGCTCGGATTCATCCATCCTATCAAGCTTGATCTACATACCTCTCGGACTTCTATGTATGTTGCCGTGGAACGAAAAACTTACATTCAAAAATACACCTGTTAGAAACGCTTTGTTGAATATAGCCTGTTTTGGGCTTCTGTTGGTGTGCATTATGTATATCCTCAGTTCCAGCTATAATCCTTTTATCTACTTTAGATTTTGATGGACTATAAAAATCATTCGTAAATGAATTGCCCCCCACTTGGTAGATAGTATGTCGTACTGTCGAACCAGTGGGGGGCAGTTTACTTTTGACTATATGGGATGTACGACAAAAAGGTGTGCCCGAGCAAAGCTCAAGCACACCCATTTTGTATTTTGCTTTCCGATGGATAAGCGAATTAGGAAATCTTCATGACCCAGCCATAGGGATCTTCACGCTCGCCACGCTGAATGCCGGTGAGGGTGTCATAAATCTCCTGAGCGATGGGGCCGATCTTGCCGTTGGACAGATGCATTTCCTTGCCGTGGTACTCCAGGAGACCAACGGGGGAGATGACAGCAGCAGTGCCGGTGCCGAAAGCTTCGGAGAGGCGGCCGCTTTCGTAGGCCTCAAACAGCTCGGCAACGCTGATGGGACGCTCTTCCACGGTGAGGCCCTTGTCCTGAGCCAACTGCAAAACGCTCTTCCGGGTGATGCCGGGGAGGATGCTGCCGCCGGTGGGAGCAGTGACCAGCTTGCCGTCCATGACAAAGATCATGTTCATAGCGCCGACTTCTTCCACATACTTGTTCTCACGGCCATCCAGCCACAGAACCTGATCGAAGCCCTTCTTTGCAGCCTCAGCAGCGGCCTTCAGGGAAGCGGAGTAGTTACCGCCGGTCTTTGCAGCACCGGTGCCACCCTTGACAGCACGGACATAGTGATCCTCAATGTGGATCTTAACAGGAGCCATACCGTTTTTGTAGTAGCTGCCGGAAGCGGCGCAGATGATGTAGTACAGGTACTTCTTAGCGGGGTGAACACCCAGCTCAGCACCGTCAGCAATCATGGTAGGACGCAGATACAGGGAGGTGCCTTCCATATGGGGGACCCAGCCCTCTTCCATCTCAACCAGCATCTTCATGGCCTTCACCTGGAAGTCGGCATCCAGAGGAGGCATGCACATACGCTCTGCACTCTGATTCATGCGGTTGGCGTTTTCGATGGGACGGAACATCTGCAAGCCGCCGTCAGCACGACGGTAAGCCTTCAGACCCTCAAAGATCTCCTGGCTGTAGTGCAGAACAGGGGAGGCGGGGTCAATGGCGAGAGGTCCGTAGGGCTGGATTCTGGCATCATGCCAGCCGATGCCCTCGGTGTACTCAACGATAAACATATGGTCGGTGAAGTACTTGCCGAAGCCCAGAGTAGACTCATCCTGAGGCTTGGGGTTCGGATTTTCGTTACGAATAATCTTGATCTCCAGATCCATGATCATTCCCCTTTCAGAATTTCGTAATTATTTGACGCAGGCAGCACCACGGCGCAGAGCCTCAATGTTCAGGTCAACCAGCTTCGCCTTGGGGCCGGTGAACATATGGACCAGCATTTCCTTGATGGTCTCAACGCCCAGATTGCCCATAGCCTCAATGTAGGCACCCAGCATAACCATGTTGGCGACCTTGGCATTGCCCAGCTCGTTGGCGATGTCCAGACAGGGGACATAAATGGCACGGACATCCTCACGTTCCACCTTCTCGGTGATGATGGAGCTGTTGACGAAGATGGTGCCATTCTTGACCACAGTAGGCTCGAACTTCTTGAGGGAAGGCAGGTTCATAGCGATGAGCTCGGTAGGCTCCAGAACGATGGGGCAGATGATGGGGTCTTCAGAGATGACAACACAGCAGTTAGCAGTGCCGCCACGCATTTCCGGACCATAGGAGGGGAGCCAGGAAACATCCTTGCCCTCTTTCATGCCAGCCTCTGCCAGCGTCTTGCCAATGGCCATGACGCCCTGGCCGCCGAAACCGGCGATCATGATTTCATTGGTCATGTTACTTTACCTCCTCGATGTCCTTGTAGACTCCCAGGGGATAGTAGGGAATCATGTTTTCCTTCAGCCATTCCACAGCAGCGGCAGGCGTTTTACCCCAGTTGGTGGGGCAGCAGGCCAGAACTTCCACGAAGGTGAAGCCCTTGCCCTCCTGCTGCATCCGGAAGGCCTTCTGAATGGCCTTTTTGGCCTTGTTCAGGTTGCCGATATCGGTAACGCAGACACGGGAAGCATAGGCACAGCCTTCCAGGGTGCTGATGATCTCAGCCATACGGATGGGAGCACCATAGTGATCCTGCTGACGGCCGTAAGGAGCGGTGGTGGCCTTCTGACCCACCAGAGTGGTGGGGGCCATCTGACCGCCGGTCATGCCGTAAATGGCATTATTGATAAAGATGGTGGTAAACTTCTCACCACGCATGGCAGCGTGAATGATTTCAGCGGTACCGATAGCAGCCAGGTCGCCGTCACCCTGATAGGTAAAGACGATGGTGCCGGGCTCGGAGACACGCTTGATACCGGTAGCAACGGCAGGAGCACGGCCGTGAGCGGCTTCGTGCATATCGCAGTTGAAGTAGTTGTAAGCGAAGACGGAGCAGCCGACAGGGGCTACGCCGATGGTGTTGCCCAGAACACCCATTTCATCCAGGGTTTCGGCAACCAGCTTGTGAACGATACCGTGGGTGCAGCCGGGGCAGTAGTGCAGTTCGGCATCGGTCAGGCCTTTGGACTTCTCGTATACAATTGCCATAATCTCTTACCTCCCGATGGCAGCTTTCGCCGCGGCGGCCACCTCATAGGGGGTGGGAACCACACCACCGGCCTTGCCCACGAAGGACACAGGACGGCAGCCCTCCAGGGCGATCTTTACATCATCAATCATCTGACCCATGCTGAGCTCCACATCCACAACAGCCTTGACGCTGTCCTGCATAGCAGCCTTCTTCAGTGCCTCACCGGGGAAGGGCCACAGGGTAATGGGACGGAGCATACCGGCCTTAATGCCTTCCTTAGCCAGAAGCTGGATGGCGGCCTTGGCGATACGGGAGGGAGTGCCGTAGGCCACGAAGAGAATCTCGCAGTCCTCGGTGTTCACTTCTTCCCAGCGGGTCTCGTTTTCCTCCATAGCCTTGTACTTAGCGGCCAGATGCTCGTTATGCACAGCGCAGAGGTTGGGGTCAATGTATAGGGAGTTGATCACATTAGGATCACGCTGACCCTTGGTGCCGGTGGTGGCCCAGGGCTTGGCGGGAAGCTCACGCTTTTCAGGCTCATGCCATTCAATGGCTTCCATCATCTGACCGATCATGCCGTCGGCCAGGATCATAACGGGGTTGCGGTACTGGTCAGCCACATCGAATGCGATCTGGACATAGTCGGCAGCCTCCTGAATGGTAGCGGGGGCATAGACCAGATGACGGTAGTCACCGTTGCCGCCGCCACGGGTAGCCTGGTAGTAGTCACCCTGAGCAGGCTGAATGGTGCCCAGACCGGGGCCGCCACGCATCATATTGATGATAACAGCAGGAAGCTCTGCACCGCACATATAGGTGATGCCCTCCTGCTTCAGGGAAATTCCGGGGGAAGAGGAAGAGGTCATAACACGCACGCCGCAGCCGGCAGCGCCGTAAACCATGTTAATGGCAGCGACCTCAGACTCTGCCTGCAGGAAGCATCCGCCGATTTTGGGCAGGTGAGCAGACAGGTACTCAGGGATTTCGTTCTGGGGGGTGATGGGATAGCCAAAGAAGTATTTGCAGCCCGCACGAATGGCGGCTTCGGCAATGGCCTCATTGCCTTTCCAAAGTTCTTTCTCCATTACGGTCCTCCTTATGTGCGTTCCACGGTGATGATGGAATCGGGACACATCTTGGCGCAGCTGCCGCAGCCGATGCACTTATCCAGATCCTCGGGGCGGATGGTTGCGGGATGGTATCCCTTGCGGTTGGTAGCAGTGTCATCGAGAACGATGATATGCTTGGGGCAGACCAGGGCGCAAAGCTCGCAGCCCTTACATCTGTCCTGACGGAAAGTTACTTTTCCAGCCATGTTGATTATTCCTCCTCACAGGTGGTGATTTCCCAGGGTTTTTTCATATAAATTTCCATGGGGAATATGGGTTCAGACAGAAGCCCCGCCAGCTGGTCTGCGAAGCGACGCTCTGCCGCATGGTGTATGATGGGAATACCGGTACGCTGGGAAAGCTCCTGGGCCAGACGGGCACCCTTGAGGATGTCTTCCAGCCGGGTTTCCCGGCACAAATGGGTGTTGTTTACGATGCCGGTGACCTTCTGCTTACACTCCCGCTCGATGCCTCTCATATATTCCAGCGCACAGTCCACATCCTTGGTTTCGGGTCGATTGGCGTTGAGCACATACAAAAGGTCCAGTTCCTCAGAATGGAGCTGGGGAGCGAAGCGGGCCAGGACTCTGGCACCGATGGGGTCACCGCCAATGTCCAGAATACCGGTAATGTCCTTATTCTGGAAAATGGACATGACAGCGGGGTTAATGGCAGGAATGTCCGCCACACCGCCGCAGGAGGTGACAATGACCTGAACGCCGGCCTCTTCCAGCCGGGCGGTCTGCTCATAGGAGCGGAAATAGGGGTTTACAATATCGAGGTCTGCCAGGGAAATCCGGGCACCGGGCTTGGCCATACTGAGGGCCAGATTGACGGCATATTCTGTTTTGCCGCTGCCATAGTGACCGGTAATAATTTGCATACGGTGCATAGCTTAATACTCCAAAACTTCCTCCTGACCCTTGAGCACACGAATGGCACCCTGAGCCAAAGAGAGCATTTCATCCTCGCCGGGATAGATATAGACGTCAGCCAGATGCTTGACATAGGACTCTACCCAGCTCATGAGGGTTTTATCATAGGCGAAGCCGCCGGTCAGCAGGATGGCATCCACCTCACCCTGGAGGACAGCACCGGCAGCGCCGATTTCCTTGCCCACCTGATAGGCCATGCCACGGTAAGCCAGCTCAGCCTGCTTATCGCCTTCATTGATACGACGGGTGATTTCCCGACCGTCATTGGTTCCGGTGTAACCCACCAGACCGCACTCCATAGAGAAATGGTAGCGCAGCTCGTCATAGGTCTTGCCGTACTTGCCGCTGTAGGCAGCACGCAGAACGTCCAGAATGGGCAGAGTGCCGGGACGCTCGCCTGTATAGGCACCTTCGCCTTCCAGACCGTTATTGACATCCACGATCTTACCGTACATATGAACACCCACGGTAATACCGCCGCCCATATGGGCAACAATGAGCCGCTGGGAGTCATAAGGAATGCCCCGCTCAGCGCAGTAACGCTTTGCAATGGCCTTCTGGTTAAGGGCGTGGAACAGGGGACGGCGGGGGAAATCCGGGTGGCCGGACAGATGGGCCAGCTCGGACATTTCATCGATAACAGGGGGGTCTACCACATAGGCAGGCTTACCGATCTGCTTACCGATCTGAGCAGCCAGCAGGCCGCCCAGGTTGCACACATGAGTGCCGTAGGCGCAGGAACGCAGATCCTCCAGCATCTTGTCATTGACGGCATAGGTGCCGCCGACTACGGGATGAATCAAACCGCCACGGCCCACAATGGCATCGAAGTCATTGAGATTGACCTTCTCATCTTCCAGATACTGGAGGATGAGGGGCAGACGGAAGGCAGCATTCTGATCCATGGTGGTGAGGCCCTTCATGTCCTCAGGGGTGTGCCGGAAGACCTTCAGAAGAACCTGATTATCTCCTTCAAAAACGGCTACCTTGGTAGAGGTGGAGCCGAAGTTCATTGCCAATACTTTATAATCTTCCACGGTGTTATCTCCTTACTAACTAAAATCATTAACGGGAGGCAATCATCAGGGCCAGGGCAATGGAGTTCAGCTTGGTCTCGTCGCTGTCAGCCCGGGAGGTAAGAACCACAGGGGCCTTGGCACCAACGATGACACCGGCGTTCTTTGCACCGGCCATAAAGACCAGAGATTTATAGAACACATTACCGGTTTCGATGTTGGGGACCATGAGAACGTCGGCATGACCGGCGTTGGGATCGGTGATTCCCTTATGCTTGGCGGCCTCGGTGGAAACAGCATTGTCCAGAGCCAGAGGGCCGTTGACAACGCAGCCCTGGATTTCGCCTGCCTGATTTGCCTCAACCAGAGCGGCAGCATCCAAGGTGGCAGGCATCTTGGGATTCACCTTTTCGACGGCGCAGAGGCAGGTCACCACAGGATTTTCATTACCCATAGCGTGTGCTACCTTTACGGCGTTGCGAATGATGTGTTTTTTTGCCTCCAGATCGGGGGCAATGTTCATAGCGGCGTCGGTGATGAGGAACAGACGGTCAAAGCCGGGAACCTCAAACAGAGCAACATGAGACAGAACGGGGCTTTCTCTCAGACCAATCTCCTTGTCGAGAACAGCTTTGAGAATCACAGAGGTGTCAATGATGCCCTTCATGACTACATCCGCATTACCGTCTCGGACCAGCTTCACCGCAGTGCGGCAGGCCTGAACCTTATCGGTTTCGTGGATGATCTCATAGGAATCCAAGGGAATGTTATGCTCCTGGGCGATCTGCCGAATCAGAGCTTCGTCACCGACCAGGATGGCAGTGGCAAGGCCCAGTTTTCGAGCGCCGTCCACAGCCAACAATACTTCAGCATCCTGTGCCACGGCTACAGCCAACTTACGAGGGCCTTGGCCTTTCACAGCGGTGCGGAGAGACTCTAGTGAATGAATCATAAACCGGCTCCTTTGTCGTTGTGGGTTCTGACCAAAAAACGGTCAGAAAATTGTTTTT
>CAUWEI010000128.1:0-7940 GCA_963557675.1 uncultured Oscillospiraceae bacterium | reverse complement strand
TGCAAGAATAGCCCATTTTTAGAAGTTAAAATTCACCATAGCACGTTAGTAAAAAACTGATTTCGCATAAATAGTCCTGTTTTATTCTTGCTTTCTTTCCTTGTCCCTGCTGCCGGAATCGCTATTTCCCGAAAAATCATTTTTCGTGCTATAAGACGCAAAAGCGAAACCGAACACAAATTTAAAAGCGGATGATATACACTACCATCCGCTTTTGGTTGCTGGTATATTTACTTTTTTCGGAGCAAGCCCACCAATCCCACAATTCCTACCACATCCGCAGCAAACCAACCAATGGGAATGGAAGCCCAGATAATCCAGGCCCCGAAAGTGGGTGCTAAGGCGTAGGAAATCAGAACCCGCAGGCCCAAGGAAATAATTGTGAGGACAATGGACATTCCCGCTCTCTCAAGTCCACGGTATGTGGCATAGAGCAGAAAGAGCATTCCGATTCCTACATAAAACAGGCCTTCCAAATGCAAATACTGCACTCCGATGTCCAAAACATTCTGTTCATTGGATTCAACAAACAGCGTCAGGAGAGGGCGGGCAAACAGAGCTACAAGCACAGACACCACCAAGCAGAAAGAAAGCGACACGATAGCCGCTTCTCGAACGCCACGCCGTACACGGTCCGATTTTCCGGCCCCTGCATTTTGTGCAACAAAGGTAGAAAAGCCATTGGCAAAGTCCTGTGCAGGAGAATATGCAAAGGAATCAATTTTCACACCGGCAGTAAACGCCGCCATCGTAGCCACGCCAAAGCTGTTGACCAGGCTCTGCACCATCAGAATACCAAAATTCATAATCGACTGCTGAACACTGGTCAGCACACTGACTGAGATAATCCGGCGCAAAAGCAATCCATCGAAATGCAAATGCGTGTGGTTTGGACAAAACTGCGGCATACGAAGAAATACGTACAGGGCAAGGCCCAGTGCAGATATTCCCTGTGCAATAACGGTTGCCAAAGCCGCCCCCTTCACGCCCCAATGGAACACCAAAACAAACAGCAAATCAAGTGCAATATTCACCAGGGTTGAAAGGAGCAGGAATACCAAGGGGGCCACGGAATTTCCCACGCTACGCAAAACCGCCCCAAAGAAATGAAACAGGAACGTCAGCGGAATACCCATAAAAATAATCCACAGATAGCCTGTAAAATCAGAAACCGCCTCTTGAGGAATCCGCATGAGCTTAGTAACCGCAGGCAGAGTTCCATAGGAAACCGCAAGCAGCAGCACAGATGCCGCAAAAATCAAACAGAACGCATTGGCAATTGCCTGTTTCATCCGCTGAAGATTTCCTTCTCCACACAGCTGGCTGAATACAACGCCACTGCCCATGCACAGTCCCAGAAGCAGACTGTTCAGAAGAATCATGAGCGAAAACGCACTTCCTACCGCAGCCAATGCAATATTGCCTAAATAGTGCCCAACAATCCAGGTATCTACAATGTTGTAAAACTGCTGAAGAAGATTTCCGGCAGCCAGCGGCAAGCTGAATGCGATAAGGCTGCGCCTTATAGGGCCTTGTGTAAAATCACGTTCCATGAAATAGCTCCTTCTTTGAAAAATAGCACAGAGCCATTATAGAAGTTTTTGTCTGGAAAAGCAAGGCATCTCTATTTTAAGCGTTGCCTGGGGGTATTTGACCGGCGGCACTTTTTTGGCTTCTTTCCAATCACTGCTTTTTCTCCATCCTGGTTTTGGTCCTGTATTTTCATGTTATCCCAATGCCACATCCAGAATCATCATGACGGTAAAACCAACCGCAAAAAACAAGGTACCTATATTTGAGTGCTTTCCTTCCGACATTTCCGGAATCAATTCTTCCACCACAACATAAATCATGGCACCGGCGGCAAAGCTCAAAAAATACGGAAGAGCCGGTACGATCAAATCTGCCGCCAAAATCGTAAGAAGTGCGCCAATCGGCTCCACCACCCCGGAAAGCACCCCGTATGTAAACGCTTTGGACTTTTTCATTCCCTCCGATTTTAACGGCATGGAGATAATAGCCCCTTCCGGAAAATTTTGAATGGCAATTCCGATGGATAACGCCAACGCTCCCATGAGTGAGATTCCTGCATCGCCCATTCGGTAACCTGCGTATACCACACCCACTGCCATACCCTCCGGGATGTTGCGGAGCGTAACAGCAAGAACCAGCATGGTGGTCCGCTGGAATTTTGTTTTTGGGCCCTCTGCCTGCTGTGTGTTGCGATGCAGATGTGGAATTACATGATCCAACAGCAGCAAAAACAGAATTCCAATCCAAAATCCAACTGCCGCTGGAACAAAAGACCATCTGCCCATTGCATCGGATTGATCCAGTGCCGGAATCAGCAGGCTCCAAATAGAAGCCGCAACCATAACGCCCCCGGCAAAGCCGGTCAGTGCCTTCTGCACCGAGATTCCCATTGTTTTCTTCATAAAAAACACACAGCCCGCACCAAAGGACGTTCCTAAAAACGGAATCAAAATACCATACCATACATTAACATCCATACCGATACCTCCCATCATTTAATGCATATCTGAAATCAGAGACAGAATATAGCCATCAATCCCCGCAACAAGCAGGAAGGCCAGGATTCCTTTGCAGAAGGAGATTGCGTGATTTTTAGGGTTCCGATACCGCTCCGGCTTGTCTTTTGTTCCGGTAAATCGAACTCGTTTGCTGTGTCTCCACCACAAAAGGTCGATTACAAGAAAATCAAAGAGATTCAGCACCTGACCAAGAATCAAGACATTCCTAAAATTGCGGTAAAAACCTTGCTCTTTTAGGAAGAATCCAAATGGAAACAACACAACCAGAAATACCAGTACATTGGCGCAAAACGCCATCACCGGTGAAGTTGTTTTCACTTTTAATCCCAAAATCGGGTCTTTTTTTACTGTTTTCTGTATTTCATCTGGATAAGCGGAAAGGCCCTTGCTATTTTTTGCGTCCGTGCCGGTTCCAAGCCAGCACACGCCCCAAAATGCCAAACACAGAAAAATAATTTCACCTGCAAGCATTGAATCCTCTTCCGTTTCTTCTGATTTCACTAAAAATTATTAGTTAGTTCCAACTAACTAATCAGGATTATAGCACTACCCGCTTTTCTTTGCAAGTAGGTTTTGACCGTTTTGCAAAATATTTTAGAGCTGTGTATAATGCAGAATCGAAACTTCCCTCCTTATTTACTGTTCAAAATACTATATTTATGATATGATGTAGAATATAGAGATTTACGCTATGATACAGAATCCATACTAAGGAGCGTACAATATGGGTACAAACATCAAAAAATCAGAAAAAACCATTCTTATCTATGGACTTTCCGGCATGCAGATGCTGGCACTCAGCTCCATGGCTGAAAAAGAGGGAATCCTTTGCAAG
Source organism: uncultured Oscillospiraceae bacterium (assembly GCA_963557675.1). Lineage (GTDB taxonomy): Bacteria > Bacillota > Clostridia > Oscillospirales > Oscillospiraceae > Faecousia. The sequence continues at coordinate 4,553 of CAUWEI010000128.1, read as the reverse complement.
GTCGTATCCGACACACAAACCACCCTTACCGTGGCCCAGCTTTTATCCGGGAAGGAATTTCCTCCTAAGCCCGCCCATCCGCTGATTGGAAAGTTTGCCCTTCTGGACGGATTTGAGGACCATCCGCAAATGGCAACTGCACTCATCAATCAGGTGGCAAGCGGTGTCATCAAGGCCATTCACACCAAGCACAACAGCGATTGGCGGTTTTCGGATCTCTGCTGTGAAATTCAAAAAGAGTACCACACCATGAAACGTTCCTGAAATCTTAAAACAGGCAAACACAGAAAGCGGTTGGAGGCCAAATCGGCTCCAACCGCTTTGTCTTATTTGCTCTTCCTGTAAATGGTGAGCTTCTCTGGAATCTGGTCGTATACGGTGTATCCCTCCGACAGCAGCAACTCTGTCAGATTCTCTTTCCCGTCATTTCCCTTTTTCTCATAGTTTTCAAAACTTCCATCCTCATTTAAAACAATGTACTGTGCTTCCAGCAGGTGTTCTTTGGTACAATACTTCACATCGTACAAAACTTCCCGCTGAGACAGGAACGTAGAGTAAAACGTGGTAGTCGCAACGGAAGCTTCCTCTGGAATCTTAGAAAGTGTATTGCGAATCTGTTGATATTCTCCCCTATGCTGCACGCACTGAACGGGATAAGAAATTGCTTTTGGCACAACCACTCCACCGAAACAGAACGCCCCAATTACAGCCGCCCCCAAAAGTGCTGCGCTCCTTTTCCAATGGATTTTGATTTCCGCCAAATTTACTACTGTCAAATACATCAAACAGGCCGTTGAGCCAAAGGTATACTGAAAGAAAATGTCATGCTGATAGGTATAGTCGGACATCAGATTCACCAATAGGTATGGTATGAGCAGGATGTATCGTTCATATCGCCGGGTAAACAGTGGAAGGCCCAATAAGGGCAGCATAGTCATGGCAATAAAACTCAATTTTTCCGAGTCCACACATTCATAAACTGCCTTCATTGGGTTCATAAGTACCGCTTTGATTACCGGCAATAAGGAAGACGAGCCATCGTAAATAAAATTATCATATCGGTCTGTCATAACCCCGTCCCCGATTTTTGCCAGATAACTGGTCACAAGGAAAAACCAAATAAGAGACGCAAAGAAAAGGACGATACCGACAACCAGATTATGACGCTCCCTTTTGTGAGAACACACCAGAGATTTTACAATGAGCCAAAGTCCAATAACCGCCACATATACAGCCGCATCCTCTTTGACCAGCAGTGTGAGAACTGCCGCAAGTGCTGTAATAAGTGTGTTTTTCCGGTCAATACCATAGAAAAGCCACAGAATCAGAGGGGTTAGAAAGCAGTTTTCATGGATGTCGTAACCGGTTCCACCGGAAAAAGCCGGAAACAGCAGTAATATCCCACACAACAGGACTCTCTGCCAATCTGTTAAACCATGCTGTTTCCCAATTTTCCACAAGGGGATTACGGAAGAAGCAACTACAGCTGCCTGTAAAACCTGCAATGTGGCTGGTTCGGGTACCAGATAATAAAACGGCAGCATCAAATAATAGATTGGGGACATATGGACATGGAAGTGGGATAAGAGTCCATCTCGCTCTATCGTTGTCATAGGAAGACCGGACTCCTTCATGTGATAAAACATCTGAGAGAAGATACCAAAGTCATAACTGGGGGTATTGAAGCTGTAAACCCGGCAAACCGTCCACACACAGACAAAAAGGAAAAACAGAACCGTAATTCCCACCGTCAGCCAAATGCAGCTTTTTCGATCCTGCATTACGTCAGTCTGGGGTTCGGGAGAGCTGTCCCATCCATATCTGCCAAACACAAACAGGACGATGAGCAGCAAAATGCACACAACCAAGTACGCCCAGGAAAAAGAGGCAGACATAGTACAGGCCGCCAAGATTGCGAAAATGCCCACCATACCCCAGCGTTCGATTGTTCCGATCTTTTTATAATGAGAAAGCAGTGTAAGCGTTGCTGTTCCGAATAGTGTAATAACTACAACCCGAATCAACGACATTTGCGCTAAACCGCTTAAATCGTCTAAATTGTGACACATTCTAGGTAAAAGCAAGTATTCTATTGTGACAGCCAGAAGCCACGAAAGAAGAATGTGCCGAACCATATCCGGCACGAAATGTTTTTTCTTTGTATCAAGCATAAAGGCACCCCCTGTACGGTTCATCATACAGGGGGTGTCTTTCAAAAGGGCGGACAGAATTCTTACAGATTTCTTTCAGATTTTGGCAGTGTCACAATTGCACTGAACTGGTCGCCGTCAACGGCAACCCGGAATCTTCCGCCCACAGACTCTGTATAAGTTTGTGCAATTGCCAATCCCAAGCCACTGCCCTTGGTGGAACGTGCTTTATCCCCACGGGCAAATCGCTGCATAATCTCATTCGGTTCAAAGTCCATTTCATAAGAAGAGGTATTGACCATCCGCACTACATAAGCCTCTTTGTTTTCTTTTACTTCCAGGTGAATCCGTGTACCAGGTAACGCATACTTGATTGCGTTGCCCAGCAGGTTGGCAAACACCTGGTGCATCCGGCCTCCGTCTGTGACGAGCGGCGCAGATTCCGATTCATAATGACGCCGCACAACCAATCCTGCTATGGAAAGCTGATCGTCAAACAACCCAATAGTCTGTTCCAACAGACGAATGAGATCAATTTTTTCCTGTTTGCTTTCCAGTACACCACTGGAAACCTTGGTCAGTTCAAACAGGGAATCCACCAGCTCCCGCATATACCCGGCTTTCTGATTCAGGCGGGATAATTGCTTTTCTCCCTCTTGGGACAATGTTTCCTTCTGTAAAAGTTCCCCATATCCCAGAATTGCCGTCAGTGGAGTACGCAGATCATGGGAGACATTGGCAATTAAATCCACCTTGAATCGTTCACTGGCAACCGCTGTCTTAACAGCCTCCCGATGCTGCTCCTGAACCTGAAGTAACTGTGCTTCTACCGTTTCAAAAGGACCGGCTTTGATCTCCACAGGAGCATTTTTTTGAAAATGATCCAGTTGCGTCTTAAAGTGTTGCACACTGGAACCATAATTCCAGAGGCAAAGCACACCTAGTCCATCCGAAACAAACAGTAAAATTGTGATAATCCAGTTTTGCTGGACACCCGCAAACAAAACCCCGGACGTAAGACCTGCGATTCCAGAACACAGGAGAAGCAGCTCCGTCTGTGGCTTCGCACAACGGCTTGCAGTTCGGGCAAGCGTACACCACGAAAGCGGAAATCCAGCTTGTATCCAGCCCCATAGCTCTCGAATTCCTGCCACAAGCAAAAAGTCAACAAGACTATAGACCAGAAAGTCCGTCACAATCGTGTAGTCCAAATAGTCTCTTAAATAGGCCCTCTTCAGGATACTAATTAGAATGAACATCCACATGGTTCCATCCGGGCCTATCACCGGAGTTTTGCAGCGCAGCCAAATAATTGAAACGCCTGCTGCCACTATCGCTCCAAAGCACAAAATCATTCCCACTACCCGAATCCCTTGCGGTGTTGTCTCCCCATGTGGGAGCACATCCGTTCCCATCGGTGTAGGTTCTTGTTCCGATGTAGGCTGCTCGTTCTCCCATTCATTCCAGCCAAAAGCGGTTTCGTAAATGTCAGGGGCTTGCTTCTCGTGCAGCAAAAACCGTCCCGCCGTCCAACACAGAGCAAAAATTACAAGTAAGATCCACGCAATTGCATTACGGTGCTTCAAAGACATAGCCTATCCCCCAAACAACTTTCAGATATTCCGGTTTCTTTGGATTCAGCTCCAACTTTTCACGAATCCGGCTGATATGTACCATCACTGTATTTTCAACCGCATAGGCATCGCTTTCCCAAACTCTCTCATAGATTTCTTCTGCCGAAAAAACACGTTCTGGATTGGACATAAGCAGCTGTAAAATTTTATATTCCGTAGGTGTCACTCGGATCGGTTCCCCACGCACAAACAGCCGTTTTTTAGCGGTATCCAAAACAATCTGTCCAATCTGAATCTGATCCTCGGTCTTTGTTTCCCGGATGGACCCCAAATCGTCATAACGCCTCAAAAGGGCCTTCACTCTTGCCAGAAGCTCCTGCTGATAGAAGGGCTTTACCAGGTAATCGTCTGCACCGGCTTCCAACCCCAACACCCGATCTGTACCTTCTGCTTTGGCCGACAGCATTAAAATGGGCACATTGCTTTCCTGCCGAATCCGTACCGTAGCCAAAATTCCGTTACACTGAGGCATCATCACATCCATGATGATGAGGTGCGGATGCTTTTCCCGAGCCAGTCTACAGGCCATTTCACCATTACCGGCTGTATATACTTGATAACCTGCTTGTGTCAGGGCGGTTTCAATAATGTTTACAATGGACGCATCATCATCTACTACTAAAATCTGATAGGATTCTGTCATAGAATTTTCCTCGCATTTCTGTATTTCTCCGTCATTATATCACACGGATAGTAAAAAACAACTTAAACCCAAAATCTGCAAACGTCATGCCTTTCCATAAAAAATTTATACCAACCGGGAAAAAAT
>CAUWEI010000127.1:0-8059 GCA_963557675.1 uncultured Oscillospiraceae bacterium | reverse complement strand
CTCCATAAAAAATCTCAAATCGAAATTTCTTGATATTATTATAAATATCAAATCCAAATTTGTCAATCTATTATTTGAGGTATAACAAAACGGTCGATACCAAGCAAATGCCAGGTATCGACCATTGGGGAAAGTTTATTTTGCCAGAGAATCACAGGCCTGCTGTACTCGCTGGGCAAGGTCTGCCTGTTTCAGCACTTCCTCTGGCTCATAGGCAGAAAAAGATTCGCAAAATGCCATATTCCAGTTGAGATGTTTGGCAATGCAGTCGAACTGCTCTCCGATCAATCGATACTGGGGATCGTTCCGTTCATTTGCACCTACAATCAATACACCAATCTTCTTTTTCATGGTCTTAAAAGAACCATTCTGGGAATAAAACTTGTCCACTACCATTTTAAGCTGAGAAGACATTCCCCACCAATAAACCGGTGTTCCGAAAATCACTGCATCCGCCTGGACAATTTTCTGAATCACCGCATCAGAATCGTCATGCTGTACGCAGTGTCCCCCATTGCGAGAACAGCCTTCACAGGCTACACATCCACTGAGCTTCATAGTGCAGATATTCAGAAGCTCTACCTGGTTTCCCTCCTGCAGCTGCTTTTGCATCCTCTCAAGCACTGCATGCGTATTTCCGTTTCGTCTGGGACTTCCGTTTAGCATCAGAATCTTCATTGGATAACTCCTTTCGGTTCGATATACTGAATTCGGCCAAAGCCTTACCGCACATTATATCGTTTTTTGAAAGCAACTGCAAGTATCGGTTAGAGGTAACAAACGTCCTTACATTATGGCTTGCGGCGACAATATCAGCTCACAGGAACAATTCTCGAACTGCTTTCCCACTTCTTTGTTTACAGCTTCCGAAACCTTTTTCAATTCCTTTACCTCTAAGGAATCCCCAGCTATTTCAAAATAGATAGAAACCCACATATGACGGCCTGTTCTTGTAATATCAAAAAATACCGGGTCAAACTGGTTTCTGTCCAAAATCTTGGTGCAAGTCTCCTTGATGGTCTCCACCGTCTGCTCATCGGGAGGAAATAGAAATACATCCTTTATGGCACCGGTAAGCATTTTGATGCTCTCCGGAAGCATCAAAACCATTACAACAATAGCAATCACCTGGTCAAAGTATGGTGCAAGAAATGCAACGGGTGTTTTCTCCAGAAATGTGGATGCAAAAAGGCGATAGCCATTCCTGCACTGTAAGTAATATCCAGTTTCCAGCCTAACAGCTCTGCATACACCGTGGGAGAGGACAATGCCCGATTCATTTTTTTCATAATCAGATATATTACGACACTGGCAATTCCGAGAACCATCTGAAACACAGAAATCTCCCATCCATTTACCGGATTGCCTCCGGAAAAGATGGACTCAATGACCTCTACGCCAACACCCAGCGTCACGGACAACATCATAAATCCTTTCACAATCAGGAAAATAGATTCCACCTGAAAATAGCCATATGGATGTTGTTCGGATATAGGCTTATGAAATAACGGGGTAAGGAATAGGATCAACGCAATAAAAATCAACTCTGTAGCATCATAGACCGCATCCATCAGCACCGATTGGGAATGGCTGAAAATTGAAAATACCAATTCCGCAATGGCAAACAGCAGACCGCCTATAAACGAAAGCAGCAAAATCCGCTTTTCTCGTCGCTCGCTAATCATAGGGATTTCACGCATCCCTTCTGTGTGATGGTGTGCAACCTACAGACAGGCCTTCGTCTAAATCGGTCCATCCTGCTTGGCATCTCCATTTTGAACTTCCTCCTTGTTTTTTTATAAGTATTAGGATCCCAGGGTTTTGCCTTTCTTACCGTCCATTATATCATAGAACGGTATGAAGTTGTGACGGATTTTTGAACCACATCGAAAATACGATAACTTTTCTACAACTTTTTAGTAGAATCACCCATTTCGCACGTTATCAGGTTTGCATTTTTATAGAAACGGTGCTAAAATGGCATGGAGCACAGTCGTAGTTTTACTATAAAACGACGTTACAACTGGTAGTCTTATAAAATCTATATATAAAGGAGTATTTTACTATGAAAACGGTCCCCGAACGTTTGGCAGCTCTGCGTGCTGCCATGGTACAGGCAGGCTGTGATGCTTACATCATGCCCAGCAGTGATCCTCATTCCAGTGAATATGCCCCCGGACATTATACCGCTTGGGAATACTTCTCCGGCTTTTCCTGTGAAAATGCCAATCTGGTCGTAACTACCAACGACGCCGCCATGTGGGTCGATGGTCGATTCTTCGGTGCTGCGGATACCGCATTGGCTGGCACCGGCATTGCTTCCATGCATATGGGTGTTAAAGGCGTTCCCACCTTGAGCGAGTGGCTCAGTGAAAAGCTGTCTGAGGGCAAGGTGCTGGGTTATACCGCCGAAACGATGCCTGTAACCCAGAGCCGCAGCCTCAAGGCACTGTGTGAAAAGCAGGGCGCAAAGCTGGCAGATCTGCCTCTGGTGGATCAGGTTTGGGTAGAAGATCGTCCTGCTCTGCCCTCCACCCCTGCATGGCTGCTGGATGTCACCTACGCCGGCAAGACTCCTGCCGATAAGCTGGCTCTGCTCCGTGGCAAGCTGGTGAAGCAGGATTGCACCGCAATGCTGGTCACCAAGCTGGACAGCCTGGCATGGCTGCTCAACCTTCGTGCCTCGGATGTGGACAGCACTCCTTACGCTCTGGCTTTCTGCTATGTGGACATGGACACCGCCGTTCTCTTCACCGATACCAGCCGTCTTTCCGCTGAAACCCTTCAGCAGTTAGCAGAAGCTGGCGTAAAAACCGGCGAATATACGGGCATGGCCGCTTATCTGACTGCCGGAACCACCAAGCAGACTGTTCTGGTAGACCCCGCCAGCTTGAATGCTGCTCTGGACAACGCCCTGCGCAGCAATGACCTTTATACTGTGGTAGAGGGTGCCGATCCCATTGCCATGCTGAAGGCTGTGAAGAATGAAACCGAGCTGGACTGCACACGCAAGGCCCACCTGGTAGACGGTGCCGCCATGGTTCGCTTCCAGATGGAGCTGGAACAGCGTCTTGCCAAGGGCGAAACCCTCCGGGAAACCGATATTGACACCATCCTTCACAAGTACCGCAGCAGTGCTGAGAAATTCATTACCGAAAGCTTCTCCACCATTGCTGCATGGGGCCCCAATGCTGCCATGATGCACTACGCCCCCAAGGTCGGTGCTGATGCTGAGATTCAGCCCAAGGGATATCTGCTGGTGGACAGCGGTGCAACCTACTACGACGGCACCACCGATATTACCCGTACTTATGCTGTTGGCCCTCTGACTGAGGAAGAAAAGCTGGCCTATACCCGTGTTCTGCGCTGCCATATCGATGTGGCTATGGCGGTATGGCGTGAAGGTGCTACCGGCGGCGAGCTGGATATGCTGGCCCGTCAGCCCCTGTGGCGTCACATGCTGGACTATCGCTGCGGCACCGGCCACGGCGTTGCTCACGTCGGCGCGGTCCACGAAGGCCCTCAGAGTCTCCGTCCTCACAGCAACATTGCCTTTGTTCCCGGTATGATCGTCACTGACGAGCCCGGTATCTATGAGGAAGGCCATATCGGCATCCGTATCGAAAATGAGCTGGTCTGCACCGAAGCAGGCGAAAGCGAATACGGCAAGTATCTGCGTTTTGAGCCTATCACCTTTGTTCCCATTGATGTAAGCTGCGTCCTGGTGGACGAGCTGACCCGAGAGGAAAAGGAGTGGCTGAACCATTACCACGCTCAGGTACTGGAAAAGCTCAGTCCTCTGCTCAACGAGGCTGAGATTGCATGGCTGGCTGCCAAGTGTGCTGCCATCTAAAGCCATAAGCAAATAGAAGCGCAATTGGAATGGGGCTGTTTCGCCAACGGAGAAACAGCCCCATTTTTTGCTTCTGTCAATTTACTTTCCTTTACATTGTAATAAATGCACAACTATGATATACTGCACATGTTATAAGGAAGACCGTTCCGATTCTTCCCGATTTCCATTCTCAAACTATGTTAGGAGAACCTTTCCATGAGCAACATTCAGCTAATTCCTCAGCCCAAATCCTTACACTGTACCGGTGGAAGGATTCCGGCAAACGGTTTCAAAGTGTCCCAGCAAATTGCCAACCTTGTGCCAAAGGCCACCGAAATTTTTCCCTATACCGGTGCCACAGAGATTGTCTCTGTAAAAGCAGAGGAGCTGGACAAGGAAGCCTATACCCTATCCGTCACGGATGACGGCATTACGATTTCTTACAGTGCTCCCAATGGTCTTTACTATGCTCTGGCTACTTTGCGGCAGCTTGCACGATTGAACGAAGGTTCGATTCCCTGCTGCGAAATCGAGGACCAGCCGGACATGAAAATTCGTGGATATTCCGATGATATTTCCCGTGGACAGATTTCCACTCTGGAAAATTTCAAAGACATCATCCGCAGATTGTCCGAAATCAAGTGCAATCTCTATATGCCCTATATTGAAGACACCATCCAGCTTGACTGTGCCCCTTCCTCCGGTCGTTTCTCCGATCCGGTATCCAAGGAGGAATGGAAGGAACTGTGTGCCTATGCAAAGGACTACTACGTGCAGATCACTCCCATTATCAACACCTTGGGGCATTGGAACAAAAACGCCAGCTTGCACGATTTCAGAGACTTGATGCTGAAAACCTCAGAAGGAGCCGTCACAGCTGCATTGGATGCCAGAAAGCAGGAAGTAAAAGACATGGTTCTGGCTATGATAGACGAAGCCATTGAGGTATTTGGGGACAGTGCCTACATCCATGTAGGCGGTGACGAAGTTGCAGAATATACCCATCAGTTCGGCAAGGAACAGGCCGCAGAGATTTTCAACGGGCATTTCAAAATGCTCAACGAACACCTCAAGAGTAAGGGCAAATACATGATGATGTACAGCGATATGTACACCCCAGTGTGGGGCAATTATCAGCTGCATCTGGAAGCCATTGACTCCATGCCCGATGATATTACCTTTGTTTACTGGGACTATGCCTGCCGTGACCACTATAAAAACATCGACAGTCTAAAAGCCCGCAAGAAAAAGTTTATCATCTCCCCTGCCACGCACTCCTGGAACCGTTTTCTGCCCCAGCACTATGCCTCCTGGCTGAACACCAAAAGCATCGCTGCCCAAACCGCTTTGGATAGTGAAGGCATGATTATGTCCTCCTGGTGTGATGGCGGCATGAATCTTCGGGAAGAAAACTGGTACGGCTTATACTGTGCTGCTCTGTACTCCTGGAACATCGGAGCGGAGCTGTCTTATGATGACACCGTATTTGCGTACTACAAGCTCTTCTTTGGTATAGATGTAGACTTAGCCGCCTACCATGCTCTCTTTGACTACGACCTGAGATTTCTGGAAGAGCGGACCGAAGAACCCATTGAATTCTGGTATGAAAAACGCTTTACTGCTGGGGATAAGCTGTGCCATGCCTTCTGGGAGGATGCCACGCTGCCTGCAAACGCAGAGCAAAAAGCCGGTTTTGCAGGCTGCCGCCAAATCTTTGAAACAGCCTATGATTATTTTTCCACTTTGCAGCCTCTGGACAATCTGGTAGCTTATCAGGTCTTTTTGTTTGATTTACGCCGCAGCATTGCCGCCACAAAAAAGCTGGAATTGCAGCGAGTGGATGCCTACGAATCCCGGGAACAGGCCATGGCTGACATTCCAGCCTGGGAAGCATTGGCCTCTAACGTCCAGGCTCTGAAAGAAGAAAACGAAGCTCTGTGGATGGCTTCCAATCGCCTGTCGGAGTGGCCCTTCGCCCGCTCCAGATACGAGGATTTATACGATAGTATTCAATCCGTCATTCGGTACTGTCGTTACAGCACCCGCATGACTGCCGTAAAGCATTTATAAGCCATTCAAACTGCAAAAATCCCGTCGGAACCACCTCAACGATTCCGACGGGATTTTTTATGTACTTAAATATTCGCTTCTTCTCTTAACAGGTCCATTTCTCGGTCCAACTCCGTACTGATCTTAGCACAGTTTAAAAGAGCCGCCTGCATTTCTTCCGTAAATTCGGTCGATTTTTTATAGCGCAGCTGATGCTCCAAGCTGGCCCAACAGTCCATGGCAATGGTTCTCAACTGAATTTCTACCTTCATCATTTTCTTTTCCTTTTCCAGGAAAATGGGGATTTCTATAATGAGGTGCAGACTTCTGTATCCGTTTTCTTTTGGATGTTTGATATAGTCCTTTACGCAAATCAAAGTGACATCATCCTGCTTCAAGAGGGCTTCTGCCAGCTTATACACATCCTGCACAAAAGAACAGATCACCCGGATTCCAGCCACATCGTACAAATTTTCCTCAATGGACTCCACGGACAGTTCAATGTTCCTTCTTTCCAATTTTTCCACGATGCTGGGCAGTGACTTCAGTCTGGATTTGATGCCGCTAATGGGATTTCTGTCATTCATCAGGGAATATTCCTCATCCAAAACCCGGAACTTCGTTTCTACCTCTTTGATGGCACACCGATAATAGGACATCAAGCGGCGGTAAGCCATTCCCTTCTTTCTGGTCCACTCAAAGATTCCTTCTTCACGCGCAGTCAGAGACAGCCGTTTAATCAGCTGGTCTTCATTGATTCCTGCAAACATACCGATTCTCCTCGTAATCTATAATTTTACTTGCTATATTATAACACAATCCTGTCAAATTCACAACGATACGGAAAGCCGTCAAAAGCAGAGGGGCAGTCAATCCTTCAATCGAACGGATTGTTCTGCCCTCTGTATCCATTATAAAACCAATGCGGTTATCCAATATGGAAATTGGCTTCCGGTGCTTCCAACTGAGCAAGCCGCAGACGATAGGCCTCCATGGCTTCCTTCTCAAACGCCAGCGCATCGTCATGGCCCAGCAGCCGCAAAATGTACTTGGTAAACAGCGGATTCAGCACAAGCAGGGGGCCAAGCAAATACGTAGCAAACAGATTCTTATAGTGAATTCCCTCTGTCTTGTCCTCCGGACTATTGCCGCAGCCACCACGCACCTTAATAAAGGGATGGGAGAATTCCCCACGACAAAATGAAAACTGGGAACGGCAGCCTACAATCGAGATGTCGTCAAAGTCGCCCAGGAACATGGAATTATGGCGAATCTCCTGAATTTTTCGGTCAGCATGGAAGGGAAATAGGCCCAGCATCTGGGTTTTCTTTCCACTGTCGGAAATGTACTCTCCAAGAAGCTCCATGGCGTTTCCGGTAGCCAGAACCACCACGCCCTCTTCTATCAGCTCCTTCAGCCGTTGGACGTGAGGCTGAAGCTTTTCCATTGCCATAACCTGCTTTTTTTCCGGCATAGAGCCAAGATACAGCATATCTACATAGGAAGTGACAAAGCGAGGTGTGCTACGAATGTCCGTATAGACAAATTCCGCATCCGGGGCGCAGGCTTGCAGATACCGGACGTTTGCCGTATCTCCAAAAAGGTTGCCAAACTCCGGGAACAATACCTCAACAATCATTTGTTTTCTACTCCCCTTTCGTTTATAATTCGTTCCTTCACCGCATCCCGGACCATCTTTCCTCGGGTGATGGAATTCACATCGTGCAGCACATAAATTTTAGAAATTCCGGTAACGTCTACATACTTTGCTGTATCATAGATGTTTTGCATATATACCAGTTTTTCTTCCGGTACACCTGCCAGAAGCAGGCGAAGCCGATGGTCCAGATACCGCTCGCCGCCAATCACAATCTTGTGGATGTGCTCATCATTCAGATACTCATAATCGGTGTCATAAATCCAGGCCACAGTCTCTGTTTTGTTGGGGTCCTTGAACACTTCATCCAGCATCAGAATGATTTCCTTTTCGCTGGTATCTTTGGCTACATTCTCAAACACGGTGGAAACTGCCGTAGGGTTCTGTCCCTTTGCCACCTGTGTAATCAGCTCAATTCCTCCCACAACTTCCCGGCTTTCCCGAGAAACAGGAAGTTTTGCCTTTTTCAGTCCTTCTGCCAATTTTTCAGGCGAAAGTCCCATATCCCGGAATAGGGC
>CAUWEI010000126.1:0-8143 GCA_963557675.1 uncultured Oscillospiraceae bacterium | reverse complement strand
CGATTCGGGACCTCTGAATTTTAGTCGGGGCCATTTTTGTACAGCCCCTTTGTTTTATGTCAGTTTGAATTTGTTTTTCTCAAATTCCAAAAGTCCTTCATCCCTCATTTTGCACAGTTCATTTGACATCGCACTTCGATCTACAGATAAAAAATCTGCAAGCTGTTGACGATTGAAGGGAATCACAAAAGTAGAGCTGCTTTGTTTCTTGGCTTCATCCGAAAGATAGGAAAGAAGTTTTTCTCTGGTTGTTCGATTTGAAATGTATCCAAGCTTCGCCATCAGTTTCCTGTTTTTATCCGAAATAGCAAAGAATAGATTTTTTATAGTAAGAGAGTGGAATTTGCAAGCGGCTGGGCATACCGCCAAAATGCGCTGAACGTCAAAAAATATAACCGTACTGTCCTCGACTGCAACAACATCATTCAGCAGCGTTCCGCTGTTTGGTGACACATACGCTTCCCCAAACATCTCACCCAAACTGATCGGATTGATGATGAAACGGTTTCCCCAATAGTCATCCCTTTGTATATGCAAATTTCCTTCTACCAGAACCATAATATTCCGAATATGTTCCCCTGCTCGAAAAACATACTCGCCCTTTTTATACTTGCCAAGCGTTGCTCCAAGGCAAGCAAGCATTGCTTCTATCTCAGTTTCACTTACGCCAGCGAATAGCTTTGTGTTTTTTAGCACACCAATATACTTTTTCACAAGATCCTCATTTCTGTTGGAAATACAACCGCTTTATTTCTTGTATTGTAATATAATCGAGCTACAGAGTCAAGACAACCATAAGCGTTGAAAATTGCTGCAAATGCCGGACATATTCTTTTCCGGTAAATACAATTAGTAGGAGAAATACAATATGACAAACCAAATGTTTTGCTTTCAGTGTGAACAAACTGCCAGCTGCAAAGGCTGTACAGGTGCTGCGGGTGTTTGCGGTAAAAAGGCCGATACTGCGGAACTACAGGACAAGCTGACTGGGGCACTGATTGGATTGTCCCATGCAATCGGGGAGAATATGGAGCTTGTTACCAAAAACACGGACAAGCTTGTTACGGAAGGTTTGTTTGCGACTATCACAAATGTCAATTTTAATAACCAAACCATCCAGGAACTGATTGACAAAGTACGCTCTGAAAAAGAACGTTTTGCAGCAAAGAGTTTGAACCCTGCTTGTGGCAGAAGCAAGGACTATGATATGCGTACCATTTGGGAAGGGGACGAGGATATTCGTTCTATGAAATCGCTGATTCTCTTTGGTGTTCGTGGTGTTGCGGCCTATGCATATCATGCTGCTGTTCTTGGATATACCGACGAACAGGTAAATCAGTTCTTTTACAAGGCACTTTATGCTATCGGTATGGATTGGAAAATGGAAGAACTTCTGCCCGTGGTACTTGAAGTCGGCGAGATCAATCTGAAGTGCATGGCGTTGATGGACAAAGCCAATACAGAAACCTATGGGAACCCGGTTCCTACGGAAGTATCTCTCACGGTTGAAAAAGGCCCATTCATCGTCATCACGGGACATGACCTGTATGATCTGAAACAGCTCCTGGAACAGACAAAGGACAAGGGAATCAATATTTATACCCACGGTGAGATGCTCCCTGCACATGCTTATCCGGAACTCAAAAAGTATCCTCACCTCAAGGGCAACTTCGGTACGGCATGGCAAAACCAGCAGAAAGAGTTTGCAAATATTCCCGCCCCCATTTTGTTTACTACCAACTGTCTGATGCCGCCCAAGGAAAGCTATGCAGACAGAGTGTTCACCACAGAAGTGGTTTCCTATCCTGAAATCATCCATGTAGGTGAAACAAAGGACTTTAGCCCGGTTATTGAAAAAGCTCTTGCACTTGGCGGATATGCAGAAGATACGGTCTTTACTGGTATCAACGGTGGTAATAAAGTAATGACCGGATTTGCACATAATGCAGTTCTTTCTGTTGCGGATACGGTGATTGATGCGGTTAAGGGCGGCGCAATCAAGCACTTTTTCCTGGTAGGCGGCTGCGACGGCGCAAGAACTGGAAGAAATTACTATACTGAGTTCGTAAAGAAGACGCCCTCCGATACGATCGTTTTGACACTTGCCTGCGGAAAATATCGCTTTAATGATCTTGATCTTGGAACCATTGGTGGCTTGCCCCGTATTATGGATATGGGTCAGTGCAATGATGCTTACAGTGCTATTCAGGTGGCGGTTGCCCTTGCGGAAGCCTTCCACTGCGATGTAAATGACCTTCCTCTTTCTATGGTGCTTTCCTGGTATGAGCAGAAGGCAATCTGTATCCTGCTCACATTACTGCATCTCGGCATCAAAAATATTCTGCTGGGACCCACACTTCCTGCGTTCCTTTCCCCCAATGTTCTGAACTTCCTTGTAGAGAAGTTTAATATTGCCCCCATTTCTACGCCGGAGGATGACCTCAAGAAACTCATGAAATAAATTATATTCAAAAAATAGCCACGGGCCGCTGTTCTCCTGATTTGGAAACAGAGGCCCGTGTTTTTGTTTATTTTTCAGTTTTCCTTTTGAAAAAGTCTTTAATAATGCCGAAACCGGAAGTAAATCCAATTAGGACAATGAAAATTTCAAGTCGTCCCAACAGCATACCTATCATTTCAACAATCAAGGTGGCATTGTTGGTCATGGGATTGGTGATGCCAATGGACGAGCCTACAGTACTGATCGAAGAGGCAAAGTCAAACATTGCTTCTGTAAGGGTACAATTTGCAGTCACAGTCAGGAGCAGGGAACCGATGATGTAAATAACAAGGTAGGTGATAATGAAGCTGGTGGTATCCTCCGCCAGTTCTTTGTCAATGGGGACCTTTCCTTGTGCTTTGATGTAGTGGGGGGATTCAACATTTCTGGAGGGAGAAAGCTTCTTTTTAATATTGATCATTGCAAGCCGAAGGGCCAGATACACTCTCGAAATCTTAATACCACCGGCAGTGGAACCAATTCCGCCGCCAATAATCATCATCAGAATCAAGACACCAATTGCAAAATGGGGCCATTGTGCATAGCTCATGGTGGAGTATCCAGAGGTGGACAGAGCAGAAACAACATCAAAGGAAGATTTTCTCAAACCCTCCATATAACTGATTCCAAGACCATCTGCCAGAGAAAGGGCAGTAATGGGAATAAAAATGGCGAGCAAAATAAACATAAATTTCACTTCGCTCACACGGAAGAAAGATTTGACTTTTCCCTTTGCCAGCAGAATCAGTGCGGCAAAATTGGTTGTACCAATTAGCATCAGTACAATAGTAATGATCTCAATGGAAAGACTGTTGTACTCACCAATGCTGTTGAGCTTGGTGGAGAATCCACCGGTAGACAGAGAACACATACTGTGGCAAATGCTGTCAAACCAGGTCATGCCGGCAATGCGGTATGCAACAGTACCCAGTACCAGGCAGATATTATAGATGACAAAAATAGCCTGTGCCGTTTTTTTGATGTTCGGCATGATTTTGTCTGGATGTCCTTCGGCACTGTACAGGTTCATGGACTGCTTATTGGAGATTAGTATAATCATCATCATAATGAAGCCCAGACCGCCACAATACTGCATAAAGCTGCGATGGAAGAGGTAAATCATGGGTGTAATGCTGACATCCATAGCCGAAAGGCCGGTTGTGGTCCATCCGCTCACAGCCTCAAAAAGGGCCTGAACCATTGTGAGCTGATTTCCAATTACAAAGGGAAGTGCGCCAATGAGTACGCCCCAGGCCCATGCGAACAAAACAGTTAAACTGGAACGGCGCACAGAAGAACGCCAATTGGAAGCGCACTCGGTATCCCGTTTTCCGAAAATACAGATCAACAGACCCAGTACGGCAGAACCACCACCGGGGATCAGAAAGGACATGGTATATTGTGTATCCTGGGGATACCAGGGAAGCACCATCACAGGGGCCAACACGAACAGACCGATCAGACACATCAGCTTTCCAATGTTGGAACAATCGCAGAGAACTTTTTTCACAAGAAGTTACCTCCCGGTCAATTCTTTGACGGCTGCAATTTCTTGGCCGTTGCTGGAAATTACTACTAAGGTATCTCCGGCAAGAATTCTGGTGTCACCACGAGGAATCAAAGTGCTGTCCCCACGAAGAATACATCCTACGATGACATCCTTGCTCAGAGTGATTTCCCAGAGCTTCTTTCCGGCGGCAGGAGAGTCACCGGGAATTGTTATCTCAACAATCCGTACACGACCAGTACCAATGGAAATGATATTGGTCATTTCATCAATGAATGCCTGTTGCTCGATGATACTCGTGATGGCAGAAATGGCACAGACTACACTATCAATGCCCATTTTATAAAAGAACTCTGTTTTTTGAGGGTCGGAAACCAGTGAAACGGTCTTTTTAACGTGGAATTTCTTTTTGCAAAGCTCGCTTGTTACCAGATTGTCCTCATCTTTGGGAGTGAGTGCAATGGAGATGTCACATTCCTCTGCATCGGCTTCATCCAGAATGAAGGGCTTCGTACCATCACCATAAATAACAGTCAGACCCTCAATCTCAGCCAGCTTCATGCAGTCTTCCCGGCTTTCATTCACGGCGGTTACTTTGTAACCCTGACTCAGCAAAGACAAGGCCAAAGATTTGGCCTTGCTGCGTCCTCCAATCAATAGCACTTTCTTTTTCATGTCAGCATCTCCTTAGCGGTTGGGCCCTTGTGACCTAAGTTTCCTAAAAATTTGTCGATTTCTTTTGCAGACAGAACAGCAGGGCAAATAGTATCAATGTCAAATTCACGATACACACATTCCCGCTCCGGATCATATAATCTTGCAATGACATGTTCCACATGGAAGACGTCTCGGGCAATCTGAGCCACCATAATATTGGTGTTATCATTGTTAGTAACGGCTACTACAACGGAAGCTTTGTCGATGTCTGCTTTCTGCAAGGTATCAAAGTCTGTTCCGTCACCGACAACAGACAGACCGCCGAAGCTGGAGGACAGGCGGCGGAAAGAATCACCTGTCTGATCCATAATTAAGACATTGCGCCCTGCGTCTGATAGAGTATTAGCAAGATTGGCACCCAATTTGCCGCATCCTACGATAATGGTATATACATCTGGCTTTTTGGGCTCAAAGAAATTCATCATTTATTTTTTCCTCCTAATCATATGACCAACACCACGGTCGTCGTATTCAACCGCATAATGAGTATATTCTTTTATTTCACAGTCGCTCTCATCGTAGGCACATCTGCCATTGGAATAGAATGTACCATAGTTATTTAAGTTCTGACTGGCAGGGGCGTATGTGGGGTCCAAGGCCCACGCAGCACGGAAATGTTTCATAGCAGCACAGTGGTTGCCTGTGTGTTCCAGGACAATTCCCAGCAAATTGTGGGGTTCCGGGTTATGGGGATGTTCTCCCATTGCCTTGGAAATCATAGTTGTACATTCGTTGTACTCACCATTCGATACAAGAGTTCGGACTGTAGAGCAAAGCTCGTGCAGATCCTCTTCCTGTTTTTGTTCCATCATAACAGCTGTATGCATCGATACAACCTCCTTTAAGGGAATTAACATCAACTAAGGGCGTGATGATAGGCATTGAAATTCTATGTAGGGGAGATACACGCCAACTTAGATTTCTAATATCACGTCGTTTTCTCTGTTGCGCCCCTATACTACTACTTTGCGTGTGAGAATGGTGTGAGAGAGTGTTACCTTGTGTTAAAATTCTGTGAGAAAATAGGTACCCTGTTTCGCCATCCGAAACAGGGCACCTATCAATTAGTTATTCATCTACGAGGCGATAGCCTACGCCAATCTCCGTCAAAATGTAGCGTGGTTTTGCGGGAATTGGTTCAATTTTTCTCCTTAATCCCGCCATTAAGGCTCTAAGTGCCTGGGTATCGGTTCCGTATCCCACCCCATACACTTCTTTGAGAATGTACTGTGTGGTTAGCACTTTCCCCATATTCTTAAAAAGCAATGATAAAAGACTATATTCCATAGGC
Organism: uncultured Oscillospiraceae bacterium; assembly: GCA_963557675.1. Lineage (GTDB taxonomy): Bacteria > Bacillota > Clostridia > Oscillospirales > Oscillospiraceae > Faecousia. Next base: position 2,128 of record CAUWEI010000126.1, on the reverse strand, counting down.
GTGACGTGAAGAGGTTCATCCTTGAGAAAGACCTGCCGCTTGTCAAAGTCAATGCTTAAATCTCCAACAGAAAGGATTGGTTGAGAAATGGGAATTCCAGCTTTGTATAGATGTCGGATTGACACTCGGATTCTTGCCAGAAGTTCTGTTACAGAAAATGGCTTGCACAAATAATCGTCTGCACCAGCATCGAGCGCAGCTGCCTTTTCGCTGTCCTGGTCACGGGCAGATACCACAATAATCGGTAATTCAGACCATTCTCTTACTTTTGCAATAACCTCCATACCGTCGAAATCAGGCAGTCCTAAATCCAAAATCATGATGTCTACACGCTGCGAGACCAAGGTAGACATAGCTCCCTGTGCGGTTCCGGCTGTGAAATAGGGAAAGCCTTCCTGCTTCAGAATGTATGCGATGTAGTTCCTGATTTGTACATCGTCTTCAACAACTAAAATTGTTTCGTTATGCTTTATCATGTGATTCATCTCCCAGAGGTAATGTAAAAGTAAACTTTGCACCGTGGCTTTTTCCGTTTTCAGCAAAAATGCGCCCGCCATGTGCTTCTACAATGGATTGACAAATGGACAGTCCCAAGCCAACGCCACGTTGTGCATCTGGACTTTTGCCTCGAGTGGTATAAAACTTTTGGAAAATATACGAAAAGTCTGCTTCTGCTATGCCACTGCCGGTGTCTTCTACTACAAAAGATACGATATTTGCTTGCTCATCTTTGCTGACAGAAAGGCGAATCTCTCCGTCACTTGGAGTATGCTTCACTGCGTTATCCAGAAGGTTTACAAGAACTTGGCTAATCAATTTTGCATCCATAGGTACCATAAGGAGCATGTCCGGCATAGACAAGGAAATTTCTCGCTCCGGAAATCTCTTTTCTATCACCATGATTGCAGCACCGACGACCTCTTCTACCGCTTCCAATTCCTTGTACAGCACAAAACATCCATCTTGCAGCTTGGTCAAATTTAAGATATTTTCGACTAACGAATGAAGCCAATCTGCGTCTCTGTGAATTCCTTCCGCAAGCGCATAGCGTGGGTCCTCTTTTTGGGTCATGTCCATCAGCATTTCACTGGTTCCTATGATGCCAGACAGAGGCGTTCGCAGGTCATGGGAAATGGCTCGCAAAAGGTTTCCTCTGTAATGTTCCTGCATTGCTTCATCTCGAATTTTTGCTTGGGCTTGCAGGCTCCGAAAACGCTCCATGGCAAGGGCAGTACTCTCTATAATGGAATGTAACAGCCTCGTATGAGAATCGTTGATCCTCTGTGCATCTGCTTTGGGAATACGCAGAACAGCCAAAATTGATTTGGTTCCATAAATCGGGAATTCGTAGAATTCTGCCCCAATCTCATAAGGCAGATGAAGCCCTTCCATTCGCTTTTGCAGTTCTATTGGATGGTCTAATTCCCGATGTACTTGTGTACCATCGGTTTTTTGCTGAATGAAATTAGACTCCGGGATTCCACGTTCATCGAAACAAATACAAGCGGCATTGGTAGAGAAAATTTTGCTGACGGCTTTTACCGTGATTCCAGCAATTGCCTGGATGCTATCTGCATCCGTTAAGTGATTTGTCATCTGATACAGCGCATTGCTTTCCGCTTCGTTTATTTTTGCCTCTTTGGCTGCCTGCTTTACTTTTGTTGTTAAAGCACTTGTTGTTATTGCGGTAATTGACATAATGGCAAAGGTGATAATATAGGTAGAATCGTTTACTTTCAATGTATAATAGGGCTTTGTAAAGAACCAGTTAAACATTAAAAGAGATAGGATCGTTGCACCGATCCCGTAAAGATGCCCGTCGGTAAATCGTGCGATGAGTAATACCGAGAGAATATACACAATCACAATATTTGTTTGTTGGAACTGCAGCACACGGAACAAAATTCCAAAAGCGGTGGCGGTTACCAGAAATAACGCCATTATACCGAAGTTTTTAAGCATTTTCGTGATTCTTTTTCGTTTCATAATAACCTCTCACATAAAATATTCGTTAACATTTGTAATTCGTTTCAACCAATCTGATCTTATACCAATTCCATTATATGATTTTATTCGCATTTTTTCAACTAGGCTTTCCATGCCCATGAGGTTAAAGAGAATACAGGAT
>CAUWEI010000125.1:0-8176 GCA_963557675.1 uncultured Oscillospiraceae bacterium | reverse complement strand
ACGAATCATAATTATACTCTATTTTCAGAAAAAGTCAACAAATTTTCCAAAGTTTTTTCATGGTTTCCCCGATTTATTTTTGCTTTTTTGAAGAAAAGCGTGTGCTTCTTACACTTCGTTTTGTATGCTAGATATATACATTTGTTTTCATGCCACAGCCTTTTTGCATTTTTTACAACTGAACTATACAAGTTTTCCATGTTATTGTAGAAATTATCTCATAGAGAAGAACATTCCAATATTCTGTTGGATTGTGTCTCCTCTCGCTCCCCCGCCCCATTCTTCCCATACATTATATAGAAAGAGGTGCTGCCTCTCCTGGTGAGAACCACCAGTCAAGACAGCACCTTATTTTCACTTAATCAGAGAGGCAATCAATTTTCCTCAGTCTGTGCTTCCTCTGCAACTTCTGCCTCAGGCGCAGGGCCTTCGTTGAAGTCCCGGTAGGCCATCAGACCAGCACCGGCAGGAATCAGCTTACCGATGATGACGTTCTCCTTCAGGCCAACCAGATGGTCCACCTTACCCTTGATTGCAGCATCAGTCAGAACCTTAGTGGTCTCCTGGAAGGATGCAGCAGACAGGAAGGACTCTGTAGCCAGAGAAGCCTTGGTAATACCCAGCAGCACCATGGAACAGGTAGCCAGACGCAGGTTTGCCTCGCCGGCAGCCATACGGGCTTCCACAGCAGCATTGGCATCTTCAAACTCAAAGGCATCAATGGTCGTACCCACCAGCAGATCGGTGTCACCGGAATCCTCCACCTTCACCTTCCGCATCATCTGACGGATAATAACCTCGATGTGCTTATCGTTGATGTCAACGCCCTGCTGACGGTACACTGCCTGAACGCTCTGAACCAGATAGTCCTGAACGGCCTCAACACCGGAAATACGCAGAATATCCTGAGGATACAGTGCGCCTTCGGTCAGAGGCTGGCCCTGCTGGACCCGCTTGCCGTTCTCAATCTTCAGGGTCATGGAGTAAGGAACCTGATAGACTCTCACATCACCGTCATCGCCGGTAATGGTAATGGAACGCAGAGCAGTACGGTGGGTCTCGTCGATGGAAACCATACCGGAAATCTCCGCAATCTGAGCCATCTTCTTGGGACGGCGGGCCTCAAACAGTTCTTCGACTCGAGGAAGACCCTGAGTAATATCGTCACCAGCGATACCGCCGGAGTGGAAGGTACGCATGGTCAGCTGAGTACCAGGCTCACCGATGGACTGTGCGGCGATGATACCAACTGCTTCGCCCAGGTTGACCTCTTCGGAGGTAGCCAGGTTCATGCCGTAGCACACTGCACACAGACCGCTTCTGGACTGACAGCCCAGAGGAGTACGGATATAGACCTTCTTAATGCCGTGCTTTTCAAACTTCTCGGCATCTTCAGGCATCATAAGCTTGTTCTTGGGATGGAGCACCTCACCGGTTACGGGGTCTACCACGTCATGGACGGGGTAACGGCCACGAATCCGGTTGCCAAAGGTATCGATAACATGACCCTTTTCCACCACTTCACCAACCCAAATACCATGGTCCGTGCCACAGTCGTGAATCCGGATAATCATATCCTGGGAAACATCGACCATTCGACGGGTCAGGTAACCGGAGTCAGCGGTACGAAGAGCGGTATCGGTCAAGCCCTTACGAGCGCCTCTGGAGGAAATGAAGTATTCCAGAACGCTAAGGCCTTCACGGAAGTTAGCCTTAACGGGGATCTCAATGGTACGGCCGGAGGTATCGGCCATCAGGCCACGCATACCGGCCAGCTGACGAATCTGGTTCAAAGAACCACGGGCGCCGGAGTCAGCCATCATGTAGATGGAGTTGTACTGATCCAGGTTGCCCTGCAGAGCGTCGGTAACTTCCTTGGTGGTCTTTTCCCACTGCTGTACCACCAGACGATACCGTTCGTCGTTGGTGATATAACCACGCTTGTAGTACTGTTCAATCTCCACGACCTGCTGCTCGGCCTCTTCAATCAGAGTGTACTTTGCCTCAGGAATCTTCATATCCGCAATGGACACGGAGATAGCACCCTTAGTGGAGTACTTGTAGCCCAGAGCCTTCAAACGGTCCAGAACCTCAGTGGAGATGGTGAAGCCATGAGCACGGATACACTTGTCGATGATCTTGCCCAACTGCTTCTTGCCAACCAGGAAGTCAACTTCCAGGTCGAACTCCTTGCCGGGAACGGAGCGATCCACAAAGCCCAGATCCTGGGGAATGGGCTCGTTGAAGATCAGGCGGCCCACGGTAGCGGTAATGATGCTGTATTCCATCTTACCGTTGATTTCCTTGCCGTAACGGACACGGATGGGAGCATGCAGGCCCACAACACCGCTGGAGTAAGCTGCAATCGCTTCATCCACGGAGGAATAGGCATGCTTGGGCTTGAAGGTTGCTTCCTTCTTGCCCTCGGCCTTCAGAGCCTTATTGACTGCCAGGAACTCGTCTGCATCGACGATCTGGTTCTCTTCCCACTGGCTGTCGCCGCCGTCTACAATTACAACTTCCTCTGCACCCTTCTCTGCCTTACCCAGACGGATGTAGGTCAGATAGTAGGCACCAAGGATCATATCCTGAGTGGGAATGGTAACAGGCTTGCCGTCCTGAGGACGCAGCAGGTTATTGGCAGACAGCATCAACATTCTGGCCTCGGCCTGAGCCTCAGCAGACAGAGGAACGTGAATAGCCATCTGGTCGCCGTCGAAGTCGGCGTTAAATGCAGTACAGCAAAGAGGATGCAGCTTCAGTGCTCGACCTTCCACCAGGACAGGCTCAAATGCCTGAATGCCCAGGCGGTGCAGGGTAGGCGCACGGTTCAGCATGACAGGACGATCCTTGATGATGTCCTCCAAAGCATCCCAAACCTCAGTCTTGCCCTTGTCGATCATCTTCTTAGCAGACTTAATGTTGTTAGCCAAACCGTCTGCAACCAGCTTCTTCATAACGAAGGGCCGGAACAGCTCAATGGCCATTTCCTTCGGCACGCCGCACTGATACAGCTTCAGCTCAGGGCCAACCACGATAACGGAACGGCCAGAGTAGTCAACACGCTTACCCAGCAAGTTCTGGCGGAAACGACCCTGCTTACCCTTCAGCATGTCAGACAGAGACTTAAGGGCACGGTTGTTTGCGCCGGTGACGGCACGGCCACGACGGCCGTTGTCAATCAGGGCGTCCACAGACTCCTGCAGCATCCGCTTTTCGTTGCGGATGATGATGTCAGGAGCATGGAGCTGAAGCAGACGCTTCAGACGATTGTTTCGGTTAATGACCCGGCGATACAGATCGTTCAGGTCAGAGGTAGCAAACCGGCCGCCGTCCAGCTGCACCATAGGCCGCAGGTCGGGGGGGATGACAGGCAGAACGTCCATAATCATCCAGCTGGGCTTGTTACCGGACTGGCGGAAAGACTCCACCACTTCCAGTCTCTTTACTAGACGGAGCTTCTTCTGAGCAGAAGCGTCCTTCAGTTCTCTATGAAGCTGCTCGGACAGCTCATCCAGATCGATGTCGTCCAGAAGCTCCTTTACAGCCTCAGCACCCATGGAAGCCTTGAAATCGTCCTCGTACTTCTCCCGCATGTCCCGGTATTCCTTCTCGGACAGCACCTGGTTCTTGGCCAGAGGGCAGTCGCCGGGATCGGTGACAATGTAGGATGCGAAGTACAGAACTTTTTCCAGAACCTTGGGGCTGATGTCCAGAATCAGGCCCATCCGGGAAGGAATTCCCTTGAAGTACCAGATGTGGCTACAGGGAGCAGCCAGTTCAATGTGGCCCATGCGCTCACGACGAACCTTGGCCTTAGTGACCTCAACGCCGCAGCGATCACAAATCTTACCCTTATAGCGAATCTTCTTGTACTTGCCGCAGTGACATTCCCAGTCCTTGGTAGGTCCGAAAATCTTCTCGCAGTACAGGCCGTCCCGCTCGGGCTTCAGAGTTCTATAGTTGATGGTCTCCGGCTTCTTTACCTCGCCATAGGACCACTGGCGGATCATCTCCGGGGACGCAATACCAATCTTAATTGCGTCGAAGGTGGCATTTGCCATAAAACAGCCTCCTTATTCCTCATCGGTCTTGCCGTCTTCATTGGCAAGATCGCTGAAAACGTCCATAATATCCTCAGGGCCGTCAGCATCTACATTGTAGCCGGAGTCAAAGACCTCCTGCTCGTTGGTGACGTATACTTCGTCATCCGCATTGTAGATTGCCTCCTCGTCCTCATCCTCGTCCTTAAGCTCAATTTCATTGCCAGCCTCATCCAGAACACGGATGTCCAGACACAGAGACTGCAGTTCCTTAACCAGAACCTTGAAAGACTCGGGAACGCCGGGAGTGGGAACGTTATTACCCTTTACGATAGCTTCATAGGTTTTCACACGGCCTGTAATGTCGTCAGACTTTACAGTCAGGATCTCCTGCAGGGTATAAGCAGCACCGTAAGCCTCCAGTGCCCAAACCTCCATCTCACCGAAACGCTGACCGCCGAACTGAGCCTTGCCGCCCAGAGGCTGCTGGGTAACCATGGAGTAAGGACCGGTGGAACGGGCATGAATCTTATCATCGACCAGATGGTGCAGCTTCAGGAAGTAGGGATAGCCAACGGTAACCAGGTTATCGAAGGGCTCACCGGTACGGCCATCATACAGGACGGTCTTACCATCCTCACGCAGGCCGGCTTCCTTCAGGGTCTCACGGATGTCCTTCTCGTTTGCGCCGTCAAAGATGGGGGTGGCAACCTTCCAGCCCAGAGTCTTTGCAGCGTAGCCCAGATGGACCTCCAACACCTGACCGATGTTCATACGGGAAGGAACGCCCAGGGGGTTCAGCACGATGTCCAAAGGAGTACCGTTGGGCAGGAAGGGCATATCTTCCTCAGGCAGAACACGAGAAACAACACCCTTGTTACCGTGACGACCTGCCATCTTATCGCCCACAGAGATCTTTCTCTTCTGAGCAACATAGACACGGACAACCTTGTTGACACCGGGAGGCAGCTCATCGCCATTTTCCCGCTTGAAAATCTTGACATCCACAATGATGCCGCTTTCGCCGTGAGGCACCTTGAGAGAGGTGTCACGAACTTCTCTGGCCTTCTCGCCAAAGATTGCACGGAGCAGACGCTCCTCAGGAGTCAGCTCGGTTTCACCCTTAGGAGTGACCTTACCGACCAGATAATCACCGGCGTGAACTTCTGCGCCCACACGGATGATGCCTTCCTCGTCCAGATCCTTCAGGGCATCCTCACCAACGTTGGGGATGTCACGGGTGATCTCTTCGGGGCCAAGCTTGGTATCACGAGACTCGGTCTCATGCTCTTCAATATGAATAGAAGTGAACACATCTTCCCGAACAAGGCGCTCGTTCAGCAAGATAGCATCCTCGTAGTTGTAGCCTTCCCAGGTAACGAAGCCGATCAGTACGTTCTTACCCAGAGCGATTTCGCCCTGAGAACAAGCAGGACCGTCTGCAATGATCTGCTCGGTATCCACACGCTCGCCCACTTCTACAATGGGACGCTGGTTGACACAAGTACCCTGGTTGGAACGGGCAAACTTGGTCAGCTTGTGGGACACAACCTCACCGTCGTCATAGCGGATAACCACATTGGTAGCAGAAACGGCAGTAACCACACCGGGGCCCTTAGCCTTGACACAGACCTCGGAGTCCACAGCACACTTATGCTCGATACCGGTAGCAACTACAGGAGCCTCGGTGACCATAAGAGGCACAGCCTGACGCTGCATGTTAGCACCCATGAGGGCTCGGTTTGCGTCATCGTTCTGCAGGAAGGGAATGAAGGCCGTAGCAACAGAGCACATCATTCTGGGGGATACGTCAACGTAGTCGATAACGTCCCGATCCACTTCGATGATCTCGTTGCGGTGGCGGCAGGTAATACGGGTATTGGCCAGGCAGCCATTCTCGTCCAGAGGCTCGTTGGCCTGTGCCACATAGTAATCGTCTTCCACATCGGCGGTCATGTATTCCACGGTATCGGTAACCTTGAAGGTCTCCTTGTCCACCTTACGGAAGGGGGCTTCAATGAAGCCATACTCGTTGATCTTTGCAAAGGTAGCCAGATAGTTAATCAGGCCGATGTTAGGACCTTCAGGAGTCTCGATGGGACACATACGACCGTAGTGGCTGTAGTGAACGTCTCGAACATCGAAGGAAGCACGCTCTCTGCTCAGACCGCCAGGGCCCAGAGCGGACAGACGACGCTTATGAGTCAGCTCTGCCAGAGGGTTGTTCTGGTCCATGAACTGAGACAGAGGCGAAGAGCCAAAGAACTCACGGATCACTGCGGTAACAGGCCGGATGTTAATGAGGCTCTGAGGAGTGACAGAGTCCAGATCCTGAACCGTCATACGCTCCCGAATTACACGCTCCAGACGGGTAAAGCCCACACGGAGCTGATTCTGCAACAGCTCGCCCACGCAGCGCAGACGACGGTTGCCCAGGTGGTCAATGTCATCCACGGTGCCCACGCCGGCAGCCACACAGCACAGGTAGTTGATGGAAGCCAGAATGTCGTCGGAAATGATATGCTTGGGAATCAGGTCATCGCGGCGCAGCTCGATGGCTTCGCCCCAGTCACTGGGGTTCTGAGCCAGCATCTCACGCAGGACGGAGAAGCGAACCTTCTCCTTGATGCCGTACTGAGCAGGGTCAAAGTCCACGAAGTTGGCCATATCGACCATATCATTAGAGAAGACCTTAATGGTTCTGCCGCCCTCCAGGCTCAGGACAGCCTGATTGACACCTCTTGCAGACAGCTCATGAGCACGGGCACGGTCAATGGCCTCACCGGGCATCGCCAGGATCTCACCGGTCAGAGGATCTACAATCGGCTCTGCGGGAATCTGGCCGGACAGACGGGACCAAATGTCCATCTTCTTATTGAACTTGTAACGTCCTACGGTAGAAACATCGTACCGGCGGGCATCAAAGAACAAAGCCTGCATATAAGCCTCGGCGTTTTCCACCGTGGGAGGCTCACCGGGACGCAGACGGCGATAGATTTCCAGCAGGGACTCTTCCCGAGTCTTGCAGGTATCCTTATCAATGGTTGCATTGATGAAGGGGTCCTCACCAAACAGCTCCTTGATCTGGGCATCGGTTTCCACACCCAGAGCACGGATCAGGCAGGTGATGGGCAGCTTACGGTTCTTGTCGATACGGACCCAGAACACATTCTGGTTATCGGTCTCATACTCCAGCCATGCACCACGGTAAGGGATCACGGTGGTGGTATAGGTGTGCTGATCGGCCTTGTCCACCTCGTGGCCATAGTACATACCAGGAGAACGGACGATCTGGGAGACAATGACACGCTCACCGCCGTTAATCACGAAGGTGCCGCCATTGGTCATAATGGGGAAGTCACCCATGAATATCTCTTGTTCTTTGATCTCATCGGTGGTAGTATTACGCAGACGGACCCGAACCTTAACCGGCCGGGCATAGGTAGCATCCCGCTCCACGCACTCCTCTACAGTATACTTGGGCTTATCCTTCATGGAGAAATCCAAGAAGGACAGCTCCAGCTTACCGCTGAAGTCCGTGATCGTGCCTACATCCCGAAAGACTTCCTGCAGGCCCTTATCGAGGAACCACTGATAGGAGTCCTTCTGGATTTTCAGAAGGTTTGGCATTTCCAGGATTTCTTGGTATTTGGCGTAGCTCTTACGAACAGTCTTGCCAAACAGCTGATCCTTGACTCTTGCCATGTGCGTCATCACTGCCTTTCTTTTCGACAAAGTCGGAATAATATAGCGCGAAACTTCATATAATGATACGCGCGGGTTCGTTGATACTTTTGAAATTTTCGGGTCTTGACACAGACCCTGCACTGTGGTAATATAACCCTGCAAGATGGGTACCTAGGCAGTGCATACTACTACAGCATGGACTATTATGGTATCACATCTTTTTTCTTTTGTCAATATTTCCAAAGTAAAAAGGCTACTTTTGACATCATGCACAAAGTCAGCCTGTTCCCATCATCACTTTTTCTATGGCGTTGTCTCCTTTTCAAACGAGACAACGCTTTTTCTATTTTATTGCGGATTTTGGTTATATTTGGAATCCCTCATATAACATAATGGGGCTGTACAAAAATGGCCCCGACTAAAATTCAGAGGTCCCGAATCGGGCC
>CAUWEI010000124.1:0-8309 GCA_963557675.1 uncultured Oscillospiraceae bacterium | reverse complement strand
CACCTGACTGTTAATCAGGGAGTCGTTGGTTCGAGTCCAACAGGGGGAGCCAAAACCACCTTTGTCTATTAGACAAAGGTGGTTTTTTATATATCCGAAAAGCAAAGACGGCGAAATTCATTTGCATTGGACTTCCGAAGATGATAAAATGAAGGAAATCCATTATAAGGAGGAAATACGACGATGAAAAAGCATATTGATGTATTTGACTATGCCGGGCAAATTTGTAAGGCATTGAAGAAGGGAATCCTGCTCACCACTAAGCAGGGAGAACAGGTAAACACGATGACCATTGGTTGGGGTACCATGGGTGTCCAGTGGGGAAAACCTGTATTTATTGCCCTGGTCCGGGAAAGCCGATTCACTAAGCAGTATCTGGATCATTCCGGGGAGTTTACGGTGAATATTCCTATGAACGGTGAGGCAGGTCCGATTCTTGCGTTTTGCGGCACGAAATCCGGCCGGGATGTGGATAAGTTCCAGACTATGGATCTGCACCAGGAGACGCCGGAGATCATCTCGGTTCCTGGGATCAAAGAACTGCCTCTGACCTTGGAATGCAAGGTGCTGTATAAACAGAAGCAGGACGTAACTGCGATGCCTCAGGAGGTTGTGGACAGATACTATCCGCAGTGTGAAGTGGGTACGCCGGATGATGATATGCGGGACCTCCATACGGCCTACATTGCAGAAATTGTGAATGCCTATATCATCGAACCGTAAGGTCCTGCTAGTGTAACAAAAAGCTGTGCTCAGATTTGAGCACAGCTTTTTTACATTAAATCATTTTATTATTCGGTCTCTTTCGGAGAAGTTTGCTTGGGCTGCTGCGTCTGAAAGATGCGCTGGAGCATGAACACAGCAACGGTGGCGAGAATCACTTCAGCTACAGGCTGGGCATATGCCAGACCATAGAGGGGGAAGAGAGCGTTAAGCAGGTACAGCAAAGGAATTTCCAGAACCAGCTTTCGCAGAATGGCAAAGACCAGTGCGTTTTTGCCCATTCCCAATGCCTGGAATACACCAACCACCAAAAAGTCGAAACACAGGAATGTGATGCCAATGCATAGACCCCGAAGGAAGCGAGCACCGTAGGCGATGATTTGGGGATCGTCAATAAAAGACTGAACCAGAGGACCGGCTCCAAACCAGTAGCCAAGGGAAACCAGAAGCATGGAGGGAACCACAATCACACTGGAAAAAGTAATGGCTTTCTTCATGCGCTTCCGGTCACCGCTGGCGTAGTTGTAGCTGACCAGAGGCATGATACCTTGTGAGAAGCCCATAGCAACCTGGGTGGGAACCATGGTAAGCTTCTGAGCCACACCCATGGCAGCAACAGCAGAGGCACCATGGACGGCGGTGAAGTTGTTGAGAATGGTGGTGCCGGTGACATTCAGCAGGTTTTGAATGGAGGCAGGAATGCCAACACCCAAAATCTCTTTTACAACCACCTTGTCAACCTTTTTCAGTCTGCGGATGTCCATACTACAGAAGGTCTGACCACGCTTGACTCGAGCCAGTACAATGAAATACAGACAGGAAACCGAGTTGGAGATAAAGGTAGCAAGGCCAGCACCTGCTGCACCCATGTTGAAGCCCCAGGGAAGAATGAAAATGGGGTCAAGAATGATATTCAAAATACAGCCGCTCATGGTGCCGATGCCTGCGTGTAGGGAAGAACCTTCGCTTCGGACCATTTGGGACTGAACGACGTTCAAAATAGCAGGAGCTGCACCACACAGAACCGTCCAGAACAAATAGTTGTCTGTAGCAGTTCGGGTCTGTGAATCAGCACCCAGAAGGTTTAGTAAAGGCGTACGAAAAATGAAGCAGACTAAGGAGAAAAGAAGACCACTGAATAGTGCGCCATAGAAGCCGAAAGCGGAGCTGTTTTTTACTCGTTCGTAATCGCCTCGCCCCAGAGAACGGCTCATCATACTGGAGGTTCCAACGCCAAAGAGGTTGTTAAAAGCGTAAAACGCCAGCATGACAGGGTAGACCAGTGTAACGGCAGCATTTTCGATGGGATTGTTCAGCATGCCGACAAAATAGGTATCTGCCAGGTTGTATACGACCGTTACAAGGGAGCTGATGACCATGGGGATACTGAGCTGTGCCACTGCTTTAGGAATCGGCATCGACTCAAAAAGGTCTGTTTTTGAATTTTTTTGAGACATAGTTGCTTCCTACACTTCCTTTAACATCTTGATTTTAGTAGAACTGATGTTTATTCCTATTCAAGAGCCTATTGTGATACCGAATAAAGCGTATATCCTGCTGCATGTATTCTTTGCTGATGCCAAATACATCGATTCGTTCCTGCAATTCTTCCCGCAGAAAAGACAGATATTCTTCGCTCGGCTCAAAGAAATGAATCATGCATGTTCCTTCTCGGACAGCAAGCATGAGCTGTGCATATATGTCTTCTACAATATCTTCACTGACAACGGGCACCGGCGAAGTACAAACAAGTTCTTCGTCCCAACCGGTCATCCCATTCATAAAGCCGGTTTCTTCCAATGTATACAATGAACAATTTTTTTCAGAATATACTTTTTTTACGGCATCTGGATAACATTCATACAAGATAGGCTTACCATCTTCCGCATCAATCAGAAGGTCAAAATCATCTTTCGGTGCACCAAATAACATAGCCATGATTTTAGATTTTATCGCATAGACATAGGGGGTTCCATGTGTAGAAACCTGTGGTTTTAATAGTTTCAATCCCGAAATATGGGAAGCATGATACAGCATATTTAACCTCCTTTCCATCCGTGTTAGTATATCCCAGAAAATTTGGAGTGTCAAGGAGAGGTGTTTTACAATGGTATATGAAACGGGAACGTAGCTCCTGGATTTTTTTGCAATTTTAGCTGGTTTGTTCACAAATAATTCTGTCTTTTTTCAGATGTATATGGTATAATACCCAGAAGCAATCATTTCACAGCTGACCTTCGGCTGTAGCAACAACGGAAAGGGAAGACCTATGGGACTTATTACGAAAATTTTTGGTACTCGCTCTCAGCGAGAAGTGAAGCGGATTCTGCCGCTGGTAGATAAAATCGAGGCTCTGGGGCCGGAAATCAAGAAGCTTTCGGATGTGGAGCTTCGTGAAAAGACCCAGGAGTTTAAGGATCGGTATGCAAACGGTGAAGATCTGGACAGCCTGCTGCCGGAGGCATTTGCAGTATGCCGTGAGGGCGCAGACCGTGTGCTGGGGATGCGGCCCTATAAGGTGCAGCTCATCGGCGGTATTGTCCTGCATCAGGGCCGAATCGCTGAAATGAAAACCGGTGAAGGTAAGACCCTGGTGGCTATCCTTCCTGCCTACCTCAATGCTTTGACCGGCAAGGGTGTTCACATTGTCACGGTGAATGAATACTTGGCCAAGCGTGACTCCGAGTGGATGGGCAAGGTCTATCGGTTCCTGGGCCTCCAGGTGGGTCTGGTGGTTCCTTCCATGTCCCCCGAGGAGCGTCGGCGGGCCTATCAGGCAGACATTACCTACTGCACCAATAATGAGCTGGGCTTCGACTACCTCCGTGATAACATGGCGTTGTATAAGGAAGAACTGGTCCAGCGTGGCCATAGCTTTGCCATCGTGGACGAGGTGGACTCCATCCTTATCGATGAAGCCCGTACTCCTTTGATTATTTCCGGTAAGGGTGAAGCTTCTACAAAGCTCTATGAAATGGCCGACTTCTTCGTTTCCGGTCTGCGTAAGCAGGTGTTTGCCAAGACCGACGAGAAAGAAGAGCAGGACAACTTTGACTGTGACTACATTATTGACGAAAAGAGCCGCAGTGCAACCCTGACTGCTTCCGGTATTGCAAAGGCAGAAAAGTTCTTTGGCGTGGAGAACCTGGCAGATGCCGAAAACGCCACTCTGAATCACCACATCAATCAGGCTATGAAGGCCCGTGGCCTCATGAAGAGAGACATTGACTATGTGGTGAAGGATGACCAGGTCATTATTGTAGATGAATTCACAGGTCGTCTGATGTATGGCCGTCGTTACAATGAAGGCCTCCATCAGGCTATTGAGGCAAAGGAAGGCCTCAAGGTTGCCAACGAGTCCAAGACTCTGGCTACCATTACCTTCCAGAATTTCTTCCGCCTGTACGACAAGCTTTCCGGTATGACCGGTACAGCTCTTACGGAAGAAGAAGAGTTTGCTTCCATTTACAAGCTGGACGTTGTGGAAATTCCCACCAACCGCCCTGTGGCTCGTCACGACTATTCCGACGTGGTCTACAAGACCGAGGCCGGAAAGCTTCGTGCCATTGTGGAACAGGTGAAAGAGTGCCACGCAAAGGGCCAGCCCGTTCTGGTCGGTACCATCTCCATCGAAAAGAGTGAGTTGGTATCCAAGATGCTGAAAAAAGAAAATGTGCCTCATACGGTGCTGAATGCAAAGTACCACGAGAAAGAAGCACAGATTGTAGCCCAGGCCGGTAAGCTGGGTGCCGTTACCATTGCAACGAACATGGCAGGTCGTGGTACCGATATTATGCTGGGTGGTAATGCAGAGTATATGGCTTTGAATGAGCTGCGCCGTCAGGATGTGCCGGAAGAGCTGATTATGGAGGCCAATGCCTACGCAGAGACCGATAATCCGGAAATTCTGGACGTTCGCCGTAAGTATGAGGAACTGCTTGCTTCCTATAAGGCAGAGATCTCCAAGGAAGCAGAGCAGGTCAGAGAGGTTGGCGGTCTGTTCATTATCGGTACAGAACGCCATGAGTCCCGCCGAATTGATAACCAGCTGCGTGGCCGTTCCGGTCGTCAGGGCGACCCCGGTGCCAGCCGCTTCTATCTGAGCCTGGAAGACGATGTTATGCGTCTGTTTGGCTCCGAGCGAATCATGGGTATGATGGACACATTGGGTATTGATGAGGATACCCCCATTGACCAGAAGATGCTGTCCAACGCCGTGGAATCTGCCCAGCGCAACGTAGAAAGCCGGAACTTCCGGGCCAGAAAGAACGTTCTGGAATACGACGATGTCATGAACACTCAGCGTGAGGTCATTTATGAACAGCGTCGGAAGGTGCTGGACGGAGAAAATCTGCGCAGCAACATCCTGTCCATGCTCCATCAGTATGTGGAGGGCCAGGTGACTACCGTTATGGCGGACAGCGGTTCTATCTCCACCGAGGAAGATCGTACCCGTCTGCTGGCTCCGCTGGAAAATCGGTTCTTCATCAAGGGCGACTTTAAGATGGATTGCGAGACCTTGTCCAAGATGAGCCAGGAGGAAATCACCGAGGCACTGTATCAGGAAGGTGTCAAGTATTACGAATCCAAGGAAGCCTTCTATGGTGACAAGCTCATGCGTGAAATGGAGCGTGTTGTGATGCTCCGGGTGGTAGACGAATACTGGATGGATCAGATTGATGCCATGGACGACCTGAAGCAGGGCATCACCCTCCGGGCCTATGCCAATACCGATCCCGTTGTGGCCTACAAGAAGGAAGGCTATGAGATGTTCGACGCCATGGTTCAGGCCATTCGGGAAGAGACTGTACGCCGTGCCTTTGTGGTGCAGATGAAGGTCAACCAGGAGATGAGACGTGAGAAGGTTGCCAAGGAGTCTATGACCGCAGGTTCTGCCAGCGATCAGACGGTCAAGCAGCAGCCGGTACGGAAGGTTCATAAGGTTGGCCCCAACGATCCCTGTCCCTGCGGAAGCGGCAAGAAGTACAAGAAGTGCTGCCGTGACAAGGATCTCATGCAGAACTAAGACAGCTTAGGAGAGATTTCTTTGAGTTTTTTAAGTGTAAAACAGGGTGCTCTGGAGTATCTCCAGAGCGACCTGCTTGCTCCCACCATCCACTGCTTTTCCACCCGTCACGGTGGATGCAGCACCGGCAGCTTGTCCAGCCTGAATCTGGGTATTCATCGAGGAGATAAGCCGGAAAATGTCTGGGAGAACTACCGTATTTTGGGAGAGGCTTTGGGCTTTCGGCCTCAGGATACGGTGCTGACAAAGCAGACCCACACGGATATTGTAGTACCGGTGGGAAAGCAGGACTGCGGCAGAGGATTGGTTTTGCCGGTGGAAGAGGAGCGGGACGGCCTGGTGACCAATGTGCCTCAGGTGATTCTCACCATCTTTATGGCAGACTGTACGCCCATTTTGTTCTATGACCCGGTGAAAAGAGCGGTAGGCGCAGCTCATGCCGGTTGGCGTGGAACGGTGGCCGGAATTGCGGCTCGAACCGTGGAGCGAATGGCAAAGGAATATGGCTCTGATCCCAAAGATATTCGGGCGGCCATCGGCCCTTGTATCAGCAAGTGCTGCTTTGAGACCGACCATGACGTGCCGGATGCAGTCCGTGCCGCTATGGGACCGGAGGCAGAGTGTGCCATTTCCGGCGTTGGCCCCAAATACCACGTGGATTTGAAGCGATTGAATGCGATTTGGCTCCGTCGAGCTGGAGTGGAGCAAATTGACATCAGCGAAGACTGCACCGCCTGTCAGCCAGACCGGTTCTGGTCCCATCGGGTAACGAAGGGAGATCGTGGCTCTTTAGCTGCGGTGATTGGACTGCCAGAGGAGGGCTAATGGAATGAAAAAGAGCATCGTTGTGGTGTCTGTTATGTTGAGCCTTTCCCTTCTTTGGGGCTGCGGTGCGGAGCAGAATATAGAGAATGTGACCGAACCAACCAAGACAAGACAAGAGCTGATGCAGACCAATCGAGCACAGCACTATGGACTGTCTTATATTCCAGAGGCTGGATTTAATCCCTATGAGTGTACACAGCTTCTGAATCGGCCTGTGATTTCGGCAATGTATCAGGGCTTGTTTATTGTAACTTCCCAGTATCGAGCAGAGCCGGTGCTGTGCAAAACGTATACGATGTCTCCCAACCTGATGGAATATCGGTTCCAATTGGAGCCGGCGACCTTTTCCGATGGTACCACTCTTCAGGCCGAAGATGTGGTGGCTAGTTTACAGGCCGCCAAGGGCAGCAAGGTATATGGGGACCGCCTGCGCCATGTAACCTCTATTCGTGCTCAGAGTTCTACTGAGGTTGCAATTACGCTGGATACTCCTTATGAGAACTTGCCCGTGCTTCTGGACATTCCGGTGGTAAAGGCGGCAGAAGTGAAGGAGACGCATCCTTTGGGAACTGGACCGTATTCTCTTTCGGATTCCAATGGAAGCCTGTCTTTGGTTCGCAGATCGCAATGGTGGAGTGAATATGCCCCGGCAGTGAGCTTTGACCAGATTCCGCTCAGTGTTGCAGTGACCCCTTCGGATGTTCGAGACCATTTTGAGTTTGGAACAACAGATTTGGTCTGTGCAGATCCAGGATCTCCCAGTTATGTGAGATATCGCTGTGACTATGAATTGTGGGACTGTGCGACTGGTATTATGTTGTATTTAGGCTGCAATAATGGTGGTTCCAGCCCCTTTTCCAATGGAGAAATTCGGGCGGCATTGACGAACGGAGTGGATCGGAAAGCGTTGGTGGAAGTCTATGGAGGCTTTGCCCAAGCGGCTTGTCTGCCGGCCTCTCCGGAATCGGATGTCTATGACAGCACATTAGCTGCTTCGTTTGACTATAATCCGGAGGCATTTTCTCAGGCACTGCAAAATGCAGGCCTGTATGGAACATCGGCTAGGCTGCTGGTGTGCAGCGACAATCCCAAACGGGTTCAGGCGGCACAGACCATCGCCAAACAACTCACAGATTCCGGCCTGACGGTGGAAGTAAACGCCAAGTCTTGGGATGGGTACATGGAGGCCCTGAAGGTGGGAAATTTTGATTTCTACCTGGGAGAAGTGCGGCTGTCTCCGAACTTTGATTTGTCTCCATTCTTTGATGCAAATGGTGCTCTTAATTATGGGGGAATGACCGATGCGGAGCAGTATGGCCTATGTTTGAAGGCTCTGGAAAACAGTGGAAATTACTATGACCTGCACACTGCTGTGATGGAAGATGGACAGTTGTGTCCTCTGATGTTTCGGACGTATGCGGTTTATGTCACCCGTGGTTCTATGACGGGCTTGCTTCCGGGATTGGACAACGTGTTCCACACGGCCAATTCTCGTCAGCTCACCCAAGCAAAAACGGAATGGCCGGAGCCGCCAGCTCCTACGGAGGAGACTGAGCCAACCGAAGAAACGGATTCCACACAGGAACCGGACGATACTGAAGAAGAGGAAACGGAAGGAACTGTTTTCATAGAGGAGACAGAAGAAACAGAGGAAACCGAAGAAACCGAAGAACCATAAAAACAAAAGGGGCTGTACAAAAAGCCCATGCAGGAAGCCCGGCTGTACGCAAATGTA
>CAUWEI010000123.1:0-8351 GCA_963557675.1 uncultured Oscillospiraceae bacterium | reverse complement strand
AATGTATGTTATACAAAAGCATGTAATCGAGGTTGAATTCTCGGTTGCAAACAGGAGGTTATACGTATGCAAAAGCCAGTCCTTGTTGTAATGGCTGCAGGTATGGGCAGCCGTTACGGTGGGTTAAAGCAGTTGGACCCTGTAGGTAACCACGGACAGTTGATTATGGACTATTCTATCTACGATGCACACCGAGCCGGATTTGATACCGTTGTCTTTGTGATTAAACCTGAAATTGAAGAAGTCTTCCGGGAGGGTGTCGGCGATCGTCTGGCAAAGGTTATGGATGTTAAATACGTCTATCAGCTCAAGGACGATCTGCCCGAGGGATACCATTGCCCTGAGGATCGTGTAAAGCCCTGGGGCACTGCACAGGCTACCTTAGCAGTTCGCAATGTAGTCAATGGACCTTTTGCTGTTATCAATGCGGATGACTACTATGGCCCTGATGGCTTCAAGGCTATTTATCAGTATCTGACAGAGCATCCCGATACCGAGAATGGGTATGAGTATGCCATGGTGGGTTATCTTCTTAAGAACACCGTGACCGAAAACGGTCATGTAGCCCGTGGCGTATGTCAGGAGACCGAAGATCAGTTCCTGACCAGCGTAGTGGAGCACACCAAAATCATCAAGGGTGAGGTTTGCCCTCAGTATACCGAAGATGATGGAGCTACTTGGCATGATCTGGACGAAAACACCGTGGTTTCTATGAACCTCTGGGGGTTCCAGAGAAGTTATCTGGACGAAGCAATGGCACGTTTCCCCGCATTCCTCGATAAAGCTCTGGCAGAAAATCCCACCAAAGCAGAATATTATCTGCCCACAGTTGTAAGCCAGCTTTTGGAAGAAAACAAAGCAAGGGTGAAGGTACTGCGGAGTCATGACCGTTGGTATGGTGTAACCTACAAAGAGGATAAGCCCACAGTTGTGAGTGCAATTGCACGGATGACTGACGAGGGACTTTATCCCGACCGCCTTTGGGAGGAATAATATGGACGCAAAGCTTGTGTATGAGGTCTTGTCCCATTATGATCTCCCTGCAACATTGGTTGGCTTTGTTCCCTATGGCTATGGCCATATCAATGACACATATTGCGTTTTGACCCAGCCAAAAGATGGGGATTGCATCCGATTTATTCTCCAGAGAATAAATCCCAATGTATTCCCTGATGCAAAGGCACTGATGGAGAACATCGTTGGAGTCACTTCTTTTCTCCGCAAAAGCATTATTGCACGAGGCGGTGATCCGGAACGTGAGGCTATACAGATTCTCCCCACTAAAGAAGGTACCTCCTACTATACCGATGACAACGGCAACGGGTGGCGGCTTATGCCTTTTGTGGAAGGAACCGTATGTCTCCAAGCAGCAGAAACACCTGAACTTTTTGAAGCGTCTGGCAAGGCATTTGGACGGTTCCAGCAGATGCTTGGTGACTATCCTTCCAACACATTGCAGGAAACCTTACCCGGTTTTCATGATACAGAGAAGAGATTAGAGCGTTTTCTCACTGTGCTGAAGGCAGATCCTATGGGAAGAGCCAAAGAAGTTCAGCCAGAAATTGACTTCCTTCTGGCACGGGAAAAAGATTGCAGCGTTGCTCTGGATGCCCATCGGCAGGGTATTCTGCCGCTTCGTGTGACCCATAACGACACAAAGCTGAATAATGTCCTTCTTGACCGTAACACCTTGGAGGGAATCTGTGTTATTGATTTGGATACTGTCATGCCTGGCCTTTCGATGAACGACTTTGGTGATTCTATCCGTTTCGGTGCTAACCATAGCGCAGAAGATGAAAAGGATTTGAGTAAAGTCAATTTCGATCTTTCCCTGTTCAAGGTCTATACAAGAGGCTTCCTGGAAGGCGCAGCCGGAACTTTAACCGAAGCTGAGATTCGGTATCTTCCTTGGGGTGCCAGACTAATGACACTGGAATGTGGCATTCGTTTCCTTACCGATTATCTGGAGGGCGATGTCTATTTCCGCACAGAATATCCTGGACAGAATCTGGATCGTTGTCGTACTCAGTTCAAGCTGGTAGCTGATATGGAATCCGTCTTCCCTCAAATGGAAGCAATTTGTGAAGCATATGTAAAGTAATACGCTGCCGAATCATTTGTAGCAACTTAATAATTACCTATATAGCAAATGTCGCCGGGCACATACGTGCTCGGCGATGTTATTTCTTCGAGTGTTCTTCCAATGTATGTATTCTTTCGGCTACTTGCTAATCATACCATCACCATCTATGCCAACTGCCCAGCAAGAAGTTACAGCTTTACTTGGCAAGCTCTGTATTGCATCTGCAAGTATTTCTACAGTAAGAGTATATCCATCCGGTTCGGTATTTGCGGTAGCACACCGGTCAATTAAAACAGGTGTCGTCCTTCCCTTTGGAACAACACCTCTAAAGTAATAATACCCGTCTCCCCCATCAAACCATCCATCTGATATGTTCAGCGTCCAAGTATAGTCTGTACCAGGCACTGGGACCTCGCTGCAAGCATTTCCATCCGCATCTTGCCAGGTAACAACGAGAGCCGCACGTATATAAGCATCCGTATTTCCGATGTTTTTGATTTTGACACCGGATCTGATACGCCCGTCAACGCTCTCTTCTATGGCACAGGCTACACGGGAAGATTGAAAGATATTCTCCTTCTGATTGGCTGCAACAACGTAGGCAACCGTACCGCAGGTCGCTCCGATTAGGAGCGTGACAACCGACCAAAGCAGAATAACTTCCTTTTTCCGTTTGCTTGGGCGTTGTCTTTTCCCATTTAGAGACGGCAAAAACGTCCATTCTCCTGATGCGAATTTCCCGTTATACATGACATACCTCCCTGATTACCCTGTTTTGGGACTTGCCTCGGCCTACAATTGCACCAGCCTTACAGTGATAGCTAGGAATCATCTTCGTCTTTCCCATGATTCGAGAACCATAACGGAATCGGTCAAGAAGTGTATCACTCATCCTATTCCGTAAAAGCAATATTAATATAGCATACCCGTTAAGCAATACTTGTCGTTATTACACATCCCCAGGACAAACATTACACTATGTCCATAGACGATCCAAACGAATTATAATGAAACAGCCCATCATAAAAAGGGACACCCAAGCAGTGCTCAGGTGTCCCTTTGGATCATATGGATACCGAAAACAGGCCGCCTTAACAGCGGCCTGTTGTTATCATTCAGTGTTCCCTTTTCAATTTCCTAGTAGTAGTCTGTTTACTCCAACATCTTCAGGAACTCTTCTTCTGTTAAAACAGGGATCCCAAGCTCATTTGCTTTTTTAAGCTTAGAGCCAGCATTCTCACCAGCAACAACAAAGCTAGTTTTTTTAGACACCGAACCAGAAGCTTTTCCCCCACATAGTTCAATTTTCTCTGTAGCTTCTTCTCTGGTGAACAGAGAGAGGGCACCAGTCAAAACAAAGGTTTTCCCTGCAAACCGGTCATCCAGCTTCTGAATCGTAGATTGGAAATTTACTCCGGCATTTCGCAGCTTTTCAATCAGATGTTTCGACTGTGGCTGAGCAAACCAGTCAAGAATGTTTTGTGCTGTAATCGCGCCTACATCGGGCACCTGTGTCAAACTCTCTAAATCCGCATTCATCAAGGCATCCAAAGAGCCATATGCGGATGCTAGTGTTTTTCCTGCCTTTGCACCCACCTGGCGAATTCCCAGTCCGAAAATCAGGCGGCTCAAGTCCTGAGACTTACTGGCTTCAATCGCTTTCAGCAACTTTTTAGCGGCAGTATCGCCACTTTTCCAGAGACCTTTCAGTTCCTCCAGCGTCAGCGTATAAATATCCGCAGGAGATACGATATAGCCCTTCTCAATAAGGCTTTCTACAATGGATGTACCCAAGCCGTCGATATCCATTGCATCCCGGGACACGAAGTGGGCGATATTCCGAGACAGCTGAGCCGGACACTCGGCACCGGTGCAACGCCAAAATGCACCATCTGTATCTCGAACTACTTCCGCACCACAAACAGGACAAGCAGATGGAAGATGATAGGCCTGTGCATCCTTCGGTCGTTTGTCCAGTTCAACTTCCAAAATTTCAGGAATGATTTCGCCAGCTTTTCGGATTTTCACCGTATCACCAATGCGAATATCCTTCTCCGAAATAAAATCCTGATTATGCAATGTGGCATTGGTAACCGTAGTTCCGGCCAGACGTACAGGCCGAACAACTGCTTTGGGCGTCAGAACACCGGTTCGTCCCACCTGAATAATGATGTTCTCTACCACTGTAGATTTAATTTCAGGCGGATATTTGTAAGCTGCTGCCCAGCGAGGAAATTTCGCTGTACTGCCCAAATCCTGTCGTTTTTTTAGATTCTCCAGTTTGATAACAGCACCATCGATGTCAAAAGAAAGCTCTCCCCTGTCCTCATTGATCGCTACGATTCGCTCAGAGATGTCCGAAAATGCACTGCAAGTTTTATGGGGGATCACAGGAAAACGGAGAGATTCCAGATAGTTCAGCACCTCACTATGGGTCTCAAAGCTCATCCCCTCTGCTAGCTGAAGGTTAAACACCAGAATATCCAGCTTTCGCTGTGCTGCAATCTTAGAATCGAGCTGCCGCAGAGAACCAGCCGCTGCATTTCTTGGATTGGCAAAGAGACTCTGCCCTGCTTTTTCTCGTTCCTCATTGAGAGCTTCAAACACTTTTTTAGGCATGAAAACCTCGCCCCGGACAATCAGCCGATGCGGAGCATTGGAAAGCTGCATAGGGATAGAACGGATGGTCTTGAGATTCTCTGTCACATCCTCACCGATTCTGCCGTCACCTCTGGTAGCACCACGCACAAACTGCCCATCTATATACTCCAATGCCACAGAAAGGCCATCCACCTTGGGCTCGACCGAATAAGAAGCATCCGGCACAGACTCTCGCAGCTTCTGATCAAACTCTTTCAGTTCATCCATGGAAAAAACATCCTGCAAGCTCTCCAAAGGAACTGGGTGCTCAACCTTCTCAAACTGGCTCAATGCTTCTCCGCCAACTCGGCGTGTAGGAGAATTCGGAAAAGCGTACTGGGGATACTGACCTTCCAACTCTTCCAGTTCTCGCAGAAGTCTATCGTATTCAAAATCTGCCATATGTGGATCATCCAGCACATAATAACGGTAATTTGCATCTTCCAGCAGGGCTGTCAGCTCCTGGATTCTTGCTTTGGGTTCCATGGCATGTTCTCCTTTATGGTGTATGGTTAGGGCCTGTCGTAAGAAGAGTATCAGGAACGGCTCCCACAATGATTGTTTCAGCCACAACCACCTGACTCATTACCTGAAACGTTTCTGTTTCACTGAGCACCAGAATGGTTACGTCTACGCTGACCTCCATGGTCA
The DNA here is from genome assembly GCA_963557675.1 of uncultured Oscillospiraceae bacterium. Taxonomy (GTDB): domain Bacteria; phylum Bacillota; class Clostridia; order Oscillospirales; family Oscillospiraceae; genus Faecousia. The sequence goes on along the minus strand of CAUWEI010000123.1, from coordinate 2,977 downwards.
GTTGCTGCAATGTTTGATTGATTCCTGCCTCCGAAAAATGGCTGACAAATTGAGCCTCTGAATTACTGATGGACATAACCCGTACCGGAATCGTCGGGCCTTTTCCAGATAATACCTCTGGGAGTAGAATGTTTCCCAGAGGCAATCCTATGTCGTGTGTATCCAAGGCCAATATATCATCATTGATAATATTAAGAATATCGGTTTTGAGACGGTTGACCTCGCTCATGTTGGTTTTCAGAGCTGTAATTCTGCCCTGAAGGTCTTTCTCAAAGTAGACGATGCGATCGTATTGAATATTGTCTCGTGCAATTTGCTCTGCAATGGCATCGTTTATAAGATCAGAGGTCCGATTTTTTACTTGCGTAATCGCCAAATCTCTGGCAATGGGAACAAATTTTGATCGAAAAACAACAAATCCTGCCACCGCAAAAATCAGGCACAATACAAGATACAGGCGAAACCGCCACCGCTTCTGTCGTCGCATAAACCACCCCTCCAGGATAGCTTACGCCTAAAGAGAAAGAATTATAACTTGCTCATATGTGCAGAAGCCGTCTTTGCCATGAGGCGCTTCGTGCCGATTTCATCAAATGCAATTTCCAGCAGAGCGTCTCCACCCATTTTCATAGCCGAGACGACCATGCCTTTGCCAAATGCAGTATGTTCTACCATATCGCCCTGATTGTAGTCTATGGTTGAAGTCTGATTTACTGTTTTTGCCACAAAGTCAGAATACTCCGCCTGTTTCATGTGGGCCTTCCGCTTGATTGCATCTGCACTGACCTTGGGCCTGCTGCCGTAGGGTGTGGAAGATCTGCTCTGCTGGCCATCCGAACGAGGACCGCCACGCTGCTCCACACAGGACTCTGGGATTTCTCGCAGGAATCTGGAAGGGCTACAAGCATTAGTGCGGCCATACAGCATACGCTGATGGGCATGAGAAATAGTAAGATGCTCCTTAGCACGGGTAATTGCCACATAACAAAGTCTGCGTTCTTCTTCCATTTCATCGGGTTCACCGATTGCACGCATACCAGGGAACAAGCCATCCTCCAAACCCACAAGGAATACTTCCGGGAATTCCAATCCCTTTGCGCTGTGTATGGTCATCATCACAACCGCATCCGCAGAGGCATCATACTGCTCAATATCCGTATAAAGAGCAATTTCTTCCAGGAATCCAGAAAGGCTCGGAGTATCTGCATTTTCCATATAGCTCAAAATGCTGGATTTCAATTCCTGCACGTTCTCCAAGCGAGTGAGATTTTCCTCCGTTGGCTTGTCCGAGAGCATTTTGGCATAACCGGTACGGATTAGCAGTTCATCATAGAATTCATCCAACGGCATACCGGAAGCCAGGAGACCTGCACAGCCCTCAATGAGGTCTGTAAACGCCTGAATCTTAGGCGTGGTTCGCTCCAACGCACTATATCCTCCGGGATTGGCAAGAATGTCGTATAGATGACGTCCCTCCGCCCGAGAAAGCCGCTCAATCATTTCCATGGTCTTGCCACCCAATCCACGAGGTGGGTTATTGACAATTCGACGCAGGCGCAGATCATCGGACCGGTTGTTGATGATACACAGATAAGCCAGCATATCCTTGACTTCCATACGGTCAAAGAATCGTGTACCACCGACGACTCGGTAAGGAATTCCATTTCTTTTGAAAGAATATTCCAAGGCATTGGACTGAGCATTGGTCCGGTACAGAACTGCAAAATCCTTAAAGGGGCGTGTACGAGATTTGCTTAAAATTTGTCCGGAAACAAAATTAGCCTCCTCCGACTCACTGTAGGCATTGTATAACAGGATCGGGTCTCCCTGTCCATTGGCGGTCCAAAGGGTCTTTCCCTTCCGGCCCAGGTTGTTGGAGATTACCGCATTTGCGGCATTCAGAATCGACTGAGTAGAACGGTAATTCTGCTCCAGACGGATGATTTTAGCACCATGGTAGTTCTTTTCAAAATTCAGAATGTTTTCGATTGTTGCGCCACGGAATCTGTAAATACTCTGGTCATCATCGCCCACAACGCAGATATTTTCATACTTACCTGCCAGCAGAGAAGCCAAGCGATACTGAAGCTTGTTTGTATCCTGATACTCGTCAATGAGCACATAGCGGAACTTCCGCTGATAATACTCCCGAACATCTTCAAAAGACTCCAGTAGTTCCACCGTCAGCCGAATAATGTCATCAAAGTCCACCGCATTGTTGGACTTCAAACGTTTCTGATACTCCCCATAAATTAGAGCAATCTTTTCCAGTCGGTAGTCCCCACTGGACTTGGCGGTAATGGCATAAGACTTAGGCGTAAGCATCTTATCCTTGGCTCTGCTGATTTGCTGTAGAATCATTTTAGGAGGGAAGGTCTTATCATCCAGATTCATCGTCTTGATGATGTCCTTGATAATTCTCTCAGAGTCGGATGTGTCATAAATGGTGAAACTCCGGTCATAGCCCAAGCGGTCAATATCCCGACGCAGAATCCGACAGCAGGCAGAATGGAAGGTCATAGCCCAGACATCGCTTCCCTGCGGACCTACAACATTTTCCAAACGTGCCTTCAACTCATTGGCCGCCTTGTTGGTAAATGTGATTGCAATAATGTTCCAAGGTGCAGCAGGATGAAGCGCGCACAGCTCATCCGCTCGCTGCATATCCTCTTGGGACATCTCCTGCGACAGATTTTCCAAAAACGCCAGGTCTTCCTCACTCGCATCATAAGGGACTTCCTGGCTGTCACTGCCGCAGCCAAAACGAATCAGGTTGGCGACACGATTAATTAGCACGGTGGTCTTTCCGCTTCCTGCGCCAGCCAGCAGAAGCAGAGGGCCTTCTGTTGTCAACACCGCTTGACGCTGCATATCATTCAGATTTGCAAACTGAGAGGCAATATAATTTCGCCGTGCAGCAACAAATCTGCTTTCAAAACTTTCTGTCATATTATTCCCATCCTATCTAATAATAAAG
>CAUWEI010000122.1:0-8389 GCA_963557675.1 uncultured Oscillospiraceae bacterium | reverse complement strand
CCGTTTGACTTGGTATCCACCACTTTCCCGCCGGGGCTATTATAGAATTCCGCATCCCCATCCGGGCTATTGACATAATAGGATTGCTGCTCCAAAACAAAGTCATCCTTGTGCTTTTCAAAAAAGGCATCGCCATCCGGCTCCCAGATAATATCCGCCTGGGCCACCGTGGTTCCCACAAGGCACAGAACCAGCATTAAAATCACCAGTTTTTTCATTGTTTTACCTCCTTAATAGATAATTAACTGCAAAATTTCTCCGACTGTGTAGGAAAAGAGATTTGCGCCCAACGCAAAGAGAAAGGGCTTTTTCAGCTGATTTTCCAAAGTTCGATATAGGAACCATTCCGTCCCAATGGCCCAAAGCTCCGGCAGAACCACCCACTCAGTCAGGCCGTGAATGAGCACCACCAGGGGGTTGGTCAGAGCATTTACTAACACCAGAAGTCCCAAGTCTCGTCCCCTGAGTCCCCAAGCCAGCGCAAAGGCTTCTTCCACCAGCACCGTCAACACCAATGAGATTACATAATTCAGGAAGACCACCTCCCTGCCCCCCACAGAAGCAACGCACCGGAGCAAGCAGATAACAGGGCCGTTTCCCAACTAGATAGCGACACGCCAAAGATACCGGGCAGGAATCCCAGAAAAAGTCCAAAGGTCATCAGACCGAAAATCGTGCCGGGATAGGCCCCTACCCCATCTTTCAACGTAATGGGCATGGACATCTGATAGAGCAGCAACGCCAAAAGGCCCAGCACCGGAGAGGTCGGGAACAGGAACAGAACCGAAGCCCCCAGAAGGGACAATCCTCCCGCCATTTTTCCACCCAGACGATCTGCCGCCAGACCACCCAAAGCCTTTCCCCAAGCGGTAAAAAGCACCGCCATAAACGCAAACGTTCCTACCTTCCACGGACTTTGGGCGGTCATAGCAACAAAGGAGCGAAGCAGCACCACCAGAAACAGCACCGGAAGTTTTCCGGTCCGCTCTACCTTTGGAGACGAAAGCTTCTCTTTTATTCCAAGCAGAGGCAGCACACAAACAAGAAGCAATATCGCTCCCAACACGCCCCAGATGTTCTTTCCTCTTACCAAACCACCCAGAAACAGGCCCATCGCCCCCGGTGCTACAAAGGCACCCAATGGGCCATAGCCCTTGGTGGTGCAAAGGACCGCTCTGCCGCCTCCTACATGATATAGTGCATTGCCAAGTCCCGCCAGAACCACACTGGCCCACGGGTTTCGGAGCACCAATCCCAAAATCACCAGAACGGAACCATGCACACAGATTCGTCCGCCCCAGCTCCTCCGGTCTGCCAATGCACCAATGGGGAGCTGCATTGCAAAGGCACAGAAATTGTAAACCACTGCCAGAGCAATCCACTGTTCTTCCTGTACAAAGCCTAAAACCTTCCAGGCACACAAAAAATCCACCAAAAAATGCCCGATTCCATACCGTACAAGTTCCATAGCACCCCTCCCCTCTTTACTAAGATAGACGGATTTTATATCACTTTGTTGCACGAAAACATCCCATAATTTTAGATATAAAAAACCTGCCGTAAAACGCACATTTTACAGCAGGTTCTCGTTTTATTCTTCGTCACTGCGGAGCATCCGGTATCCCACACCCAATTCATTGACAATGTGGCTTTTTTCTCCGGGCTTGGCTCCCAGCTTCTTTCGGATGTTGGCCATGTTGACTTGCAGCTTTTTCCGGCTTCCCAAATCGTTATAGCCCCAAATGGCCTTGATAATCGCCGCATAGGTCATCACCTTACCGGGATGAACCGAAAGGAAAGCCAGAATGTTATATTCGATCTGTGTGAATTTGATTTCCGTCCCGTGACAAAACACACGGCGGGCATCATAATCGATGACAAGGCCCTGAGACTCATAGCGATTTCCTGCGCCTCCACTGTGTACGCTATAGTGAAAATTCCGCATGGCAGACCGAACCCGGGCCAAAAGCTCCGCCGAACCAAAGGGCTTTGTCACATAGTCATTGGCCCCCAAATCCAAAGCCTGCACCTTGTCCACTTCGTTCGTACGGGCCGACAGGACAATCACAGGCACTAGAGAATCCCGTCGAATCTGCCGCAGAAACTCCATTCCATCCCCGTCCGGAAGTCCCAAATCCAAAATAACCAGATCGGGACAGTGGGAAGCAAACAGCATGGTTCCCTCGGCGCAGGTTTTGGCCCCAATGACCTGATAGCCATTGGCCTCCAAAAGAGCCGCAACAAAATTATGTATGTTCTCCTCGTCCTCTATGAGCAGGAGTTTATATTTATTGTTATTCATCCTCTTCCTCCGGCATATCCAGGGTAAAGCGGAACAATGCACCGCCGCCTTTGAGATTTTTGGCCTGTATGATTCCGCCGTGGGCCTTCACAATGGTAGCACACAGCGACAGACCAATTCCGCAGTTGCTTTTGCTGCTGTCCAGGGTGGCGGCATCCGGGGTATACCGACCGGAGAAAATGCTTTTTATCATGTCCTCATCAATGCCCTTGCCATTGTCCTGAATTTCAAAAACCGCCTTGTTTCCCATGGCAATCACTCGCAGAGATAGTCTCGTCATTCCTTCGGCGTGCTGTACCGCATTTTCCAGCAGGTTAATCAGTACCTGCTGAATCAGCATGGCATCCATAGGGATAATCAAAAGCTCATCGGGAATGTCAATGGTCACCTTTACCGAAGGATACCGGGTGGAAAACGTCACAAGTGTCGAGTCCACCAATTCATCCAAGGCCGTTTCCTCCTTGGTAATCTTCACATCTCCACTGCCAATTCTGGTGATGGAAAGCAGGTTTTCCACCATCCGGTTCAGCCATTGGGCATCCATCTGGATTCCCCGGAGCATGGTTTCCCGCTGTTCCGGCGTAAAGGCATCGTAATTTTCCAAAAGTGCGGAACTGGAACCGCAGATTGTGGTCAAAGGGGTTCGCAAATCATGGGATACCGCCCGCAGCAGATTGGCCCGCATCCGTTCCTTTTCCGCATCGGCCCGTGCCGCCTCCTGCCGTTTCAGCTTTGCCGTAAGGCCACAGGTCACCAGCGACACAATCACCATGATTATGGTGGAAATGAGGTTTTCCGGAATCATAAAATTCAGATGAAAGTATGGGAAGGTAAAGGCAAAATTTACCGCCAAAACCCCAAAGACTGCCGAAGAAACGCCGTAGACATACCCACGGGTCAAAACGGAGGTCAAAAACGTCCCCAATACAAAGACCACCGGAATCAGGGCGTCGGTGTGATACTGATGCTCTAAAAACAGACTGAGCAAAAAGCTCCCCACAAGGGATACCACCGTAATGCTCCAATCTTTGATGATTTCCCGTTTCCGATTCATAGGTCAACTCCTTTCCACACTCTTTCCCCTATCATACACCATACCGGGCTAAGATGGGGAAAAGATTTCTCTTAGCCGTTACCGGTGGGGATAAAGGGACGAATGGACATTGCCACATTATAAATGGGCATTGTCTGAAGCCACACCCGACCCGGGCCGGTCAGCACCGTATTAAACAATCCCTCACCGCCAAACAGGATATTTTTGGCACCGGAAACCTGTCGAATATCCATCTGCACCCCAGTAGTAAAGCCAGCCACATTGCCTGTGTCCACTACAATCTGCTGACCGGGCCGCAGTTCATATTCCACCAGCTCTCCATCGATTTCCACGAAAGCCGTACCCTGACCGGAAAGACGCTGCATAATAAAGGCCTCACCGCCGAAAAAGCCGCTTCCCAGCTTTTTGCTGAAATGAGTCGATAGCTGCACCCCAGCTTCCGAGGCCAGAAACGCACTTTTCTGTAAAATCATTTCCTGTCCATATCCAATGGTAATGGCCTTGATCTGTCCGGGAAAGCTGGAACCAAAGGCAATCATTCCATTTCCTCTGGCCGTGTAGATATTCTGGAACATACTTTCACCGGAAAAGGCTCTGGAAAACATTTTTCCCAGTCCGCCGCCCTTGGTCTCCATCTGCATATTGGGGCTCATCCAAGCCATGGAGCCTTTTTCTGTAATCATCTGTTCCCCATTTTCCAGTTGGCATATTACCACAGGAAACGAACCGCCTTTTATTTCGTAACGCATACTTGTTCCTCCTGAAATTCAGAAATTGATTTGCTATCGAACGATTGTATTTATCCTATGAAATGTCTATTGCTGGATAGACCTGTGTACATTATACTACTACGTCGCCGTCCTATCAACCTAAATTTTCAAGCCTTATGTCAAGAAAACACCATACCGTTTTTTCCAGCCTCATCCCATAAATACATATTTCTCTTTCTTTGTCAAATAATATAACCGGTAAACAATGGGGCATTGCCCCAGATAAAGGAGAGGAACTATGAAAGCAACCGGTATTGTACGCCGCATTGACGACCTGGGTCGTGTGGTAATTCCCAAAGAAATTCGCAGAACTCTGCGTATCCGAGAGGGTGACCCTCTGGAAATTTACACAGAAAAAGATGGCGGCGTTATTTTCCGAAAATATTCTCCCATGGGAGACCTACAGGAATTTGCCGCTCAAATCTGTGACGTTATGGGAAAATCCACCGGACAGATTGCCGCTGTAGCAGATCGAGACACCATCATTGCCCTTTCCGGGGCACACCGTCGGGAACTGATGGACCGGCGAAATTCCACCCAATTGGAAACCATCATAGAAGGTCGAAAGGCCTACCGTTACTGTGCCGGCGGCCCCAAGCTGCAAGCCGTAGAAGGGGTGGAGCGATATTATATTGCCACCGCCGCCCCGATTTTATCGCAGGGGGATCTCATGGGCTGCGTGATGTTCCTTATGGAAGAATCCGGTCCCATTCCTCAGGAGGGAGACCAGAAGCTGGTGCAAACGCTGGCGAACTTTCTGGGTGCCCAGGTGGAAGGATAAGCTTCCTTTCGACTGCCGCTCCCTCCCTGTGGCAGTTGGACGCAAAAAGGAGCCTGCTGCGGTTTTGCAGCAGGCTCCTTCGCAGAATGCTTAGTGCTTTACTTCCTTGACGGATTCCACGAGGCCGGTGGCCATACCGGCCAGACCCTGAATCTCGCTGGGAATGATGATCTTGGTTGCCTTGCCGTCTGCCACCTTCTGCATTGCTTCCAGTGCCTTCAGTTTGATAACCTGATCGTTGGGGGCGGTGTCGTTCAGCATAGCCAGAGAATCTGCCAATGCCTTCTGCACGGTCAGGATAGCCTGAGCTTCACCGTCTGCACGGAGGATAGCGGCCTGCTTTTCAGCCTCTGCACGGAGAATGGCAGCCTGCTTTTCAGCGTCGGCCTTCAAAATAGCGGATTCCTTCTCACCTTCTGCAATCAGAACAGCGGACTTCTTGCTGCCTTCTGCCTGTAAGATGGCCTGCCGGCGGTCACGCTCTGCCTTCATCTGCTTTTCCATGGAATTCTGAATATCCTGAGGAGGCAGAATGTTCTTCACTTCCACACGGTTGACCTTAATGCCCCAGGGATCGGTGGCATCATCCAAGATGGAGCGCATCTTGGTGTTGATGACGTCACGGGATGTAAGAGTCTGGTCCAGTTCCAGATCGCCAATGATGTTACGCAGGGTGGTGGCGGTCAGGTTTTCCATTGCCATCATGGGCTGTTCTACACCATAGGCATAGAGCTTGGGGTCGGTAATCTGGAAATAAACAACGGTATCGATCTGCATGGTAACGTTATCCTTGGTGATAACGGGCTGAGGGGGATAGTCCAGAACCTGCTCTTTCAGGCTGACTCTCTTGGCCACACGGTCTACAAAGGGCATTTTGATATGCAGACCGACTTCCCAGACCTGCTGAAAAGCACCCAGACGTTCCACGACATAAGCCTGAGACTGCTGTACCACTCGAATATTACGAGCGATGATGATAAGAACAACCAATGCAATTACGACAATCCAAATCCATTCCATAGTTTCTACCTCCTGAAATTTTTATTTTGTGCCTACGGCAGCTTCTGCCGGAGATACATAGACTTTCGAGCCTTCCACTCGATCCACCCGGACGGTACAGCCCGGCTCGATGGTGGCACCGCTGGTGCTTCTGGCCGTCCAGGTCACGTCATTGACCTTGACTGCCCCCTCCCCTTCCAGGTTCCGGATTATTTCGGTTACCAGAACCACTTTTCCAACCAGAGAGTTCATATTGGTCGCAGTAACCGTAGGTTTGATATACTTGCGAAACAGCGGACGCAGAGTAAGCAGGCACAGAGCGGAAACTACCACAAACACGGTAAACTGCACCGGAAACGTAGCCGAAAACAGCGTTGCAATCATTGCCGCCATTGCGCCGCCAGCAAACCAGAGGGAAACCAGGCTGACGGTAGCCCCTTCGATTGCAAAAAAGGCCAACATTGCAATAAACCACCAGAGAGTAGCCATACGATCACTCCTTTTCCGAATTATGACTTTACTATACCATAGAGTTTTTGAGTTTGCAAGAAAAATCAGCGATTGAGAAGAATTTTCGCCAAGGGAGAATCGGCGTCCAGAATAATGGTTTTATCCTTTGCATCCAGAGACTGCTTGAGGGCATCCAGAGCCAAAGTAAACTCGTAAAAGTCCTTTTTCTCTTCTGTATTATATGCCTCAGCCAGCAATCTCATGTACTCTGCCTCACCTTCGGCCTCCAGCTTTGCAGCCTCCGCCTTGGCATTGGATACAATAATGTTGACCTGCTTATCCACATCATTTCGGATAATGGAAGCATCGTAGTTGCCATCGGCAGTGTACTTCTCCGCAATCTGATTTCGTTCGGAAATCATACGGCTGTACACGGCGTTTTCATTGGATTCAGGCAAATCAAAACGCTTAATCTTTACATCGGTCACCTGAATACCGTAGTTGTTGGCCAAGGCATCCACGCTGTCGGTAATGCCTTCGTAAATATCGTTTCTCTCTCCGGCATCTTCCATGTTGATAATATCGGACTGCGACAAGGTACCCATGACAGTTTTCAGAGTGTTATAAGTCAGAGCGTTGAGACGTTCCTCTGCCACGCTGGTGGTACCGAGAGACTGATAGAACAGCTTGGGGTCCTCCACTTTCCACAGGATGTAGCAGTCCACGGTCATGTTCTGCTTGTCCGAGGTGAGCACTTCAGAGGGAGGAATATCATACAGTTCTACCGCCTTGGGATAATAGGTAACCCGATCCAGGAACGGTAGCTTAAAATGAAGGCCGGGTGCCTGGGTGGTGTGGATGATTTCGGAGAATCGAACCGTACAGGCGTACTCATTTTCTCCCACGGTATACACACAGCCGCTAATGAGAATCAAAGCAAAAAGTACGACCACAACGGTTATGACGGTCTTTTTCATTCGTTGTTTCCTCCTTCCGTCTGTTCAGCGGGCTGGGTTGCAGGCTGCGTTTCCGTCCGTGCTACAGACTCTTTCTCGGATTGCTCCACAAATTTTTCCAGCGGCAGCACCATGTCTACTCCGTTGCCGGTGGAGGTGTTAATGTACAGCTTCACATCGGGAAGCACCTGGCTGATGGCTTCATAGTACATTCTGGATCGGGTAATATCCGGATTCAGCTTGTACTCTTCATACATGGCGTTAAACATAGCCACCTGCTCATGGGCCTCATTGATACGGGCCTGCTTCAGATATTCTGCATTCTGAATCAGGTGGTCCGCCTCTGCCTGGGCCTTGGGAAGCTGGGCGTTCTGGTAAGCCTTTGCCTCATTGACCACGGTTTCGGCCTTCTGCTTGGCGGTTTCCACCGCCTTAAAGGCTTCAATTACGTCTGCCGTAGGAGGTTCTGCGTCCTGAATCCGGACATCTACCAGAGTCAGGCCGATGTCATATTCCTGAAGCACCTCTGTTACCAATTCCTTCACCTGCATCTGTACCGATTCTTTTCCATCGGTAAGAACGCTGTCCACCTTGGTGGAGCCTACCACGTTACGCACCTGACTCTGAATCAGGTTCCGCAGGATTTCTTCGGGGTCATAGGAGCTGTAGAGATATTTTACAGGGTCCGAAACCTTATATTCTACGAAAAATTCCACATTGACGATATTATAATCGCCTGTAATCATCATGCCTTCTTCTTTCACAACGTCATAGCCATCGGCGGCTGCGCTGTCCACTCGATAGCCCAGCTCCAGCTTCTGATAGACGTTCACATCCACCTTTTCTGCCTTCTGCATACCGAAGGGAAGCATAAAGTGAACACCTGCTCCGGTAACATCCGTCACCTTACCAAAGGTAGTGACCACAGCCTGCTGCTTGTCGTCCACAGTGTACCAGCAGGTGCTGACCAGAACCACAAGGAACACCGCAATCAGAACCGTCAGCACAATGCGTTTGCTCTTTTGCATTTGGGGCTTGGCCTCAGGTTCACGCTTTGGTTCGTCCTCATCTCTGGAC
>CAUWEI010000121.1:0-8411 GCA_963557675.1 uncultured Oscillospiraceae bacterium | reverse complement strand
GCGAACTTGGTCAGATACATAGCCTCTTCCACAGCAGCGTCGCCGCCGCCTACGACATAGACCTCGAAATCTTCAAAGAAGGAAGCGTCACAGGTAGCGCAGAAGGAAATGCCCTTGCCCACGAACTTGCCTTCGTTCTCGCAGCCGATGGGACGGGGGAACGCACCGGTGGCCACGATGACGGTCTTAGCCAGGTAAGTACCTTTGTTGCCGATCAGCTTCTTCACATCGCCGACCAGCTCGACTTCCTTAATCACATCGCTGGCACGCTCCACGCCGAATTTCTCAGCCTGAGCGGTCATACGAGCAATGAGGCTGGGACCGGACTCGCCTTCCACCTCCTGACCGGGATAGTTTTCGATCTCGTTGGTAATGGCGATCTGGCCGCCATCTTTACCTTTCTCAACGATCAAAGTGGACAGTCTGCTCCGTCCAGCATACAAACCAGCGGTCAGTCCGGCAGGGCCGGCGCCGAGAACGACTACGTCATAAATCTTTTCCACTTGTTTTCACTCCCTGCAAATATTTATCTAAATTCTGCCTTGCGGCACAAGATGCTCCGTGGCTGGCGGACAAATCACCTCATACGCATCCCATCCTTCCCCGGTTTCCGAGGTTGGGAGGATAAAATCGGATCTCACGCTTCCGGCGATTCACCCACTTCTTACTAACCGCAATTGTAATATAGATTCGGTCTCATGTCAATAGCTATGCAAATATTTATGATATTTTAACATAACCATGCCCCATATATTGTACATTTATAACAGTGTCAGAAAATTATTTTATAGGATACTATGAAATTTTATATGATTGTAAAACCTGGATTGTTCGCTGCTTTATTTGCTTTCGTTCCTGCGTCAAAAGCCTTCCGGGCGGAAACACTTTGTAAGAAAACGTCTCAGTGTCTACCGCCGAATGACTATGGGGTAGCCCCGGATTTGGGATTTTCTCCGGATGCGGGGACGATTTTTCATCCATATTTCCCATCTTTTCGGGATTTGACAGAAAAACGCCGACCATTCCAAACAAAATGGGATGGTCCGCGTTTTTTGTTTCCTTATTATATAGAGACCTGCTGGCAGGTGCCGGTTTCGGCGGACCGGAAAGCCGCCTGCATGACCTTTAGCACACGCATAGCCTGCTGGGGCTGAATGGTAAGGGGTGCTTTTCCCTCCACGGCATCCAGAAACTGGTCATAGACCACAGAAAGATGGTCCACCACATCCTCCGGAAGGGACAATGCAACGGTTTCCGTGGAGCCGGAGCTTCTGGGGGCCATGGTCTTGGTGGGCCCTGCTCTGGTGTAGAACACTTCCTCTTCCCACACGTCCTCCTTGTCCAGCCGCCGGACGATTTTGCCCTCACAATCCCAGTTGTCGATTTGAAGGGTGCCGTCGGTACCCATGACGTACCATCTGGGATGGGGAATGTAATGGTTGGTGCCCACCTCCACAATGGCGGTGAGGCCGCTTTCAAAGGTCATATTGAGATGGAAGTTGTCGTCCACCTCAGGATACTGAATACTTAGCATCTTGCAGTACACCTGAGTTACAGGCTCGTCAACCATATACATAAGCTGGTCAATGAGGTGAACGCCCCAATCCAGCATCATGCCGCCGCCCAGTGCTTTCATGGTACGCCAGCCGGAAGGCATTCCACGGGAGCCTTCCACACGGGATTCAATGACATAGGGTTTTCCGATGAGGCCCTGTTCCACACATCGGCGCATCAGCACAAAATCCCGGTTGGTTCTCCGGTTCTGGTCGATGGTAAAGACCTTTCCGGTTTTTTCGGAAACTGCCATGATTTCTTCCAAATCCTCCGGGGTCGGGGTCACGGGCTTTTCACAAATGACGTGCTTTCCTGCCTCCATAGCCGCAATGGACAGGGATTTGTGGGCATCGTTGGTGGTTGCCACCAGTACAAGGTCCAGTTCCGGGTCTGCCAGAAGCTCTTCCAAAGAGGAATAGACATAGGTTCCCCGCTCCCTGCCTGCGTTGCAGGCCTTTTCGTCCAGGTCAAAAATACCCTTAATCTGCAATCTGGGGTACTCTTTCAGGCTGTCAAAGTGGAATCGGGCCATACCGCCGAATCCAATGATGCCCAATTTATGTGTTACGCCCACCACATATCACCAGCCTTTTCATAAATAATCACATCTTTCAGGAAGGCCACCGCCTTTTCCAAGCCCTCTCCGGGAGACATTAACCCATCTTCATGCTCAATGCTGATGGCTCCGTCATATCCCACGGTTTTCAAAGTGCTGATGATGTCATTCCACACCTGCGCCCCATGGCCATAGCCCACGGTACGGAACGACCAGGCCCGATTGGCGATGTCCCCATAATTCTGGGTGTCCAGTACGCCGATTCTCTTTGTATTGGCTTCGTCGATCTTCGTATCCTTTGCATGGAAGTGATAAATGGCCCCTTTCAGCATTTTAATGGCCTCACAGGGGTCAATGCCCTGCCAAAACAGATGGCTGGGGTCCACATTGGCACCGATGATGTCCCCTACCGCATTTCGCAGCCGCAGAAGTGTAGAGGGATTGTACACGCAGAAACCGGGGTGCATCTCAAAGGCAATCTTCTTGATACCAATTTCCTTTGCCAGTTCCGCCGTCTTTTTCCAATACGGAATCAAGACCTCTTCCCACTGCCAGTTCAGAATATCCTGATACTCCGAAGGCCATGCACAGGTGACCCAGTTTGGATTCTTAGACTCCTCACAGTCACCGGGACAGCCGGAAAATCCCACGATGGTATCTACCCCCAACGCCACCGCCACCTTCATGGCGTCTACAAATTCCTCATGGAAGGTCTGGGCAATCTCTTTGTTGGGGTGAATGGGGTTTCCGTGGCAGGCCACTGCAGAAAGCTTCATGTTATATTTTTCGAGAAGATTTTTGAATTCCTCGATTTTCTCCGGGTGGCCCAGATACTCCTTGGGGTCCAAGTGAGCCTTACCGGGATAGCCGCCGGCACCAATTTCCAGGCTGTCCACGCCCAGACCATGGAGGTAACGCAAAGCGTCCTCCAGACCCATTTGGGCCAGCACGGGAGACATGACAGAAAGTTCCATACTTATTTCCTCCTATGTTATCCTTCCAGGGCTTCAAAGTGAACCACGGGAATGGGTTCTTCGTGGCGCACCGGACAGGCCCAGGACACTGCATTTTTAATAATTCTCTGAACATTGGGATTCTGGAAAGAGGGATTGGTCTCATGACCCGGCTGGAAATAGAAGATTTTTCCGTTTCCTCTGGTCCAGGTACAGCCACTGCGGAACACCTCACCGCCGTTAAACCAACCCATAAAAATAACATCCTCCGGGTTGGGAACGTCAAAGGCTTCGCCGTACATCTCCTCCGGGTCCAGAAGGAATCCGTCCTCTACGCCCTGTGCAATGGGATGCTGGGGCTTCACCGTCCAGACCCGTTCTCTTGCCAGATCTCTCCACTTGAGGTTGCAGGTGGTACCCATAAGACGCTTGAAAATCTTGGAGTGGTGGCCGGAATGGAGCACAATCAGGCCCATGCCGCTTAACACATGCCGCTGTACCCGTTCCACGGTCTCGTCCTTCACCAAATCGTGTCCCCGATGGCCCCACCAAATGAGTACGTCGGTATCTGCCAGCACTTCTTCCGGCAGACCATCTTGCTCCTGATCCAAGGTAGCCGTCCGCACCTGAATCTGGTCACATTCCAAAAACTGCTTGATATAACCGTGAAGTCCGCCGGGATACAGCTTGGTGACCTCCGGGTTTTCCTTTTCGTGGATGTTTTCATTCCATACCGTTACTTTCATGTTACCGTCTCCTTACAGTGTAACTTCTCTGCCAAGCTCTGCCGAGCGATACATCGCTTGCAGAATCCGAATCATATTCACGCCCTGTTCCGGCACAAAGTCCGGTGCCTTGTCCTGAAGCAGGACATCCGCAAAGTGGCGCAGATTGGCTTCGTGGTGATCGGTTCCCGTGCTGTCCAGCACCGTGGGCAATAGATCCACGCACTGTCCATTCTCTTCCGTGAAAATGTGAATCCCGTCATACTTGCTGGAGAACTTGGAACCGGACTTGGTGCCTCTCAGCTCCACAAACGCCTCTTCCTGCTCAATATTGGAGGCCCAAGAGAATTCGATTTGCAGACAGGCCCCGTTATCAAAGCGGATAAAGCCCATAGCCAAATCTTCCACATCAAAAATACCGTCGGATTTCTTTTCTCCAAAGGAAGAATGGACAGAATCGCTCACATCGCTGTCTGCAAACTTCCGATAGGTACAGCCGGACACCGCCACCGGGGTGGGGTTGCCCATGAGCCAGATGGACAAATCAATCATGTGTACACCCAAATCAATGAGGGGGCCGCCGCCGGATTGTTCCTTGGTGGTGAACCAGCCACCCTTTCCGGGGATGCCACGGCGGCGAATCCAGCCACAGCGTCCGCAGTAGATTTCCCCCATTTTCCCCTGTTCAATGTACTTCTTGAGGAATTGGGAGCTGGGACGGTAGCGGTTATTCCGCATGACCATGAGATGTTTCCCCGTCTCCTCTGCGGCCTGTTTCATCTTGAGGGCCTCTTCCACGCTGACCGCATCGGGCTTTTCTGTGAACACGTGCAGTCCTGCATGAAGGGCATCTACTGCAATCACCGAGTGCAGATAGTTGGGGGTGCAGATGTCCACATAGTCCAGTCCCTCTACCTGCAACAGCTCTTTGTAATCGGTAAAAGCAGGAGCCTCTACCTTGGGAAACAGCTGACGGAAGGATTCAATTTTTTCCGGGAGAATGTCACAGATAGCTGCAACCTCCACATTTTCCATTTTCTCATAAGCGGGCATATGGGCGCATCTGCAAATACCGCCCAGTCCGATGATTCCAACCCTTAATTTTTGTTTCATTTGTCAAAACCTCCTCAATCATTCTGGCTTTTCTATGCAATCAGTATAGCATTTTGACTTTTTCATTGCTATAATATCTTTATGTAAAAATGTCGTTTTTTTACGATTTGAAGAGGAGTCATTTTATGAAACAGCAAAGAGAAGCCCCCTATTTTATTGACGGCGTGGAAAGTGATCTGCACTGTCTGTGCTGTGATGTAATGCCGCACCCTCCGGAAATTCAGAAGCTCTACCAGCCGCACTATCACTACCATGAATACATTGAGCTTCTGTACTACATGGAAGGAGAGGGAATCGTCTGGATTAACGAAACCCCGAATCCCTTTTCGCCCGGTACGCTCATCGTTGTGAACTCCCAAAAAGCCCATGATGTGCAGTTTTTCACCCCTACCCACTATATTTGCGTCAAATTCTCCCCTCATATTCTCTATGAAACCGAAACACCCTTCCATGTATTTCAGTACGCCTTTCCCTTTATCTCGGGAGAGGAAAACCGCTATATCTTCTCCCCTGCCCAGATTCAGGGCACCGCCATCGAGTCTCTGCTGCTGGAAATCATGGAAGAATGGAACAGGCAGGAAGATGCCTATGCTTTTGTGATCTGGGCCAATATTCTAAAAATATTTGCCACCATTTTCAGACTTTGGAAGGCCTCTGGCCGTCTGCCCTCCTCCATCCATTTTTCCCCGGAGATCAAACAAGCCATTTCCTACACTTCTTGTCATTATCAGACCACCACAGAAAAAGAGGTTGCCCAAGTCTGCGGTCTCAGCTACAACTATTTTTCCCAACAGTTCCACCACTGTACAGGGGTTACCTTCCGGGAGTATCTGCTCTGGCTGAAAATCAGCGAAGCCGAAAAGCTTCTTCTCACCACAAAGAAGGACATCACAGACATTGCCGCAGAAACAGGCTTTGCCACTACCAGCCATTTTGTGGCCCAGTTCCGTAAACGCAAGGGCATCACCCCGGCAAAATTCCGGCGAAATTCTTCCGCCCAACCATAAAACAAGGCCCCCATGGAGGTTTTCACCAACATGGGGGCCAATGCTATACTACAGCCAACGTATTTATTTTTCTGCCCATTCTTTCAGATGGTTCAGCTTACAGAAGGCATCCCGAATAATATCGTTATGTTCCTTCATCCAGTCGGCAAAGCAGTCCTTCACGTGATAGATAATGTCCTGATACTCCTTGTCGTGAATGAGGTTCTTTATCTCCAGCGGGTCAGCCTCCATGTCAAAGAACTGGTCGGTACCGGCTCCGTTGAACACATACTTATACTTGCCCTTACGGAACATCCGCTGGGTGGCAATGATGGAGAATGCACCCATGCCCTCGGTCACGATTTCATCGCTCCACTCCTGTTCCTTGTTTTCAAAGAACCCATTGAGGGGCCGACCGTCGCCGTATCCAAAGGAATCGGTGGGATTGTAGCCTGCCTCCTTCAAAATGGTGGCATAAATGTCACAGGTACCTACAAAAGCCTTTTGATGGTAGCTCTCGCAGTGGTTTCCTGCGGGCTTAATCATCAGAGGAATCTTTGTGGTGTCGTCGTACATGCTGTAGGACTTGTTTTCCAGACCGCCGTGGCAGCCCTGATTGTCGCCGTGGTCTGCACCAAAAATAATGGTGGTGTTGTCATAGAGTTCCTTTTCCTTCAGATAGTCCACCAGACGGCCAATCTGAGCATCAATGTGAGTGATGCAGGCATAGTAGTGCCGCAGGGTATCCTGGAAGAACTCCCAAGGAAGTTCCGGTCTGCGAATCAGGTCGTAAATTCTGGGCGCATCGGTCACATCCTCATCAAAGGTGGGATTCTTGGGAATGGGCACATTGCGGTACAGATCCAGATATTTGGTGGGTGCAAAGAAAGGCTCATGGGGGCCCCAGAAATTCAGCTGGAAGTAGAAGGGCTTGTCCTCCTGGGTCAGCTGGTCAATGATGGCCTTGGCCCGCTCCACCAGAAAATATTCTACAGTGGATTCGATGGGGGTCACTACCTCACCTACGGTGGAGTGGTCACCGGGCCGCTTGTCCTTGGTCTGGTTAATAATCTCAACATTCAAGTTGTTTTCCTTGAGGTAGTCCAGATATTGAGGGAATTTCCAGCCGCCGCAGCCGTGTCCGGGGAAATCGTCACCGATGTAGCCCAGCTCTGTGGGAACGGAGCCTCTTCCGATGTAGGGGGCCACATCCAGAAAGCCCTGATCCAAAATTCCCAACAAGGCTCTGCCCTCTTCGGTAGCGGTCTTGTCCTTACCAACGCCCAGATGCCACTTACCCGTATAGCCGCAGTTGTAGCCCACAGACTCCAATCTGCGGTTCAGCAGGAACGGAACATCGCACAATTCATGGGTGCGGCAGCCGGTCTGGTAGGAGTTGGTTTCCATTCCGGTTTTGGACGGATACAATCCGGTCTGCATAGAACCACGGGCCGGGGTACATACCGGGCAAGAGGTGTAAGCATTGTCAAAAATCACACTTTCCTGCGCCAGACGGTCCAGAACGGGGGTTTGGCAGATGGTATCCTGCTTATAAAATGAGAATGTATCTACTCTGTGTTGGTCGGTACAGATAAAAATAATATTCTTTTTCTTACTCATAAAGAGTTCCTCCCGAAAATTGCCGCAATCACTTGAAAAGCGGTATTCTTTTTTCATCATACCATGATTGCAAAAGAAGTCAACCGTGTTATGTAAAAAAGTTGCATTTCTCACTTGGAACCCAAAACAAGGCCCCCAGAACGGTTTGCACCACTCTGGGGGCCAACGCAATGCCCGCTATGGCATTGGAGGAAACAGGCAGGAAGGTGGGGAGTCAATCTCCCTCCTGCCCTGGAGTATTATTTTGCAATGGTTTCCAAGAACCGCATGGCCACAGCAGCCGCCTCGCCACGGGTCATCTTGCCACGAGGTACCAACCGGGTGGCACTGCGGCCCACCAGAATTCCAGTGGCATTGGCCCACTGCATAGCCGGTCTGGCCCAAGCATGGATGGCATCTGCGTCGGTATACGGTTCCAGCGGACTGGAAGCCGTGGTGTCATAGCCCTTGTACTGAGCGTAACGCAGGAGCATTACCGCCACCTGTTCTCTGGTAATCTGGGAATCAGGAGCAAATCTTCCCTCTCCCACGCCTTCCACGATACCGTGTTCAGCCGCCCAGCACACCGGATCGACATACCATTTTTCTTCCGGCACATCGTTAAAGGAATGGGTTCCGCTGGTCTCCGGCTCACCCTCTATCCGGTACAGGATGGTCACAAACATCCCACGAGTAATGAAATGTTTCGGAGCAAAGCGATGGTCGGAAACGCCGTTCATAATGCCATTCTGCCAGACATACTTGATTGGCTCATAATACCATTTTTCCCGCTCCACGTCCTCAAAGGGCAGCTTCTGCTGAAGCTCTGCCAATGCCTTTTCTGCATCTACAAGGGTTTGCAGGTTCTTGACCAGCTTCTTCTGGTTCTCCGTCAAGGCCTCATATGCTGCACGGGCCTCCTGAA
>CAUWEI010000120.1:0-8438 GCA_963557675.1 uncultured Oscillospiraceae bacterium | reverse complement strand
TTCTTTAAGCAAAGTCTCCCTCAGCTGAAAAGTTGAGGGAGAAAGTTTTTTGTAAATATTTTAAAAAAGTGCTTGACAATTCCGTATCCCTATGGTATTATAAATGAGCAATGAGCGATTGCAGCAGACATCGCGGAGTGGAGCAGCCCGGAAGCTCGTTGGGCTCATAACCCAAAGGTCGTAGGTTCAAATCCTGCCTCCGCAACCATAAAACCGTCTAATTCAAATGAATTAGACGGTTTTCTTTATGTAAAAGTTTGGTTTTCTCTCCCTCCCAGTTTCCTTTCTAACATTTTTCTAGCACTCGATTTTCTTTAAAAATCCAACCTATTATAGCCATTTGCCTCAGCTCCCCTATTCTTTTAAAGGGTGGCTGAGGCAATTTATCGTGGACCAAATGATCCAGAAAAATCTGTATGAAAACTCATTGCTATATGAAAACCTCTTTCAGTGTAACTTCTATCATGCCATAGACTAATTTTTTGCTCTGACTCTTGATAATTTTCTTGTTAAATCGTAAAATGTTGCTAGACATCGTTTGCTGCCTCCGTACAGAATGTTCTGTAACAATTTCATTTTATCAGTGGCTGGTAAACTGTAGCTGTTTTTATTCCTGTACAATTTCACGTATCTTATCTTGCAGCAAATATAAAGTCGAAAGATTGTGTTAATGATTTTGTGTCCTTTCATGGAAATTTCCGGTTAAAAATCGCATTAAGTAACGGTCCGATTTTCGGCATATTTCCAATACGAGGGATACCGATTTTTCTTTGGAGGGATAATTATGCACATTAAAATTCTGGGCACAGCGGCAGCAGAAGGCATTCCTGCCTTGTTTTGTAACTGTCCGGTGTGCTCTCACGCCAGAAAAACAGGCGGAAAAGAAATTCGTACAAGAGCACAAACGCTGATTGACAATAGGCTGTTGATCGATTTTCCAGCAGATAGTTATATGCATATGCTGAATAATCACATCGACTTATCCGCAATTTCACATCTTCTGGTAACACATTCCCATGACGATCATTTTTATCCCATGGACCTTTTAATGAGACTTCCGGGTTACGGGAAAAACTGGGGTCAAAAGCAGCTTCATGTCTATGGAAATGCGGCTGTAATCGGTTTGCTCAAAGAAATGGCAAAACGGTTCTCAGAACCTGAGATTTGGAATTATCTGGTCCCCCATGAGGTAAAGCCATTTGATACTTTTATGCTGGATGAATACAAAATTACGGCACTCCCTGCCAGCCACATGAAAACCGAAGATGCTCTTTTATACTTATTGGAAAAAGACTCTGTGTGCTATTTGCATGCCTATGATACCGGAGTATTGAGTGAGGAATTTTACCAGGGACTCCGTGGAAAACAAGTGAATTGTGTATGTGTTGATTGCACCATGGGAAAGTGTTTTTCCCAATACTGGGGACACATGGGCTTTGAGAATGTGCTGGATCTGAAAGAAAGACTGGACTGTGAAAAAATTACAAACAGCAATACCAAATGGGTCATAACACATTTTTCTCATAATGGAAATTGGTTATATGAAGACATGGAAAAAGAGCTACGGCAATCGCCGATAAGTGTAGCCTATGACGGAATGAAGATTGACCTATGATTCAAACCAATACAGCAAATCGTATTGGACTCCATGCTAAGCACAGCCAACTAAGTCATAACGTTTGTCGTAGCTCATCGACTGCCTACAATCCGGAATGCAGATGGGATTGCGGTTTGGAGCATGGAAGCATCTGTATGGAACCCATTATGTAATGTTTACAAAGCAAGCAGAAAACTATATGAAACAATGAATCCTTGGCGTAAAATGTAATCATAAGACGGGATTGAAATTGCGGCATGTGTCTACCTATACAACATAAACCGGAGATGAACGCCATGACCTTGGAAGAATCCATTTTCTTTTATACAAGAAACGATTACCTGCTTATCAACAACCTTCTCTGCAACAATATAAGTGAGTTACGCAGATTTGCAGATATTGTGAACACTGACTCAAAAGGAATGTTAAAAGAACACTCAGATGGTATAAATGTCTTGAGCGATCAAATGATTCGATATTATCAGAGCAGAATATACGAAGAATGGAACGAGGCAACAGAATCAGAGATTATAGAGCGGGCGAAAAATGACGTTTCCAATATTTTAGGTGCCATGGGACCTACCGAAAAAGATACGCTGCTGTACCGAACCGTCTGGCATAGACGGGTCGGTGATATTTTGAATTACTACAAGGACAATGAGTTTATTGAGTTTCAAAATATTTCCTCCACCTCGGTTACTCCATATGAGGAAGACACCAGCGATTCCTTTTACAGATTTGAAATAGTGGTTCCAAAGGGCAGCCCTGTTTTAGAACTGGATCAATTCGCACCGTGGATCAGAAACGAAGATGGAGAAGTACTACTTCCTCCAATGAAATGTAAAGTAAAGTCTATACGAGAAAGCGATATCTTTAACTGCAAAGGAATTATCCAATTGAAATATATAGACCAGCTGGAAGTCAGAATATGAGCACTTACCTTACAAAAAGCCTGGGGGCAAAAACCCCCAGGCTTAAAGTTTTATGCGATTTCAGGAAGTGAAACCTGATTATTCAGCAGCTGCTGCCTTAATAGCCAGGCCGGAGAATGTCAAGCCATCACCCACCTTGTCAATGGGCTCAATCTCAACATCGTAGCTGCCCTCTGCACCATTGATAATTTCCATGGTATACAGATTGTTCATAACATCAGAGATGTAGAACTTACCGATAGAGCTGTCGTAAGCCATCTCAGTTTTCTCATCCAGAGTATTCATACCGACATCACGGGAAATCACAGTACGAGTAGAGAAGTACTTGTCATAGCTCATAAGCATTGTAGAAGTTGCATCCCAGTTGGTTCCGGTGTAGTAAACGGTCTCGTCCACAACAGCAATACCGTTCAATGTTGCATAGTCAGCATCCATAACATAACCAGCATACCACAGAGCGCCGCCGTTGGGGTCCACCTTACTCAGGTCATACTGTAAGATGTAGAAACCATCAATACAATAGAGCAGGTTGTTCACTTCATCGTAAGCAATGCCCTTCAGGTTACCGAGAGTAATCAGTCTGGTCAAGAAGGTCATTTCATCGGTTTCAAAGCTGTAGGAATAAAGTTTGACATCACCGTTCTCAATGACACCAAGATACAGACCATCCTTGCTCTGAGCAATACCGGCGATCTTACCGTTTACAGTACCGATTCTCTCAGCGGTCTGAGCAGGCAGAGCAGGGTTGAACTTATACAGAGCATCCTCGTCAACAACTGCAGTGTATGCAACAGACTGTTCGCCTGTAAGTGTAACAACATTGATCTCGCAGGTAGCGGAGATCTCACTGTTCTCATTACTGGTCGCTGTGATGGTAACAGCACCAGCAGAAACACCGGTTACATTACCTTGATTGTCAACAGTAGCAATGCTTTCATCCGAAGACTTCCATGTCAGAGAAGTATCATTTGCATTGGAGGGACGAACCTGTGCAACCAGCTTGGTTGTCTTACCAGTTTCGACACGACCGAATTCCTTCTCCATAATCATACCATTGACCTTGTGTACAGGCAGTTCACTATTCTCAGGAACGAAGGACATGAGGCCGAGGTATACATCGCCCTTACGGATAGAGCCACGAAGCTCCAGAGAAATTCCGTCCAGATCAATAGGACTGAGAGTATCTGCACCCAGCTGAATCATAAACACGCCGCCGTAGGTTTTATACATCTTAGAGCAGGAACTAGCGTTCAGATACAGACGGTCCGTGCCAAAGTCATAGGCCAGCTGAGAGTTATACTGAATCTCGCCGTAGTAGTCAGGACCAGAGTAAATCATGCACGGCAGATCACAGGACTTGGTGCAAGCAGCGGTGTTCTTATCGATGGTGTACAGAGCGCCATCTGTATAGCTGTTTTCAGAACCAGCGCCATACATGACACCTCTCTTATCAACAGCAATTGCATACACCTTAGCATCTGTGGTACCAACCTTGGTAATTTCAGCAGTATTCAGGTCGATAGTAACCAGATCACCGTCATAGGTCATGCCATAGACAGTACCAGTGGTGTAGTCCAAAGCCATACCAGTCAAGTGGTCAGATACTTCACCGATTGTGACATAAGAACCACGATCCTCCGCATCAATCCGGAGCAGCTGGTTGGTCTTGGTAATGCCGTAGAAATAACCATCGTAGTAAATACCGGTACGCAGGGAGTAAATGGAAATCATGCTCTCGCCGACCTCGGCATGCTGCAGGTCATAGTCATTCATGGAGATCCAGAAGTCGTAATAACCGGAGCCACCCTCGTCAGCACACAGGAAAGCATCCATGTGGCCGGCAGCCTCGTAAACCTCAACCTCGATTGTATCCGTAAAGGTACGGCCATCAGGTGCCTTGTTGGAAATGGAAACGGTAATGGTAGCAGTACCACAGCCGACCAGACTCATAACACCATAATTATCAATCTTAACAACATCCTCGTTGTCAGAGGTCCAAGTTTTGGTGCGGACAGTGGGACGGGCAGGAACCGTCTCGGCGTTCAGCTGAATCTGGCTGCCAATCAGGCCCTGTACCTTATCACCGTTGGTGATTGTAATTCCCTCAACAGGAATCTGCTTTGCTTCCGGCTCATTGTCGGGAATTGCGAACATGACAGTCTGCTCGACACCAGCCTTAGTGGATACATCGCCAATGTCCATAACAACAGCACGTGTGCCATCGTCAACCAGACGAACCAAGTTCAAGGGAGAGAAGCCCGCATTCATGCAGGGATTCCAGTAGATGCTGTCGGTGTTGTAGTCATAGGACATGGTACCATAGAACCAGCTGTCCGTACCACCATCATAGATCTTAGTGGTTTTTGCAGTGTCGGGATCGACCGTGTACAGCTTACTCTGCATATCAGCAATGACAACGGTACCATCTCTGGTAACCGTCATAGCAGTAGCAACAATGGGACCACCGCAATCGCCATTGAACTCAGCAATGAAGTCATACGCACCGGTTTCCATGTCAAGCAGACCCAGCCCACCGCGCTTTCCATCAACTGCATACAGACGACTGGTGTTGTAATCGAATGCAATGTTGACGATCTCCACATCATCAGCAAACCCGATATACTCAGGCTCTCCGAAGGTGGTTTCGGCAGGAGTAGCACCCTTATTCACCTTAGAGCGGTACAGGTTCATGCCGCTGTGAATGGTATTGTCTTCACTATACTGAACCTTGGTAACCGTGTACACATAGCCATTGTAGTAGGCACCGCCATACCACATTGCATCCACTACCTGATCCTTGCCTTCCTGGTCCTGAATGGTGATCTTCTGACTGCCCAGGTTTGTAATGTTTCTGGGGCTCTTATCGGAATAGGTCACCCAGTTGTTTACAGCAGTCTGATCCTTGTAGTCAGCAACAACAAAGCTGTACAGTTCGTCCTCAGAGGGAACGACCTCAACACTACAGGTTGCAGTTGTCTCAACAAGGTTGCCCTCCCAGTCCTTAACCTGAGCAGTAGCAGTGATCGTAACCCCGCCGGACTTCTTAGCGGTAACAAAGCCATACTTATCTACAGTAGCAATTTCCTCGTTATCGCTACTCCAAGTAACCTCAGAGGGCTTTGCATTCCAAGGAGTCCACTGTGTCTTAACCTTAACGGTCTGGCCTTCCACCATGAGCATAGAACCGGGATTCAGGCTCAGTCCTTCGGCCTGGACGCCCATTTCAAAGAGGTCAGACTTCTTATCGTGAGGTACGAACAGGCAGGTCTGACCACCAGGGCCATAGGTACCAACCTCAGTGCACTTGCCGGTTTCCAGATTCACAGTGTAAGTCATGCAGACATTGACATAGCGGTTGTTAATGGGGGTCTGGCTGTGAGCGTACCAATACATGGTATCGGTATTGTGGTCATAACCCATAGACTGAATGACATTCACGCCGGAATAGTTGGGAAGTGTAACGAAGTCGGTGACACCGATCACAGTACATTCGATAACATCACAGCCCAGTTCTTCGTCATGCTTGGAAATCAGATCAATCTTGTTGAGGTTGCCATTGCCATCGATACCGTAAGCAACGCCTTCAGTCGTGATGCCCAATGTCAGGACTTCACCACCGGCATTAACAATACGGCCACATTCGTCAACAGAGATATAACCATTATCGTAGATGGTGATACGGAACAGAGCGTTGTAGCCATCATCCTTGCCGTTGTTGTCCTGGTCACCCTTGTAGGCCCAGCCAACTGCAAAGAGGACATCATTCTTCTTGGCATACTCGTCGTAATGCTTAGCCGTGTTGCCGGAGTAGTCCATTGCCATGTCATAGAAGACCCAGCAGCCATTCTCACCGGGCTTGGCAGGGTTTTCAAGTAAGGTACGAGTGGACCAATAGGTGCCACCGGGGGTAACCAACTCCAGAGCACCACTTACAGCACTCTGTGCAACCAAGTAACCATTGACATACTCTGCAGAGTAGTAACGGTTGGAAGCATCATAGGTTTCATTCTTAGGATTAGAGAAGTCACTTCTGTTAGCGGAGAACCAGCCAGCCTCAACAGCAGCCATATCGAAGGTCTCGCAGCCATACAGACGGTCCTTGCTCAGTTCAACAGGAGTGGGAAGATCGTCGTTGTGCTCGCCCAGATTCAGAGATACATCAATATCAAGCTCGTTGCAGGCATAGTCAGCAACAATGATGGAGAATTCGTTACCGAAGCCGGAGATATCGTACTCAGCGGTGCAAGTCTCGCCGGGAACATTATCCACTTCGTACTTACCCATAATCTTGCCATTGGGAGCCACGAAGATAACGGCAGCAATGTACTGGTTATCCTGCATCTCCAGGGTCAGATAGGTACGGTTACCATCGAAACGAAGAGCCTCCTGCAGCTTAGCCTCGTTCTCAATAACAGGGAATTCGCTATCCAGAGTCAGGTCGAGGGAGAAGCTGTCATCCGCCTCATCATCCCCGTCATCCAGGTAAGCCGTTACAGTGTAAGTAACCTGAGTGCCGTCGGGCAGGAACTTGCCGTCAACATCCTTACCATCCCACAGATCGTTACTCTGAGGGCCGTTTGCGAGGGAGGTGGGGATGACCTGGCCATAACCAGCACTGAAGTAAGACTTGGTCATCATGTTGCCTTCAATACCGAAGTACTTCGTACCGGTAGCCTTATCATGAACCTCAAAGGTCATACGCTTTGCGTTACGCAGCTGGCCAAAGTCCAATTCAGCCAAGGGATTGGAATAAGAGATTGCGTTGTATTCGTCGCCGCCCTTACCGCCGAGGATGTAGGGGTTCTGGCCAACCATGGACTGCTTAGTGAACAGCACACAGGGGAACAGAGAAGCCTTATTGGGGTCAGGATTGTCGAATACAGGAGCATCGGACCAATCGCCGTAGAAGCCCACGAAAGGCATGCTCAGGTCAACGCCCTTTTCAGCGGTGTCGTCAGCATATACATAACCTTCTACATAGATACCGTTGGGGAACTGCTCAACATAAGTCTTGTCAGCCTCAGTGAGCACGATCTTAGCAGTCAGGGAAACAGTCTCGCCGGCAGGAACAGTGACAGAAGTCACAGCCTCTTCGCTGACTGTCTCATCCTTAGCCATCATGTCCACATCGACCTTCAGGCCTGCAAAGTAGCTGACCATCACTTCGACATCAGCCTTATCGGTTGTGCCGTTGCCGTCAACATCGGTATTCTTGGAATCCAGAGTTTCGATTCCATTGACATGGCGCAGGAGAGCACGTGCGTCAGCCGTGGTCAGCTCGCCATCCTTGTTGAAGTCGTACTTGTAGCCGTCGCCAGGAACAGAAGTATAGAACTGAACCTTGGATTCCAGGCCGTAGCCAACATTCTCAATGAACTGATTCTGGCCGTCGTCATGGATGCTCTCACTCATTACGGTAGAGTTCAGATTGTAGGTCAGAGCCTCGTCCTTGGACATGTTGTTGATCTCAAAGCCAAAGGTGAACACACCGGTACGCTCGGGATCATCGCCCATCTCACCCTTAGGACGGCCTTCGGTAGCACCACGGCTGGTCAGATAGCCTTTGGTGGTGGTTGCGTCAACCATGTTAACCAGGCCAGCACCCTGTGCTCTGGGAGAGTACTCAATGTTGCCATTCATGATAACTTCAGCAGTACTCATCATAACATTGGCAACTGCACGACGCAGCTCGGCACCTTCCAGATCGGTGTTCTTCTGGAAGTACTCCAGGATAACAGCGGCAGCACCGGCAACCTGAGGAGTAGCCATGGAGGTGCCGTCCCAGGTAGCATAGTTGGAACCGGAGATCTGGGGATCGGTGGTGGAGTAAATCTGACCGCCGACGCCTGCGATCTCAGGCTTCAGCTTCAGATCAGGGGTAACGCCCCAGGAGGAGAATCCGCTGACTT
>CAUWEI010000119.1:0-8442 GCA_963557675.1 uncultured Oscillospiraceae bacterium | reverse complement strand
AGTTGGATGGCTTCGCCAAAACGCTGGAAATGGACGATCTCTCGTTCGCGGAGAAACCGGATGACATCATTGACATCAGGATCATCACTGAGCCTTAAAATGTTATCGTAGGTTGTGCGGGCTTTCTGTTCGGCGGCAAGGTCTTCGGAAAGATCTGTAATGGGATCTCCCTTTACTGCCATAGAAGCGGCATTCCAGGGGAAACCAGCTGCCGCAGTGGGATAGATTCCGGCGGTATGATCTACAAAGTATGGTGCAAAAGAACTGTTTTCAATTTCACTGTCTTTCATGTTCCGGGTTAACTGGTGTACAATGGCACCAATCATCTCCAGATGTCCCAATTCTTCTGTACCAATATCGGTCAGCAAACCCTTTTGTTCTTCAAAGGGCATGGCATAACGCTGGGAGAGGTAGCGAAGGGAGGCACCCAGTTCTCCATCCGGTCCTCCGTACTGCGTAATAATCAGAGAGGCCAGATGGGGATTTGGGTTTTTGATTTTTACAGGGTACTGTAGTTTTTTGTTATATAAAAACATGTCGGATCCTCCTTACCCTTCGTTTTCGCTGTACTCCCAAGGCCATGGGTCCTTGAGCCAACGATAATTTCCGGTTGTTTCTACCTGATTGTGTGTCAGAGGGCCATAGGTTTCGTTATAAGTTTTCATTCCCTTTTCGTATAATTCCTGATAGGCTCGGTATAATTCCAGAGCCTCCTCGTCGTTTTGGTGGGTATCCAAATACAGGGACAGCTCGTTGATAGCAAAGCTCAGTGCTTGAAGCTCTGCCAAGGGCGTATTTGTAAGTTCGGTTTCGTTGACCTGTCCCATAAATGGAAGATCCAGACCGGGGAATAGTGTGCCCCGGACGAGGCCCCGTCGTGCTTCGTATTTCGGTGGGGACTCCTGCTGAAATGGGACGTAGGGGTTGGCGAGGGGGGCGCAGTAGGGAAGCTTTCCCTCGCATGGCTGCATATTGTCCGGGGATGGATGGTGGGTATGATCGCTCAATGTGCTCTCCTCCTTATAGCAAATGGAACCCGTTTGCCTCCGAGTCCGACACATTCTATGCCGGAAGGGTGCAGACAGTGCCATCATTTTTGCTTCTGGCGGATTTTCCTGCGAAAAGACAGTTGTAATTTTTTAGAAATGTGGTACAATAAACCACACTGAGGTATACTGCCCATGGTGTATGCCGTGTTCTTGATTTCTAAGGAGGTTGTTCCTATGGCTGAAAATAAACAGTACATTACCCAGAACCAGGAGAGCGGAACTGTCCAGATCTCGGAGGACGTTCTTGTTTCCATCGTTACGGTTGCAGTGAATGAGACCGAAGGCGTTGCAGGCTTCTGCACGAAGATCGGATCGGAGTTGACTGAGCTGATCACAAAGATGAACCGCAGCAAGGGTGTAAAAATCACCATTACCGAGGATGAGAAGCTCTTTATCGAGTGTAATATTTCTGTGCAGTACGGTGTTGCAGTTCTGAACGTTGCAAAGGCTGTGCAGGATAATGTCTGTGCTGCTGTAGAGTCCATGACGGGACTGAATGTCAACGAAGTGAACGTAAATATCTGCGGCATCAGCATGGAACAGAAGTAAGAAAATTCCAGGGCCGCTCTCTGGATTCGGGGAGCGGCCTTATCCTATATAAAAAGAGTGAGGAGACCCAATATGACTAGGTCAAACGCCAGAGAATTGGCAGTCCATTTGATTTACAGCAGAGCTTTCACCGGAGAAGAACCCCTGTCCACTTTGGAAACCCGTTTGGAAAAGGACTATTACGAAGCTCTTTCCAGTGAAAACGAAATTTATGCCGAGCGTCCTAGCCGAAAGCAGCTTGCCTACATCGATACTGTAGTCGTTGGCACGGCAAATCGTGCTCAGGAGCTGGATGACACCATAGCAAAACATTCAATCGGTTGGGATTTGAAGCGAATTTCTCGCCTGACCCATGCGATTTTGCAGCTTGCTCTGTTTGAGTGTCAGTATGTAGAAGATGTCCCTGTGGGCGTTGCCGTAAATGAGGCCGTTACTTTGGCAAAGAAGTATGACGGTGATGATGCCGGTACGTTTGTCAATGGTATTCTTCGTGCGTTCCTCCGTGACCAGGAAGCCCAGAAACAGGCAGCTGCACAGGAAGAGGTTAAGGAAGAGGAGACAACAGCACAATGAGTGTTCTGGGACTGGATACCAGCAATTATACGACCTCTATTGCCTGGTTTGATGGAACAGACGGGGAAAATCAATCCCGGCTGCTTCCGGTAAAACCGGGAGAGCTTGGTCTGCGCCAGTCGGATGCTTTATTTGCCCACGTAAAAAGCCTGCCGGATCTTGCCGACAGGCTGTTTTCCCATATGACGGCAGATGAGATTGAAGCCATTGGTGTCAGCACAAGACCCAGAGCGGTAGAGGGGTCTTATATGCCATGCTTTTTGGCGGGCATTTCGCAGGCACAGACGATGGCTTCGCTGCTGCGCGTGCCTGTGGTCCAAGTATCCCATCAGCAGGGACATTTAGCTGCTGCGCTTTGGTCTGCGGGCCGAATGGATATTATGAATGGGCCTTTTTTGGCTTGGCACCTGTCTGGTGGTACGACCGAGCTTCTTTATGTAGAGCCTGACGGATGGAATCTGTTGTGCAGACGAATTGGCGGTACGACAGATATTTCTGCGGGCCAGCTGATTGACAGAACCGGACAAATGCTGCAATTGCAGTTTCCGGCAGGAAAAGAATTGGATCGAGTCAGCAAAGAAGCTACCGATGACTCCTTTTTCAGAGTGAAATGCAAAGGATTTCAGTTCTCGCTGTCTGGGGTGCAGAACAAGGTTCAGGAGTACTTCGCCCATACGGAGTCTTCTGTAGAAACAGCAGGTTACGCACTGCGCTGTGTATGCCGAGCGGTGAGAGAAGCAACCGATCAGGCAAAGGCTGCATATCCGGGCCTTCCTGTGGTATTCTCTGGCGGCGTTGCATCCAATTCTATGTTGAGGGAGATTCTCAGTGAAGCGGTATTCTGCCCACCCCAGTTTGCTACCGACAATGCCATGGGTGTGGCGGTATTGACACATAGAGCGCTGGAGGGCGTATGATGGAACAGAAAATCTATTCTGTTACGCAAGTGAATACTTATATTCAGTCCCTCATGGACGGTGACCGCCTCTTGGGAGGACTGTACATCCGGGGTGAGATCAGCAACTATAAGATCTATCCTTCCGGACACCACTATTTCACATTAAAAGACAGTAGTGGGGCATTGCGCTGTGTGATGTTTAAGTCCAGTGCGGCACGAATTCGCTTTCGCCCAGAGACTGGAATGAAGGTTTTGGCTTTCGGACGAATTACGGTGTTTCCCAGAGATGGTGCCTATCAGCTCTATTGTACCAGCCTAACCCCTGATGGTGTGGGTGACCTTCATGTAGCCTTTGAACAGTTGAAAGCAAAGCTTCAGGCCCAGGGGCTTTTTGATCCTGCATGTAAAAAACCTCTGCCGAAATACCCGGGGACAATTGCGCTGATTACCTCGGCGGCAGGTGCGGCAGTTCATGATATGCTTCGCATCCTCCGAAAGCGATATCCTTTGAGTAAGGTCCTGATTTTAGGTGTTCGTGTTCAAGGTGCAGAGGCACCGCCGGAGCTTTGCGGTGCCATTCGATATGTGAATCGGTGGCGTCTGGCGGATCTGATTATTGTGGGCCGAGGCGGCGGCAGTATGGAAGATCTGTGGGCTTTTAATGATGAGGCTTTGGCCAGAACTATTTTTGAGTCCAAGATTCCGGTGATTTCGGCTGTTGGCCATGAACCGGATGTGACGATTTCGGACTATGTAGCAGACCTGCGGGCCGCTACACCTTCAAACGCTGCGGAGTTGGCAGTACCGGATCGGGAAGAACTGGAACGTCATTTGAATGCGATGTGGTCGAATATGATTGGAACGCTTGGAAAACAGGTGAAGCTGAGTCGACAAAGACTGAATGCCTTGGCAGCAGCGAAACCTCTGCAAAGTCCTACATCGTATATTGATGAACGGCGACTGATATTGGACAGTACCATGCGAAGACTATGCAGCGCACAGGATCAACGATTGGCACATTGTCGCCAAAAGAGTGTGCGTTTAGCAGCGGCTCTGGATGCAATGAGCCCGTTAAAGGTCTTGACCCGTGGATATGCTATGGCTCAAACGATGGATGGGACTCTTTTGCGTTCGGTTCGCCAGCTAAATAAAGGAGACCGGTTTAAGCTACAGTTTTCGGACGGCACAGCAGAGGTCCAGGTAGAACAGACACAGACAGCAGGAGGGGAATCCCATGAGTGAAGAAATGAATAAATCTCAGACCTTTGAGCAATCTATGGCTCGTCTGGAACAGATTGTCCGTGCAATGGAACGAGGCGATGTACCTCTGGAGCAGTCTTTGCAGCTCTTTGAAGAGGGAACAATGTTAGTCCGAAAATGCAGCAACCTCCTGGACCAGGCCGAGCTTCAGGTGAAACAGGTAATGAAAGGGCCGGATGGTGCCCCGATTGAAATGGAGTTTGGTGAAAATGGCTGATTTTGAAGTAAGGCGAAAGCAATATCAGACAGCGATCGAAACATATCTTTCCGAAAAATGTTTCCTATATCCACAGGAACCCCAAAAGACTCTTTTTGAAGCGATGCGATATAGCCTGCTTGCCGGGGGAAAACGGCTGCGTCCTATGATGGTTTATGATTTCTGCCGTATGTGCGGTGGAAATTGGGAGGATGCAGCTCCCTTTGGTGCAGCGATTGAGATGATACATACGTACAGCTTGATACATGACGACCTTCCTGCTATGGACAACGACGATCTTCGCCGGGGCCGTCCTACAAACCATAAGGTATACGGAGAAGCTACTGCAATTTTGGCCGGTGATGCACTGCTGACAGCTGCTTTTGGCCAGTTGGCGAAGGCTCCTTACTCCGCTGAAGCAAAGATTCATGCAGTCTCTGTGCTGGCTGAGTGTGCAGGAGAACTTGGCATGGTGGGTGGTCAGGTCTTGGATATTGCATCTGAGGAGCGGGCTTGCACCGAGCAGGAGATTCTGGACATCCAGTATCGGAAGACTGGTGCTTTGATTCGTGCTGCCTGTGTGCTCGGCGTTATCGCTGGTGGTGGTACAGTGGAGCAGGAAAAGGCCGCAGCTGTCTTTGCGGACCATTTGGGTTTAGCGTTCCAGATTCGGGATGATATTCTGGATCAGGTTGGCGATGCCAAGGTTTTGGGAAAAGCTGTAGGTACGGATGAAGGAAAAAATACATTCCTTCATCTCTATGGCATGGAAGCTTGTGAGCGACTGGTGGAACAACATACAGAGCAGGCAATTTCTGCACTGTGTGCCTTTGAAAACAACGCATGGATGACAGAACTATCCCACTCTTTGACGAATCGAAACTATTGATTTTACCCGGGCTTCTCTTATAAAGAGAAGCCCGGGTTGTGTATATTCTATGTCCTACTTATAAAATTTTTGTATAACCGCTTGTATATTCATGTAAATTGTGGTATGATAACGCCGATTAGTAAGCTCTAATGTGCCATTTATCTTCGGCACTAGAGCAGGAAATCTACTTGTAACCTTGGAAAATGCCATTTTGTGCGGATTTTTTTGATTTGCCTGCATGTGATGATTTCCTGTGACCCAAGGGGTGAAATGTTAATATAGTCAGGTTGTGAATATTTTGAGTATTTTGGATAAGATCCAGGGACATAAAGATTTAGTGAAGTTGAATCCCAGCCAGCAGACCCAGCTCTGCCTGGAGCTGCGCCAATTTTTGATCACTCATGTCGCTAAAACCGGTGGCCACTTAGCCTCCAATTTAGGCGTAGTTGAGCTTTCACTGGCCCTGGAAACCGTATTCGATACAAGCGTGGACCGCCTGGTCTTTGATGTTGGCCATCAATCCTATGTCCATAAGATACTAACGGGGAGAAAAGAGCAATTTACACACCTCCGTAAGTTTGGAGGAATTGCAGGCTTCCCAAAACCATCTGAAAGCGCAACGGATGCGTTTGTTGCGGGCCATGCATCAAACTCTGTCTCTGTAGCTTTGGGTATGGCAAGAGCCAGAACCTTACAGCATAAGAACCATAGTGTCCTTGCTCTGATCGGAGATGGTGCAACCACTGGCGGCTTGGCCTTTGAAGGCCTCAATGATGCAGGTTCCAGCGGGGAGCCTTTGATTGTAATTCTGAATGATAATGAGATGTCCATTGCACGCAATGTAGGCGGTGTGGCCCACCACCTGTCTAAGCTTCGGACACGCCCCGGCTACCTGGGGGCTAAAAAAGCATATCGTGATTTTACCAGTAAGATTCCCGGAGGACAGTCTGTATATCGTATGACACGAGACGCCAAGAATTGGGTGAAAGGCCATATCTTGGACACTACCATGTTTGAAGATATGGGCTTTTCTTACATTGGCCCAGTGGACGGTCATGATCTGGGAAAGATGATCGAGCTTTTGAAGATTGCCAGAGATATGAAGTGCCCTGTCCTTTTCCATGTGATTACGAAAAAAGGTAAGGGCTATCTTCCGGCAGAACAGAATCCCAGCAAATTTCATGGGATTGGCCCGTTCGATCCCAAGACCGGAAAAACAATTTCGGTATCCAAACCCAGTTTTTCAGCAACATTTGGCGAAGCTATGGTGGAGCTTGGAGCACAGGATTCTCGCTTGTGTGCCATTACTGCGGCTATGCCAGTAGGTACAGGGTTGGCCCCGTTTGAAAAAGCCTATCCAGATCGTTTCTTTGATGTTGGAATTGCAGAAGGGCATGCCGTTTCAATGGCCGGAGGACTGGCTAAGTGCGGAATGATTCCGGTAGTTGCTATTTACTCCACTTTTTTACAACGTGCATACGATATGATAATTCAGGATGTGGCAATGCTGCACCTGCATGTGATCTTCGCAGTGGATCGTGCCGGTCTTGTGGGCGAAGATGGTGAAACCCACCATGGCGTTTTTGATGTAGGCTTTTTGCGGCAGGTTCCTGGCCTTACGATTCTTTGTCCTGCCTGCCGAGCGGAGTTGAAAGAAATGCTGACATGGGCAGTTCGGAAACAGGATGGACCGGTTGCCATTCGATATCCACGAGGCGGCGATGGAGCATTCTTAACGGGAGGCAGAGAAACGCTGCACCGTGTGGGCGATGACATTACCATTGTTACCTACGGCACCATGATCAATGAAGTGGCGGTCGCTGCGGATAAGTTGGAAGAGAAGGGAATCCACGCTGAGGTTCTTCGACTTCGCAGCATCAAGCCCTTGGACATGGAGGCAATTACCAATTCTGTGCGAAAAACGGGTAAGCTTCTTGTAGTTGAAGAGGCGGAAGGTGTTGGAAGCGTAGGATATGAGCTTATCGAAAAACTGAGTCAGCGAGAAGTAAACGTGATTTATCGGGGCCAGAATATCGGAGACCGATTTGTGACCCATGGAACAGTAAGAGAATTGTATCAACATTTAAGCCTGGATGCAGATTCCATTGTGCGTCGGGCAGAGGAGGTCGTTCGCCGTGAAAAATAAAATGCGCCTGGATGTTCTGTTGACAGAGCAGGGGCTGGCGGAAAGCAGAACAAAAGCGCAGGCTCTCATTATGAGTGGTCAGGTATATGTGGACGGCCAGAAGGCGGATAAGCCGGGTGCTCCTTTCCTGGATACCGTTCAGATTGAAGTGCGAGGTCATACCTGCCCCTATGTAAGCCGTGGCGGCTTGAAACTTGCCAAGGCATTGTCGGACTTTGGAGTTGATCCAACGGGATTTGTTTGCAGTGACTCCGGTGCTTCGACGGGTGGCTTTACCGATTGCCTGCTGCAACACGGAGCCAGCAAAGTATTTGCTATTGATGTGGGATATGGTCAGCTGGCCTGGCCCATTCGTTCCGATCCACGTGTGGTGACTATGGAGCGAACCAATATTCGATATGTTACACCAGAAGATTTGGGAGAGCCACTGGATTTGTCTGTAGTGGACGTGTCATTCATATCCTTGAAAATTGTATTACCTGCAATTCGGGAACTTTTGAAGCCTACAGGTCAGGTCTTGTGCCTTATCAAGCCTCAGTTTGAGGCAGGTAAGGAGTTGGTAGGGAAAAAAGGTGTAGTTCGAGATCCGGCGACACATAAAATGGTCCTGGATACCTTTGTAGAGCTGGCACATTCCCTTGATTTTACAATTTTGGGATTGACCTTCTCTCCTGTAAAGGGACCGGAAGGGAATATTGAATTTTTAGGGCATCTTACCAGAGTTCCCGGAGAGGGGATTGCGCCAGATACAGCGGCCATAGTGGAGGCGGCCCATACCTCCTTGGGAGGATAAGACAGTGAGAAAAATCATACTGACTCCCAATCCTTACCGGGATAAAAATTTTAAATTTGCCCAAGCGGCTATGTCCTGTCTGTCGGACTGTGGGGTAGAGGTACGGC
>CAUWEI010000118.1:0-8462 GCA_963557675.1 uncultured Oscillospiraceae bacterium | reverse complement strand
ACGGAGAGGGGATACCACCACCCCTAGGTTCTTAGGGGGTGCGGTGGGAGTTGAAAGCCACATCCCCTCTCAGTCAAAAAGCAGAGATTTTTTACAGTGTGGGCATTCCCCCTTTCAGTGTGGCGTGGGCTAAAAGATGACCCGTTCGCCCCGCATGGCCCGATTGCGGTAGTCCTCCCGCTGTTTGGGGGTGAAGTACCGGGGGTCCCGGACATAGACCCCGCCCTGCGGGGCACCTAAGGCACCCTCTCTGGGACGGAGACTGCCGGACTGTAGAGCCTGGGTCAGTTCCAGTGCGGTCTGCTGGGCCACCTGTGCCATAGCTCTGCCCACAAGCTCCTTGAAATGCACCATTTCAAAGGCGGTTTCCACCGGGAAGCCTGCGGCAAGGAGCCGACCAAAGGCCGGGTTTTTCATTTCCTCCAACAGATTCATCTGGGGAAACCGCTTCTGGGCCTGATGAAACTGCTGATACACCAGCTCCCAGGGGTGTTCTTCCGGTACTTCGGGCTTCGGTTCTTCGGTGGGTTCCTTACTCTCCTCGGGCTTGGGAGGGGTCTTGTCGTCCTCGGGCTTGGGAGGCTCAGAGGGGTTGGGGTCCGGTTTCGGCTGCTCCCTGGGAGGCAGCGGTTCCTTCTCCATCTGCTTTGGGGGATTGGATGGTTTCTTTTTCTCCATGGGTTACTCCTTTCGTTCCTTGGGTAATGGAAATTTCGGCAGGATAGATTTGGGAAAGCAAATGAAGTCCTGCCGCCACAAAGGACACTGCTTGCCGGGAAATGGTTCCCGGTATGCCCACAACATGGGCGTAGCCCGGTTCTAAGACCGCCGTTTCCAGACGTTCGGCCTGCCGAAGCCGGGCGGCCATGCCGCAGACCAACATACTCACCGCCGCACAGACCAAATCCTGCCCCTTGGGGGCCACACCTGCGTGGCCTCGCAATTCCACTTCGTAGGCGGTGTAGGTTCCTTCAATCATCTGGGTTTCGCTCCGTCCCGGGCCTGTGCTCTGGCTTTTGCCAAATAGGCAGGCTCTTTATGGGCTGGGCCGGGGAAGGAAACCTTAGGCGGTTGGGGAGCGGGCAGGAGAGCGGCATTTTTCTCCACCAGTTCCAGAACCTTTTCCTTTCCCTTAAAGTCCATCATCTGCAAAAGACCCTTGGCCGCCGGGGCGTTTTGGGGCTGGAAAACGCCAAGCTGATAGAGCTGTACGGCCAACTGATTGGCGGTTTCTCTGGAATAGGGGCTTTCGGCCTGAATCTGTACCTCAATGTCAAAGACCGGGACTCTGGCACCCATGCCCAGCTCCTGAGGCCGCAGATGGGCATTGGAGTAGCGGCAGAAGTCCAGACCTTCTTCTCCCATAATGCGGAAGGTACGGGGAACGTCGTAAAACTGACGAATCAGCTCAATGCAAAGCTCAATGATGTGTCGGAAGGTGCGGTAAGACCCGGCAATCATGTCCCGGCTCAGGCCGTTGCCGGCTTCCTGCAAGGCCACAATGGCAGAAGCCGCCGTAACGGAACTGGCACCGCCGTTGTTGATGTCTCGGTTGCCGGAAACCTCCTTGATTTCGTTGATTTTCATTTGCATATATTCCACGGCGTTGCCCGGCATGGGGCTGGTCTGGATTTGCAGGATGCTGTCGGCATCCACCCGGCCCTGTACATGGACAAATTTTTTCGTGAGGTCGGCGTATTCTTCCTCATTCACACCGCCGTCCGCTCGCACAAACCACCGGGGGGTGGAGGCCGCCACCGCCGACTGGACAAAGCAGTTGTTGAGAATGTCCACGATTTTCTGGGGGTCTTTGCACAGATCCACATAGCCGTATCCACAGCCGGGATAGCCCTCTTCGGGAAACAGGGGGTCAAAGAGGAAGGGATACTGTCCGTGGTCATACAGGCCACGTTCCCACAGCAGGGGGTCTTCCTCCGTGGCGTAGAGCACCACATCGTCTACGTATTTGCAATAGTGCAGCACCCCACGGACTTTGTAGTAGACTTCAATGACCGGGGTTTTTCCCTGGGTGGAAATGGTCTCGTCATAGTTGTAACGGCGAAGCATGGAATTGCCGCTGCCAAGGTGCCCCTGAAGGGTGGGATAGTTGGCTTCCAGCACCTCATTGTCCTGCAAGGTCACATGGAATACGTATCGGCTGTCCTGCAAATGGGAAATACCCGGTTCCCAGAAAAGATTCAAAATGTCCACTTTCTGGATGGAAATGTCACCCAAGCCGCCGTTTTTCGATGCGTCCCAGAATACGCCATAGACGCCGGTACCGGATTTGAGCTTGTACCACCACACGTCCGACCAGACCTGAGCGAAGTCATTTTGCTGCAAGATGACCGGAAGAACGGCACTGAGCATTTTGGCTTCCTGCTGATCCTGAGCTTCCCGGGGCAGACACAAAGCTTCCGGGTACGCATCCACCGCATCAGAGTGTTTGGAGAGGATGGCGTTTACCAGCCAACCGGAGGCGGGTTCCGGTTCGCCGGGGTTTTTCTCCCGGATGGAACGCCAGTGGCGCAGTTTCCAGAATTCCTCCGCCTCTACAATCCGGGCTTCAATGGACTGCTTGCCTCGGCGGTATTCTTCCAGAGTGTTGGAAAATACCATCAAGCGGTCCCTGTCGATTTTTTGGTTCATTGGATTCCTCCTGTCTTTGAAATGGGTCTTACCACCGTCCCAGCGGGTCCAGAGCCACAGTGCCGGAACCGGTCAACTCTGCCTGAGGTCGGATGGGGCGGGCCATACACATATAACGTACCTCGTCGGCCACATGGTCTTCTCCCTCCGTGTCCAGGTCTTCGGGCCGATGCTTGTCAAACTGCAATAGGGGAATGGTTCGGATGAAGGCTTTGCAGGAGGGAAAGACATAGAGATTGGCGTAGCCGTTTTCATCGAAGGCCAGCCGATAATGCACCTGCATCCAGCCGGGAATCCGGTCATTGACACCGGGGGTAAAATACAGACCGTATTTCATGGCGGTGTCCGCCACGCTGTCGCCCCGGCTGCCGTCCCAAATGGAAGGGTCGGCAACCCCTCGAATCTCCCGGCCTTTGAGAAGGGGATGGGTCTTTTCCAGCCGTCTGGCCTCTTCCATCTGCTTTTCCACCGTCCAGCGGACACCCTGATTGGGGGTGTCGGTACAGCCGTACAGTTCCAGAATCCGATACAGCACCCCGTCATAATCCACCGCCCACCAGCCAAAGGAGAAGGGTTTCCCATAGCCCCAGTCGTAGGAGCGATAAATGGGCCAGCTTTTGGGGATGTCAAAGGGGGCGATGACGTGACACCACCTATGCTGCTTTCGCAAGGTCTCCGGGTCGCCCTTGTCGGGAGGGGGGTCCGGGTGGAAGTCCTCGAAGAACTGTCCTTCGTACACGTCCCACCGTCCGAAGAGCCAAGCTTCTTTCAGTTTCGGGGGAAGTTTTTCCAGACTTTTTATGTATTCGGGCTGTTGGGAAAGCAGAGCCACATTGTCCGTCACCAGAGCCTGAATGAAGGCGTAATCCTTGGGATCTTCGCCGTCTTTGAACCGCCGATCAATAAACAGCCGCTTAAAGTAGCCGTGGGAAGGGCCGCCGGGGTTCAGGGTGTAATAGGTGCGTTTTGGAAAATCGTTGGCTCCACGGATACAGGCATCGATCTGGGTGAGCCAGCTTTCCTGAAACTGCCCAGCCTCGTCCGCAAACCACACGTCGTATTCCGCACCCTGATACTGTCCCAAATCCCCGTCGCCGTCACAGTAGCCGAACCAGATGGAAGAGCCATTGGGAAAGCGAAAGCATTTGTCGGTGCGGTGAAATTTGCACAGGGGGCCAAGCATTTGCTGTAAGGGAATGATGTGGTTGTTGGTCAGCTCCTTGTAGGTACGCCGGGTAATCAGGATTTTGATACCGGGATACCGGGCGCACAGCAAAACAGCTTTC
The DNA here is from genome assembly GCA_963557675.1 of uncultured Oscillospiraceae bacterium. GTDB lineage: Bacteria > Bacillota > Clostridia > Oscillospirales > Oscillospiraceae > Faecousia. The sequence continues at coordinate 4,527 of CAUWEI010000118.1, read as the reverse complement.
CAGCGAACAAACCAGCTTTTTCCGCCGCCACGGGCACCGCCATAGGCCACATACCGATGATTGTCGGACAAGGCAAGGCGTTGTTTTTCGTTTGGTCTGGGCATTTGGATTTTCATGTGGAATACTCCTGGGGCATATCTTCCAGAATGATTTGGGCAGAAGCGGCTTCTTTTTTCTGGGAGGCCAGAGCAAGCCGTGCTTCATCCAGAGCTTTTTTGTGGGCCAGAGCGGGACCGTCCAGACCGTACAGGTCTCGCAAAATGGCCAGCAGTTCTTTCAGGACATTGGACATTTCCTTCACGGCTTTGGTGTCCAGCTTGTCCAGCCGCACCAGCTCCGACCAGGTCTTTCGGCTCACCAGATTGCCGGTCCCGTCATCCACGGGGTCTTTGTAGGTTTCACTGCGGTGCAGGACGTACTGGTAAAACTGTTCCGAATCGGTGAGAGCGGCGGCAACGATGTCGCACAGCCGCTGGACTCCCAAAGCAAGGGCTTCCAGCTTGGGTTCTACGGTATGACTCAAAGAATCACCTCACTCATATTTTTCATTGATGGCATGGTACAAGGGACATTCCTTGTAGAAGCTTCGGCAATAGGCCTCTTCCGATTCCTCCCGGTCTTTCCGGGTCAGGAACTCGGTACGGTTTCGGCACCGGGTAAACACGCCTTCACAGAACAGCACGTTGTTGACGCCTTTGGTGTAGAAGGGACATTCCGGTAAACTGGTTTTCATGGGAGTTCTCCTTTCAAGTGATTGATTTCAGGGACAATGGGGGGATCTTTTTCACCGGCTTCCACCTGCGTGTCCTGCCTCCACCAACGAAGGATGGTTTTATAATGGCTTTTCAAGCGGTAGCCCGTGGTGTTGAGATAGGTTGCCAGCTTGTTCACATAGTGGTCAAAGACCTCTAAGCCCATTTTGTCCAACAGCCGTTCCATCTGCTCATCGGTCAGCATCACAACGCCCTGTCCCAGCTTTCCCTGCAACATCTGCAAGGACGGCTCTGCGTCCGTGTCCCCACGTGCGGATGCAGGCCCGGGCGTGTGCCCCCGTGGGCTTGCGCCCGTACACACCTCTTTGTCAAAAGAGGTGGTTTCTTTTCTTTCTTTTCTTTCCTTTCGTTTCATTTCTCTAGGGAGCTGACCCATAGAGGAAAGAAGAGCGATTTTTTCATCCCACAGCGTTTCATATCCTCCTGCATCGTGGTCGGTGTAGACCCCATCCGGTCGGACATAAAGCTGTTTGGCAAGGTCGGGGACACGGGGCAAATGCAAATGCCGTAATTTCTGGATGGAATTATGTAATCGGCTGTGTTTAATCACCACCCACGGCCCGATGAGAAGGACGAAACGCATCTGCGCCAATTCCTGCAAGACCGAACCGGAAAATCCCAGACTTCCCAAAATGGCCTTGGAGCTGTTGACCACCCCATCTTCATCGGCTCCCAGAACCAGATGGAAGTATAAAAGCTGTGCTTCGGTACTCATGGACCGGAAAACGTCACTGGAGGTAATCTCCGGATTGATTGGTTTCTTTCCCATGGTGCATCACCTCCAAAGCCCCCGGCCCCGTGACCAAACGGATGCACTGACCGGGATAATGGATTTCTTCGGTGAGGGCTTCGCCGTTGTCCACGAAGCAGGGCAGACACACCCCGGTGACTTCCCCCAGCCGGGAGGCCAGAAGCAAATCCACCTGCATCTTCTGTCCGGTGCTGAGGTTGCCGTAAGGAATCCCGTGATAGAGAAGCTCACAACATTCCTCACAGCCTCCATCCAGCAGAGGCTTTTTGAGGCGAAGCACAAGGGGAGAAAGAAGCTCTCCCAGAGATGTTTCCAGAAAGACGGATTTTCGTTCTGTGAGCTTGGAAAGAAGCAATAACGCCTTTTCGACTCCCTCCATTTTCTGCTCGTTTTCTCGAAACTGCTCCTGCATCTTCTCCAAACGGCTGGATAAAATCTGAATGATTTCTTTTGTTTCCTCCATTTTGGCGTTGAGGTGGGTTTTGAGTCCGGCATACTGATTTTTCTGTCGGTTGTACTGCTGACGAAGCCCGTCGGCACAGTCTGAATCCATCTGGGAAAGCAGGTCTTTCATGGAAGAGTCAGACTCCATGAGACTGCGGTCTGTGGGGGCGTTGGCAATCCGGCACAGAAGGTCTCGCCGCTGTTTCCAGTGGAGGTCCTGACAGAACTTCAGCACCCCGGTCTGAATTTGTCCCAGCTGAGACTGAAACAGCTCCTGTGTTACCTCCTCAAACCGACTGCGGCGCACGGGCATCCCCTGATAAAAGAAGCGGAACCGATTGCCTTCCAGCCGAGGTGCGGTGTCGCCCTTGGGGATGCTCCACTGCTCGAACATTTCCTTTTTGAGATGCACCGCCGTGTCTCCCAGAAAGCACTCCATTTCCACGGAGGTGACGGCCTCCGGGTCTTGGGTGGTGCCCTGACCGGTCAGAGGTTTGATTTGCAGATTCTTTTCGCCCCGGCCCTGTCGGTCGGTGCCGTAAACCAGCCATGCAAAGGCGTCGAATACCGTGCTTTTTCCCACGCCGTTGGCCCCTTGAATGGTGGCGTTTTCGCCGTCAAAGTCTCCATGGAAGTAGGAAACTCCCTTGAAGTTCCGGAGGGTCAGGGACTTGATTTTCAGATATTGCATAAGGCTCCTTTCCTAAATATCCGGTTTAACGGACATTTAATGTGTTAGAATCGATATTGAGTAGCTTACAGATGGCCCTTGTGATTTTGGGAGCCTTTCGGGTTCCGGTGAAGATTTTGTATAGATAACTGCGGTCCACATACAGTCCGGTCATCTGCTGGGCTTCTTTGGCCAGCCAGGTCATATCCAATCCCCGGCGCAGAAGTTCGGTGCGAACTTGCAGCCCAAAGTTGGTCAACCCCATAAAAAATGCCTCCTTTCCAGAAACTTTCGTTGACAAGTACCTGTAGTGGTACTATAATGTAGGTATAAGATACTTGTTTAAGTACTTTGTATGGCTGTATTATAATACTCAAACGAGTACCTTGTCAAGGGCTTTTAGTACTCATATTGGAACTTTGTTAGAGATAGATAAAAAGGAGGTACTCGAATGGGTACTCTATATGAGCGAATTGCCGAACTTTGCGAGAGCAAAGGGATTAAAGGCGGCAAAATGTGTACCGATTTGAAAATCAGCAAGGGCTTGCTGACGGACCTGAAAATGGGCCGAAGGACGGGTGTTTCCGCTGTGACAGCTCAGAAGATTGCCGATTATTTTGGCGTAACCGTCGGGTATCTTCTGGGGCAGGAGGAAAAACCGGAGCCGGAGAAAAAGCAAGAAGCTTCTTTGGAAGGGGTGGATTTTGCTCTGTATGGAGAGGTGCAGGACTTGACGGATGCCCAGAAGCGAGACGTATTGCGCTTCATTCAATTTATTAAGCAAACAGAAAAGGACTGATGCTCATGCTACTCCCTTGGCACATATACCAGGAAGCGGAGTCGGATGGGGTAGGGATTCATTTTATGACCATGGAAAGCTGTGCGTGTTTATCAATACCCGGACATCTGGCAGTTGACCCGGCAAAGCTACACACGACTCCGGAGGAAACCACCGCCGTGGCCCATGAATTGGGTCACATAGCGACATTCAGTTTTTACAATGTAAATTCTCCTTTTGATGAACGGCAGCGATGCGAGAACCGGGCGGACCGGGCGGCCATTCTGCGCCACATCGACAAAGAAGAACTATTGGCTCTGCTGCACAATGGTGTGACAGAGCCTTGGGAACTGGCGGAGCACTTTGGGTTCACGGAAGAATTTATGAAGAAAGCGGTTCAGCTCTACACCAAAGGGAACCTGTCCACGGAGTGAGGTTTCAAAGCGAATCCCCTCTCCGACACGGCTGCGCCGTGCCACCTCCCCCGTGGGGGGAGGCTAGGCCTTCAAAGGCTCCCCGGAGGGGGAGGCTAGGCCCTCAAAGGCCCCCCAGAGGGGGAGGCTAGGCCCACCAAAGGCCACCCGGAGGGAGAGGTTATGCGAGCCAAAGGCTCCCCCTCTGGGGGAGCTGGCAAAAATCTCTGATTTTTGACTGAGAGGGGATATAGCCCCCAATTTCCACCGCATAACCCAAAGAAGTTGGCAGTGCAAGACAAGAGCACAAAAATGGGGCTTCTGAGGTAGTGCGGGAGAATCCCCTCTCCGACACGGCTGCGCCGTGCCACCTCCCCCGGAGGGGGAGGCTAGGCCCTCAAAGGCCCCCGGAGGGAGAGGTTATGCGAGCCAAAGGCTCCCCCTCTGGGGGAGCTGGCAAAAATCTCTGATTTTTGACTGAGAGGGGATATAGCCCCCAATTTCCACCGCATAACCCAAAGAAGTTGGCAGTGCAAGACAAGAGCACAAAAATGGGGCTTCTGAGGTAGTGCGGGAGAATCCCCTCTCCGACACGGCTGCGCCGTGCCACCTCCCCCGGAGGGGGAGGCTAGGCCCTCAAAGGCCCCCGGAGGGGGAGGCTAGGCCCTCAAAGGCCCCCGGAGGGAGAGGTTATGCGA
>CAUWEI010000117.1:0-8489 GCA_963557675.1 uncultured Oscillospiraceae bacterium | reverse complement strand
ATCTTCTGGTATTATATTAGCTGTGTCCGTTCGGACTTTTCCGACGATTTCCCTATGGATTGGAGGTGCAGCTAATGGCTAAGTGCGATGTTTGCGGCAAGTGCGTTTCCTTTGGTATTAAGGTTTCCCACTCCCACAGACGTTCCAACAGAATGTGGAAGCCCAATGTCAAGCGCGTTAAGGCGATTGTCGACGGTACTCCGCGCCATGTTTACGTCTGTACAAGATGTCTCCGTTCCAACAAGATTGAGCGTGCCATCTGATATTGACTGCGCAGTAAATTACGGTATCACAAGTTGTGATACCGTTTTTTATTTTCTCCTCTCTGTTTTTAGCTTCTTAGCTTACAAAATGCCTCCACGTTTTATTGTGGAGGCCATTATTATTTATTTCCCAGGAAACAACTCCGCAAGCTGAGAAAAGCTCGTCACCTTCCCTTGCCAGGTTTCCGGTGTGCCAAACCCATAGCTGGCCCAAACGAAAGGAATTCCGGCACCCTGTGCAGCTTCTAAATCCCCCTGTGTATCTCCGATGTAATACGCACTCTGAATATCATTGCGCCGCATCAACGTCTGGATGCTCTCCGCTTTACAAGTGCCTGTTTCTCCGAAGCAGGTGTGATCCTCAATCAAATGTGCCAGTTTTCCCTTTTCCAGAAGCATTTCAATATAACCCTTCTGGCAGTTACTCACAATAAAAAGCCGATAATGCTTGGACAGAACTTCCAGAGTCTCTTTTACCTCCGGGTAAAAAATCTCACACGGATCTGCTTGCATCACCTCATGCTCCCGGGCCATGAGTCGCTCCATGTAACGGTACCGCTTTGGTACTTCCACCTCCGAAAGCACTCCATCTGCAATTTCCGTCATTGTCTTTCCGAAGTAATGTTGAATCCCTTCCACTGTACAGGCAGCAGGCAAACCTAACTCTTCCAAAGCCAGATTCCACCCTTTTGCAACCAAAGGAACGGAATTCCACAGCGTTCCGTCTACATCAAAAATTAAACTTTCCACGTTCCCATTCATGCTTTCTATCCTCATTCTTTATACAAATCCAGGAAGATTCCGGCAAATACCAAAAATCACCAACACCACAACCATCCCCCACACGGCAGCCTGTGACCATCCTTTGGGATGCAGCACACCATGTCGAATGTAACGCACAATCATATCCACCGCCACTGCTATACCCAGTGGCAGCATGGCAAAAACCGCAGGGTTTGCCTTCCATGCACTTGCAAAATCCAAATGCAACAGCGCAATACACATTCGGCTTACGCCACACCCCGGACACTGCAATCCAGTTACCAGACGGAATGGGCACGGAATTCCCCATCCAAGCCAGGAGCACAGCAGTCCATAAGCAATTCCAATGAAAAGCAGGCCTGCGCCGAAGCGCAGGACCTGATATGCACGCCGCCGCAAAACTCAGCAGGTTGCCACTTGATTCAGTTCATTCTGAATCAATGCCAGAGGCACCAAGCCAGTGGTCAAAATAGCAAGCAGCAGATAAAGCCAACCATCCGACGAGCTTCTGCCAGTTGCGCCGTATTTAATTTTTCCGACCTGCTCTCCTGCCTTGTAAAACCAAATCAGCTCATAAATACCGCAGGTCACAAGACTCAGCAACAGGACTGTGCCTCCATCCGGCTCACTGACGCTTTTGCTGGCAGTTTTCAAATCATTTACCAGACAATAAAGCCAATAAAAGGTATATATGCCACAGGTCACCAGGGACAAGATAATGCAAAGTGCAACGCTTCGCCTTTTAATTGGCGCACTCCAGACTTCATTTCCATTAGAGAACGACTGATTGTACCCAGAATTTGCCTGAGTCTCATAATGATACTGCTGTCCGTTGCCTGAGTCCGAGAATGACCCATTGGCATTGGAAGGATTACCCGTGTTCTGCGCACCACTGTTATTCGGTGTACCGCAGAAGGGGCAGAATTTAGGCTCACCTTGTGTGTAATTTCCGCATTTCTTGCAAATCACTGTACGACTCCCCCTATCATTGCTATGTTACAGAGTAAGAAGCACCCTGTACGCTTGTTATTTAGTGTATCAAATTCACAGACTTTTGTCAAGCAACATCATACTGGAGCAATCTGGCCTGATGATATAGAAGTTATTTGGCTCTATTTTCATGGCCAGTTCGAGGTATAATGAAGTCAATCACATATAGGAGGGATCCACATGAAATCCGCATCCAACCAGCATACAAAAGCAATTGTTCTGGCGATTCTCGGCGTTCTCATTTTGGCCCTTGGCCTCTTCGGCTCCTTTTCAACCGCTGCAGCCGCACAGGCCGAAAACGCAACCGATTCCCAAAAAATGTCCTTTTCTTTAAGTCTCATTGGCTCAGTTGTAGGCTTTATCTTAGTCGTAACAGCTCTGGTGCAGATGAAACCCAGCAGCCTGAGAAAGAAGAAAACCAATGTTCACACCTTAGCTTTGGCTTCCCTGTTTGCAGCTCTTTGCTACATCGGCTTCACCTTCTTCAAAATCGACATTCCTGTCGGTTCTGAAAAGACCGCTTTCCATCTGGGTAATGTCTTCTGTGTTCTGGCTGCTCTGCTCTTAGGTGGCTTCTGGGGCGGCATGGCCGGTGCCGTAGGCATGACCATTGCAGACCTCACCACTGCCTATGTCACCAGCGCTCCCAAAACCTTTGTTCTAAAGCTGTGTATTGGCTTGATTGTAGGTTTGGTGGCAAATCGTTGCTTCCATCTGGATAAGGAAACCAATTACAAGCGTTTCACCATTGGCACTGTGGTTTCCTGTATCGCCGGTATGGCTTTTAACGTGGTTGCCGATCCTGTGGTAGGATTCTTCTATAAGACCTATGTCCTTGGTGTTCCTCAGGAAGCAGCCAAGATCTGGGCTAAAATGGGTGCTGTCACCACTCTCGTCAATGCCGTAATCGCTGTCATTACCGCATCCGTCCTCTATCTCGCTCTTCGTCCTGCTCTGAAACGGGCTGGTCTCCTGCAAAAAATCCAGTAATCTTTCTGCGTTTATATGCAAGCTGTCTTGCCGTACACTTCGGCGGACAGCTTGCTTTTTATTCCATCAGACTCGAAAATATTTTCAAACTTTCTATTGACTTTTGTCGAAACTCCCATTATAATCGATACAAACAAATCGAATAGCAACACTTGTGACTGCACGGCGTACCAATCAGCCATGCAGTCTCAAAAGAAAATGGGGTCAAAGTCCCCGCACGGAACGGTGCTGTAGGTGTCGAGAAACTTGTTCGTCAGCGAAAGCTGGTCATTGGGGCAACCTGAGAAGGCAGAACAGAATTTCGTCCGAGACACAAGTCAGAAGAACTGCAAGTGTTACAGTTGTAGAGCAAAAATCTACCCGGTCGTGTTGCGTAAAAGCGTTCGCAGCAGTCCTAGTGACTGCTGCGTTTTTTTTTCGATGATCCCCTGCGCAGAAAGCCGTTCCATTTGATACGAAATAATCGCAAAATGCGGTTATCCATACCGAATCTCAACTTGAATAATGGAGGACATAATTATGGCAAGATTTACATTACCCAGAGACATCTACCACGGGAAAGGAACTCTGGAAACTCTGAAAACATTTGAAGGCAAACGTGCCATGGTTTGTGTTGGCGGCAGTTCCATGAGAAAGTTTGGCTTTCTGGATCGAGCTGTTGCATACTTAAAAGAAGCCGGCATGGAAGTGCAGGTATTTGACGGAATTGAACCCGATCCTTCTGTGGATACCGTCATGCGTGGTGCCGAAGAAATGATGAAGTTCCAGCCTGACTGGATTGTTGCTATGGGTGGTGGTTCCCCCATTGATGCCGCTAAGGCAATGTGGATCAAGTACGAGCACCCTGAGATCTCCTTTGAAGATATGATTAAGGTCTTTGGTCTGCCAAAGCTGCGTAAAAAGGCCCATTTCTGTGCCATCCCCTCTACTTCCGGTACAGCTACCGAAGTGACCGCTTTCTCTGTTATCACCGACTACAAGAAGGGCATCAAGTATCCCCTGGCTGACTTTGAAATCACCCCCGATGTAGCCATTGTGGATCCTGATCTGGCCGAAACCATGCCCAAGAAGCTGGTGGCTCATACTGGTATGGATGCAATGACCCACGCCATCGAAGCCTACGTCTCTACTGCCAATTGTGACTACACCGATCCTCTGGCCATTTTCGCCATCAAGATGATTCAGAAGGATCTGGTTGACTCCTACAATGGCGATATGGACAAGCGTGCAAGCATGCACAACGCCCAGTGTCTGGCTGGCATGTCGTTCTCCAATGCACTTCTTGGCATTGTTCACTCCATGGCACACAAAACAGGCGCTGTCTTTGAGGACCAGGGTGCCCACATCATCCACGGTGCTGCTAACGCAATGTATCTGCCCAAGGTCATTGCATATAATGCCAAGAACGAAACCGCAGCAGCCCGCTATGCCGAAATTGCAGACTACATGGGCCTTGGCGGTGAAACCGTACAGGAAAAGATTGCTCTGCTGATCGCGCATCTGCGCAAGATGAATGACGAGCTGAACATTCCTCAGTGCATTAAGCATTATGGTGCGGACAGCTATCCCACTGAGCATGGCTTTGTTTCTGAAGCCGTGTTCCTGGAGCGTCTGCCTGAGATTGCAAAGAATGCAATTGCCGATGCCTGCACCGGTTCCAATCCTCGTCAGCTCAGCCAGGAGGAGATGGAAAAGCTGCTCAAGTGCTGCTACTACGACACCGAGGTTGACTTCTAAGGATTCGTTTATTCCCGTACATTTTACCTTGGGGGCAGACATCCAGCCTGCCCCCAACATTTGTAATAGGACGATAAAAACAGTCTGTCTCACCTCTCTCCAGGCAAGACAGACTGTTTTGTTATACGCTCTTCCTGATCATTTCCTTCATTTTTTCGTTCAGTGCAGGAAGGAATCTACTGTCTCTGGGGTACTGAGTGAAGGTCAATTCCATTCTGGCCTCTCTGTCGATCAACTCCACTACCCGCTCCCGGCCGATGTACTGCTCCAACAAACGGCACAGACGGATGTCTTGGAGAGCTTCATAAAAGACCATAGCACGCATGGAAGGTCTGGGCAATTCTCGTCCGGGATAGACCGAGAATGGGTCTCCCGAAGGAAACGCCCCGTCTGAAGAAGTTGTAATGGTGGGGTCAATGGGATATTGAGAAAGCTGGCTGTAATAATAGTTATAGCCCCAATGTAAAAAGCCTTGAATATTGAATTTATAGAGCTGTAGTCCTAAAATCCGATTGCGATAGGCTGGCATACTCAAAAATCGATTGCCCACCTTCTCCCCTTGAGCACAGCAATAATAGGCCCAAAGGTTCTTTCCTCCATGTTGAAGAAATGGCTCAATGGCATCTGTGGCACAGACTGGCGTTTCTACCAAACCGTTGGCATAGAAGTCATAATGGGACAGAGCATCCATAATCCGGCATTTTCCCAAAAGGGGCTGTACCAGTGCTTTGGCTCTGGCATAGGCCTCCTGTTGGGCCTCTCCTGGCTCATCGGAAATGTGGAAGAAGGTACGTTCCTCCATTCCCTCCTGCCGCAGTACCTCCACTAACTGAGGCAAAAATGCTTCTAAGAATCGGAGATATCTGGGATCATCCGCTTTGATCTCCCAGCCAAAAATTCGGCCCTTATCATCATAAATATTAGGACTGTATTCTGCACCCCACTGAGAAAACAGATGGCTGATCTCTAAGTGGGTGATTCCGCACTCCCTGCACAACCCAATCCAGCGGCGAAGCAGGGTAAAGTCAAAGGTATACCTATCCCCTTCCCTATGGATTTTCACCAGCTGGGTATTGGGGCGGCAGGTTCCTACCGCTGTATCCAGCGGGGGCGTAATCACCGGGGTTAGAATCGTATTGATTCCCAAGTCTGCTGCCAAGAGCATATAGTTCCGTATCCACTTCCAATGTTCTTCGGAATACACTTCTACCTGACAGGCTGTAGCGATGCAATCCACATGAAACCACTGGGTAAACAGCAGAGCATTTTCAGGAAGCGTCTGGGGCAAAATATGAACCTGCAAGGATGAATGTACCAGAGGTTCCTTCCCTTCTGAAAATGTGACTTCTGCACAGTAATCCCCTGCCTCTGCTCCTTCCGGCACCCGAAGCTCTACCCAGAAGCGATTCAGGCCTGGTCGCAGAAATTGACGGTTCCCCTGCTCCTCCATCGGCACCAGTAGATCCGGCATAAGCCCCGGTGTTTCAGTAAGATAATCCTCATTCTGAACCCAAGCGTTTTTTGGCAAATCCATAACCACGTCTCGCTGAACATATATCTTTGATGCATAGGGCCACTGGATCTGCACCTCACAACAGACCATTTGCTGTGACTCCACGATCAGCTCATAGGAAAACCGTTCGCCTCCCAAGAGACTTACATTCTTGACCTCATTTTTGACATCCAACAAAGAACGAACCTTTTCCAAAGAAGAAATCTGAAAAACTTTCACTGTCATTTGCTCCTTTCCCATGCAACTCTTTTCCGGATTTTACCACATGCTCCCCAGAATTACAACAACGCATTGTATCAATATCCAAGAGCATACGTTTCCCGTGTTTAGAAATTTCTTGCATCCGCAGCACAGCTCTGTTATAGTAGCTTCAAACGAATTTTCAAAATCGGAGGGTATTTCTATGGCATGGAATCTAGATGAGGCATTGGCCCATTATGGCAGTCAGGGGGCTCCCGGGGATCAGATTGCCCTTGTGAGTCTTTTAAAGGAGGTTCAGGCCGAACATCATGGAGGGATCCCTCAGTGGGTGCTACCACAGATTGCATTGGCTTATGGTGTGAAAGAAAACTATCTCACCGCTGTCATCCGACGGTTTCCCAGCCTCCGGCTGGAAGATACCCACTGTCTGGAACTTTGCGGAGGTCCGAATTGCAGCAAGCGAAAGGCTCTGGCCTCCTTTATGGAAAGGACCTATGGAACAAATCCAGCAACCTTTACTCTGAAATTTACCGGATGTATGCGTATGTGCGGAAAAGGCCCCAACATCAAATGGGACGGTCAGATTTATCACCAGGCCGACGAAGATTTGATTCGACGCTTGGTGGAAGAAATTTAGTTCCCATACCAGACAAAATGCGGCGAGAACCATGATCAAAAATCAAGGTTCTCGCTGTTTTTTCCGTTTCGTCATTCATGCCTTGCACTATTTGTAAAATAAGGAAAATCCTGAATTCTCTGTATCCTGTTCCACAGCTTCTAAAATTCTTTCAGTGCCTTTCGCATTGATGCCACAGATGCAAAATTCCTTTTCACAGGAATCGAATGGGTGCTGATTATTGGTTACACGCTGATTCTGCTGAACACTCCGGCGAAAAGTGATACGATAGAACCACAATCGAAATAAATCATCCATATAAAAATCGGGCGGTACGCAGCTTCAAAAGCCGAGCACCGCCCATTTTTGTTATATTTAGAAGCACTTCTTATGACGTTCCTTCTGGCAGTCATTCTTACGGCTGCAATGGTAGCAAACTTCCCGATCGGGATTCGGAACATCTGCAAAGAACTTCACCAGATTATCAATGGTGGTTTCCGCAATATTACTCAGTGCCTCCTCCGTCAGGAATGCCTGGTGAGAAGTAACAATGACATTCGGCATTGCAATCAGGCGAACCAACTTGTCGTCCTGCACCACATCGCCGGAGTAATCTTCATAGAACAGATCTCCCTCTTCCTCGTACACATCCAAACAGGCCCCTCTGATTTTACCGGATTTGATGCCCTGAATCAGTGCCTCCGTATCCACCAGTCCGCCTCTTGAGGTGTTCACCAGAACAACACCGGGTTTCATAGCTTCTATGGCCTCATCGTTAATCAGGTGATGGGTTTCCTCGGTCAGGGGGCAATGCATGGAGATAATGTCGGACTTGGTGAACAGCTCATTCAGCTCCACATAGTCCAGACCTGCATTGGGATTAGGGAACTTATCGTATGCCAGAATCTTCATGCCGAATCCCCGGCAGATATCCGCAAAAATTCGGCCGATTTTACCTGTACCCACAATGCCAACGGTCTTTCCGTGGAGATCAAAGCCGGACAGTCCGGCAAGGCTGAAGTTAAACTCACGGGTACGGCTGTAAGCCTTGTGGGTCTTACGGTCCACGGTAAGCAAAAGTGCCATAGCGTGTTCTGCGACGGCGTAAGGTGAGTATGCAGGCACACGGAACACATGAATCTTGCCAAAGCATGCACGAGTGTCCACGTTATTAAAGCCTGCACAACGCAGTACAATGACCTTGACCCCCATCTCATACAGCTTGTTGACAACGGTTTCATTTACAATATCATTTACAAACACACAAACGCCATCGAATCCAGAGGCAAGAGAGACAGTGTCTTCATTCAGCTTTGTCTCAAAATACTTGATTTCAATATCAGTACCGGCAGAAAAGTGATCAAATCCGGGAATATCATAGGGCTTTGCATCAAAAAAAGCAATCTTCATTCAAAAC
>CAUWEI010000116.1:0-8495 GCA_963557675.1 uncultured Oscillospiraceae bacterium | reverse complement strand
GCATAAAGCTTCTGGAAGAGGCGGCAAAGTGGGACTGCGGTCTGGAAACCGTAATTTTAGCTGAGGGGGTAGAAGCCCCGACTCTTCCTGCCCATGTGGCAGTCTATCGGGTTCCCGTAGATGTGATGGAGTCCATTTCTCCTATGAAAGCACCTCAGGGAGCTGTGTTTCTCTGTAGACTTCCGGAGGCAAAGCCTTTGGAAGTAAAACCGGGTACATTGATTTTGGATGGAATTCAGGACCCGGGAAATTTGGGAACGATTCTGCGTACAGCTGATGCTTTGGATGTGCCAGTCATTCTTGTCAAGGGCTGTGCAGACCCTTATAACTGGAAAACAGTGCGAGCTTCTATGGGAGCGGTATTTCGCACGCAGCCCATTCAGGCTACAGGAGAAGCCATTATCCAGGCCTGCGAGGAAAGACAGATTCCTTTGGCAGTAACAGCCCTGTCGGCAAAAGCCAAAGATATTCGGGAAGCTCCCATTTCGCAGTGGGCTGTGGTGATTGGCAGCGAAGGCCAGGGAGTCAGCGACCTGTTTTTGAATGGGTGCAGAGAAGAATTGATTATCCCAATGAATCCAAAATGTGAATCTCTGAATGCCGCTGTAGCAGCGACCATTGTTCTGTGGCAGATGCAGGGAAAATGAGAGAATAAAGAATAAAGAGAGAGATGTACAATGCTGGCACACTGGATATGGCTATCAACTCGACCGGGCATAGGATGTCAGAGGGCCGTGGAGATATTGCGCCAATTTCCGGATGTGGAGTCCCTCTATTTTGCTGGAAGCTATGAAGGCTTGGAAGGTCTGGAGAAAAAGCACTGCGAGGCATTGGCAGACAAGTCTCTGGATGAGGCACAGCAGATTTTAGAGCAGTGCCAAAGAAAGGGAATTCAGATTCTGACTTATCAGGACAGTGCATATCCGGCCCGTTTGCGTCAGATTCCAAACCCGCCTCTGGTGCTCTATTATAAAGGGATCCTTCCGGAGTTTGACTGTGAAGCAGCAGTCGGTGTGGTAGGAACCAGAAAGGTTTCCGCCTATGGCTGCCTGGTGGCCAAGCGTCTGGGGTATCAGATCACCAAATGCGGTGGATTGGTTGTTTCCGGTCTTGCGGATGGAACCGATACGATGGCAATGCGTGGCGCACTTATGGCAGATGGTAAAACGGTGGGTGTTTTAGGCTGCGGAGTGGATGTGATCTATCCCAGACATAATGAACCTTTGTATCTGGATACAGCAAACCATGGCTGTCTTATTTCGGAATACCCGCCAGGTACACCACCAATCGGGCGAAACTTTCCCAGAAGAAACCGCATCATCAGTGGCCTAAGCTGTGGCGTTGTAGTGGTAGAGGCTCCGGCAAAAAGTGGTGCTTTGATTACGGCGCAGCTCGCATTGGACCAAGGCCGAGACGTATTTGCAGTTCCAGGAAACATTGATTCTTTTAATAGTGCCGGGAGCAATGCGCTTTTACGCCAAGGGGCCTATGTGGTGCAGTGCGGTTGGGATATTATGGAAGAATACGAAGCCCAATTTCCGGGGAAAGTCCATAACACATCGGCAGAAATAGCACCGATTCCATACCCAGGGGAGCAGAAAGAGCCGCAGGAACTCACAGTGAAAGTGGCGCAGAAGAAACGAGTTCCCAAGATAAGAAAAGAAAAAACCATTGACAACGGAGAAACTACGCCGTATAGTGAAGCGTATAATACGATGCCGGCCCTGGAAGGGGACGAGCAAACCGTTTATGACTCCTTGCGTGAGGAGATACAGCATATCGACCAGGTAATTTCCAAATCCGGGCTGCAAACAGCTCGGGTTCTGGCCGCTTTGACCATGTTGGAGGTCAAAGGATTGGCCGTGCGGCATCCTGGCAAATACTATTCCCGGCCCAGACAATGAGGGTGGGGAAATGTCGTGTGGAGGATTTCATGGCAAAAGAAACAGCACCGAATTTGGTAATTGTGGAGTCGCCTTCCAAGGCGAAAACCATTGGTAAATATTTAGGGCCTGACTATGAGGTAAAGGCCTGTATGGGCCACTTGCGAGACCTGCCCAAGAGTAAGATGGGCGTAGATCTGGAAAACGATGATTTTACCCCAGTGTACAAGCCGGTGCCCGGCAAAGAGGATATTATCAACGATTTGAAAAAATCTGCGGAGAAATCCGAGATTGTCTATCTCGCAACTGACCCGGACCGGGAGGGAGAGGCCATTTCCTGGCACATAAAGGAACTCTTCCAGCTCCCGGAGGAAAAAACACGTCGGGTCACCTTTAACGAAATCACAAAGAACGTCGTAAATAACGCAATTGCAAACCCTCGTTCCATCGACTATGATCTGGTAGATGCCCAGCAGGCTCGCCGGATTCTGGACCGAATCGTGGGTTATCAGTTAAGCCCTCTGCTCTGGAAAAAGGTCCGCAGAGGTCTGTCTGCCGGTCGTGTGCAGTCCGTGGCAACCCGTCTGGTGGTGGACCGGGAAAATGAGATTCGAGCCTTTGAGCCAAAGGAATATTGGTCTTTGGAGGTTATGCTGGACCGCATTGGAAAACCCGGCTCCTTCCTGGCCCGGTATCACGGCGAGGGAAAGAAGCGAGAGCTGAACAATGAGGCCGAGACGGACGAAATCATTGCAGACATTACGGGAAAGACCTTTACGGTCACCAATGTGAAGAAAACGGAGAAAAAGCGGTCTGCTGCACCTCCCTTCACCACCTCCACCTTGCAGCAGGAGGCATCCCGAAAGCTCAATATGACCCCAAAGCGCACCATGGCCATTGCCCAGCAGCTCTATGAAGGTGTGGATATTGCAGGAGAGGGCACTACAGGTTTGATTACCTATATGCGTACCGACTCTCTGCGCCTTTCCGATGAAGCATTGAATGCAGCAAAAGACTTTATCTGCAACCGCTACGGGGAACGCTACTATTATGGTCAGCCTCATCATTTCAAGACAAAATCCGGCGCACAGGATGCCCACGAAGCTATCCGTCCGACCCATGTGGAGCTGGACCCCGAGACCATTCAAAGCTCTTTGTCTAAGGACCAGTATCGGCTGTATAAGCTGATTTGGAGCCGCTTTTTGGCCTGCCAGATGGCAAACGCCATGTATGATACGGTTTCCATCGATACGGAGTGTGAAGGTCATATCTTTAAATCTTCTCACCAGAGCCTCCGCTTCCCCGGCTTTATTGCCGTGTATGAGGAAGGCAAGGATGAAGAGGGGGATGCCGTCGGCTCTCCGCTGCCGGATCTGCAAAAGGGTGATACGGCTTCCATCCATTCTATGGACAAGCAGCAGCACTTTACCCAGCCCCCTGCAAGATACACAGAAGCAACTCTGGTTAAGGCCATGGAAGAAAAGGGCGTAGGCCGTCCTTCTACCTATGCATCCATTGTCTCTACCATTCAGGACCGGGATTATGTGCTGAAAACAGACAAGAGACTGGCTCCCACTCCTTTGGGTGAGGTGGTGACCGGCCTCATGGTGGATCGCTTCAATGATATTATTGATGTGGAATTCACTGCCAATATGGAAAATCGTCTGGACGATGTGGAAGCCGGCAAG
Organism: uncultured Oscillospiraceae bacterium; assembly: GCA_963557675.1. GTDB lineage: Bacteria > Bacillota > Clostridia > Oscillospirales > Oscillospiraceae > Faecousia. The sequence continues at coordinate 4,924 of CAUWEI010000116.1, read as the reverse complement.
CGTCAGTGGAAGGATGTCCTGCGGGACTTTTATAAGGGCTTCCATCAGGAAATGCTGGATGCAGAAGAGGCCCTCAAGGATACCCGGCTCAAGGTGCCGGATGAACCTACAGACGAAATCTGTGAAGTGTGCGGACGGAACATGGTCATTAAAATGGGCCGGTTTGGTCGGTTCCTGGCCTGTCCGGGCTTTCCGGAGTGTACAAACACCAAGCCCATTGTGGAGCGTATGCCCGGCAGATGCCCCAAATGCGGCAGCGGTATGCTGAAGCGGAAGTCCAAAAAGGGCCATGCCTATTATGCCTGTGAGCGTGGTGCAGAGTGCGGCTTTATGACCTGGGATGTACCCACGGAATTTGATTGCCCCTCCTGCGGACAGACCATGTTCAAGAAGTCCGGAAGAGGCCGTATGAAGCCCTTCTGCATCAATGAAGCCTGCCCCAACTTCCTGCCGGAGGATCAGAGAGGCTACCGGAAAAAGACCGCTGATCCGGAAAAGGCAGAGGAGGGCACCAAGGAAGGGGCAGAAGAAAATCAGACGGAAGAGCCTGTAAAGAAGACGGCAGCTAAGACAGCTGACAAGAAGACAGACTCTAAGACAAAATCCGCTGCTTCTAAGACTTCCAAGAAGTCAACCACCAAGAAGACAACCACAAAGACCTCCAAAAAGAAGGAAGAGCCGAATGAATAATGTAACTGTAATCGGTGCCGGACTGGCCGGCAGTGAGGCTGCATGGCAGCTTGCAAAGCGGGGAATCCCCGTGACTCTGGTGGAAATGAAGCCGGAGAAAATGACGCCAGCCCATCACAGCCCAGATTTTGCTGAATTGGTTTGCTCCAACTCCCTTCGTGGAGATCGCCTGGAAAATGCGGTAGGCCTTTTGAAAGAAGAACTGCGGCACCTGGACAGCCTCATTATGGCCTGTGCCGATGAGACACGGGTGGAGGCAGGCGGCTGTCTTGCAGTAGACCGTCAGGGATTCTCTCAGCTGGTGACCCAAAAGCTGAAAGAGCACCCCTTGATTACGGTGGAGTCCCGGGAAGTGACACAAGTGCCGGATGGCCCTGTGATTATTGCCACGGGTCCTCTGACCTCGGATGCTCTGTCCGATGCCATTGGTGCCTATTTTGGAGAAGGGGAGTATCTCCACTTCTTTGATGCAGCGGCTCCGCTTGTGACATTTGACTCTGTGGATATGAATGAAGCCTGGTTTGCTTCCCGGTATGACCGGGGCAATGCCGATTACATTAACTGTGCCATGAACAAGGAGCAGTACGATGCCTTCTATCAGGAGTTGATTTCCGCACAGGAAGCAGATGTACATGGTTTTGAGGACAAAAATGTGTTTGAAGGCTGTATGCCTGTGGAGGTCATGGCCCGCCGTGGCTATGACACGCTGCGCTATGGCCCTCTGAAGCCAGTGGGACTAAAAGACCCCAAGACCGGGAAGGAAGCTTTTGCCGTGGTGCAGTTGCGCCGTGATAATGCCAATGGCTCTGTCTATAATCTGGTAGGCTTCCAGACCCACCTGCGGTTTCCAGAACAAAAGCGGGTGTTTTCTATGATCCCTGCGCTTAAAAATGCGGAATTTGTCCGCTATGGTGTCATGCACCGTAATACCTTTATGAACTCCCCGAAGCTTCTGGATCGGTTCTATGCAGACCGCCGAAATCCTCTGGTGGCCTTTGCAGGACAGATGACCGGAGTGGAGGGCTATGTGGAGTCTACTGCTTCTGGTTGTCTTGCAGCCATTGCCATGGCCGCAAAGTTACAGGAAAGAGAAATCCCTCTGTTTCCCAAGGAGACCGCCATTGGTGCTCTGGCTCTGTATATCAGTGACGAGACGGTAAAGGACTTCCAGCCGATGAATGTGAATTTTGGAATCATTTCTTCTCTGGAGTATCGGGTGAAGGGTAAGGCTCAGAAGAATCTGGCCATTGCCCAGCGAGCTTTGGAAGCTCTGGATAATGTGATTCAGCAAGGAATTTGAAAGAAAGAGGAGGTAGCACCATGAAAGTGATTCTCGATGTAATGGGCGGCGACCTGGCACCGGAAGCAGCAGTTTTGGGTGCTCTGGAGGCACACCGAGAGTTTGGTACAGACATTACTCTGGTGGGTCGTGGAGAAGAAATTTTGCAGGTGCTGGGCAAGCATAACATTAAGGACCTGCCTGAGGGCTTGGAAATCGCCAACGCTGAAGATGTGGTGGACATGCACGATGACCCCACTTCTATCATTCACAAGCGCAAGAATTCCTCAATGGTGATTGGCCTCAAAATGCTGGCAGATGGTCAGGCGGATGCCTTTATTTCTGCTGGTAATACCGGCGCACTTCTCACCGGCGCAACCCTTTTGGTAAGACGGGTAAAGGGCGTTCGTCGGGGTGCGTTTTGTCCCCTGATCCCCAATAAGGCAGGCGGCAGAACTCTGATTATTGACTGCGGCGCCAATGTAGAATGTTCCGCCGAATTTTTGCTTCAGTTTGGCATCATCGGTTCTGTTTATGCAAAGAAGTCTATGGGTATTTCTAATCCCAAAGTGGGGCTTCTAAACAACGGAACCGAAGACTCCAAGGGTACTCCTTTACAGAAGGAGGCCTATGGCCTGCTGATGCAGGCAAAGGAAGCCGGCGTTGTGAACTTCGTGGGCAATGTGGAGGCAAGAGATGTGCCTCTGGGTGCCGTGGATGTGGTGGTTTGCGATGGCTTTGCAGGAAATATCCTGCTGAAATCCATTGAGGGCACCGCCCAGTTCCTTGGCTCTGCCATGAAGAAAATGTTTACCAAGAACTGGAAAAGCAAGCTGGGCTATCTTCTGTGTAAGTCCGGTGCCGATGAAATCAAGTCCATGATGGACTACCGGGAAGTAGGCGGCACAGAGATTCTGGGTATTCGTAAGCCTGTGATTAAGGCTCATGGTTCCTCGGATGCCAGAGCTTTCCGCAGCGCCATCCGGCAGGCTGAGAATGCAGCCAAGTTAAATACTGCACAGGAGCTGGAAGCAGCATTGCAGCAAATTTCCGCATTAAAGGAGCAGGTTTCCCATGATTAAAGATTTAGAAGAAGCACTGGGATATCATTTCCATAATATCACTCTGTTACAGAATGCCCTGACCCATAGTTCTTACGCCAATGAGCGTTGGAGAGATAGTCTGGCCAGCAATGAGCGTTTGGAATTTCTGGGTGACTCCATTCTGGGTATGATTACCGCTGAACATTTGTACCGTACATTCCCTCAGCGTCCCGAAGGAGAGCTGACCCGAATCCGGGCAGATCTGGTCTGTGAGACCAGTCTGGCAAGAATCGCCAATCGGTTAGGGTTAGGCGAATATCTCTTGCTGGGACACGGTGAAGACCAGGGAGGCGGCAGAAAGCGCAACAGCATTTTGGCGGATGCAGTGGAGTCTGTTCTGGCAGCTACCTATCTGGACGGTGGCTTTGCTGCCGCTTCTGCTTTAGTACATCGGTTTGTCCTTGCAGACATTCCCACAGAGCAGCCCCGGAACGTGGACTATAAGACCAAGCTTCAGGAGCTGGTACAGCAGCGGAAGAATCAGGTGATTCACTATGAACTTACCGCAGAGTCCGGCCCGGACCATGCAAAGGAGTTCTGTGTGGAGGTCTGCCTCAATGGTGAGGTGGTAGGAAACGGAATCGGCAGCAGCAAAAAGCGTGCCGAACAGGATGCCGCCAGAGTGGCAATTGAAAAGCTGTTTCCCAGTGAGGCCTAATAAATTGTAAGAGAATATGGAAAGAGCCTGGTGCAAATTTGAACTGCACCCCATTTGTTAGACAGTATGATATACTATCTAACAGATGGGGTGATTTTTATGCCAAAAGGACAGCCGAACAAACGTTATACACCAGAATTTAAGAAACTGGTTGTAGAAACCATGCACGAAGAAAAACTAAGCTACTATGAAACAGATAGACGCTTTGGACTTCCTGACAAACGTGCCCAGAAATGGGAACGTATTTATTTGGAAGAGGGGCCAGAAGGTTTTGCAGTAGAACGTCGTGGCCGCAGTAGTAAGGGGCGTCCTCGTAAGCTCCCCAAGGAGACAGAGGAAGATCTGATTGCCGAGGTGCAACGTCTGAGAGCGGAGAATGCCTATTTAAAACTATTGCAGACCTTGGTTTTGGAAGACGAGCAAAAGCAGCACAAAAAGTGATTGCTGTCCAGAAACTAAGGTCTGACTTCAAACTTGATTTACTACTGGATATAGCCCAGTTGCCCCGTGCAACCTTTTATTATCATCTGAAACGGATGAACAGTCGAGACAAATACGAAACAGAAAAGGCAGAAATTGCGGCAATTTATCATGAAAATAAGGGAAGGTACGGATATCGGCGCATAACTGCGGAACTAACAAGCCGAAATCTGCATCTGAATCATAAAACAGTCCAGAGACTTATGAAAGAACTGGGCTTAGTTTGCCGTGTCCGTATGAAAAAGTACCATTCTTACAGAGGAGAAGCAGGAAAAATTGCTCCGAATCTTCTGAAGCGAGACTTTGATGCAGAGAAACCAAACCAGAAATGGGTCACAGATGTAACAGAGTTTCATCTGTTTGGTCAGAAGCTGTATCTTTCTCCCATTCTGGATCTTTGCAGCCGTGATCTGGTAAGTTACACGATCTCAGAACGGCCTGTTTTGAGTATGGTTACCTCCATGCTGGACAAGGCCTTTGAGAAGATTCCGGACGGTACAGAGCTAATTCTGCACTCCGACCAAGGCTGGCAGTACCAGCAGAAGGTATACCAGAGAATGCTTAAAGAGAAAGGCATTCGGCAGAGCATGAGCCGGAAAGGAAACTGTCTAGATAATGCTGTGATTGAGAATTTCTTTGGAGTTCTTAAAACAGAATTGCTCTATTTGCAGGATTTTCAGTCAATGGAACACTTCAAACAGGAACTGATTGAAT
>CAUWEI010000115.1:0-8565 GCA_963557675.1 uncultured Oscillospiraceae bacterium | reverse complement strand
ATATATTACCACAAATTTTAGAAATGTCAACACTTATTTTTCCTTTTTTATAAAAATTTTGCGCCTCGTTATGAGGCGCAAGCAATCAGGTCTTTTTAATGAACTTCTCCCCACAACGAGGGCATTTAATGGATATTTTCCCTTTGTTCCTGGGCACTCGGACGGTCTGATGGCACTTGGGACATCTATAATAGCGATTGTCTCGGTCCTTCAGCCGATCCACCATCTGCAAAAAACGACGGTTTTCCTGATAACGCTTGTATTTATTCTTAGACAGCATACGAAACAGGACAATACCCATGGGAATATAGACCAACAGACTCAGAATCGTACTCCCCACAAGCAACGCTACCAGGGACAAAATCATATCCACTACCAGAATTACCAGGTTCAACTGGTCTACACCATAGCAGTTTCCAAAGAGTCTGTGAAAGAAATTACGGATTGTTTGCATCATATTGATCACCTGCATTGCATGTTATATACCCATTATAAGGTTATTTTCTAAGATTTCAACGGTAAATCTTCATTGTTTACGAAATGTTAAAATCCCGTAACTATTTGGCCCGGTCCAAGTATTAAATCCGAAATTCTTCCCCATAAAAAGCAAATATCTTCTGTCCCATTCTCATTGCACATCCGGGATATCCGCTGTATAATAGAGGAAAATTCACATACTCAACCGTTGGTTGAGTGAATAATCCCCTTATGGTTGTGTCATTTTGCAGAAATTCAACCTTTAAGCCATTCCGTCTCCATCATTTAAGTGATATATTGAAGCTACCAACTGAAAGGAGCACATGACTATGGAAACAACATTAGGAAAAAGAATCGCAATGCTGCGTCGAGAGAAGGAACTGAAACAGGATGAACTGGCTGCAATGCTGGATGTCAGCCCTCAGGCCGTCAGTAAATGGGAGAATGACCAGACTTGTCCCGACATCAGTCTGCTTCCCAAGCTGGCTCAAATTCTTGGCGTAACTGTGGATGAACTTCTCTCCGGTAAGGATGAGCAAAAAGAACTTGCCGTCAAAGTAATGCCTCCTGAATGTCGAAAAGATATTAAGGATATGGTGCTGCGTATTATTGTTGATTCCCACGAGGGTGATAAAGTGCGAGTGAATCTTCCCATGGCCTTGGTCCAGGTGGCCGTAGACATGGGGGTCGGGATTCCCCAGGTATCCGGAAATAAAGCACTGAAAGACATTGATCTCAACCAAATTTTGGAGTTGGTTCGTCAGGGTGCCATTGGAAACCTGGTGGAAGTAGAATCTGCTGATGGGGATGTGGTTCGGATTTTTGTGGAGTAACTTATGAAAATTAAGATAAAATCGGAAGAACTCCCCAATTTATATCTACTGATTCCTACTTCCCTGTTCTGTGGGCGCCTTACCTCTTGGGCCCTGTCAAAAATGCCGCAAAATCAAGCCTGTCCCATTACCGGGCAGCAGGTCATTGCATTGGCAAAAACATTAAAGGAGTTCAAGAAACACCACAAACATTTTCAATTACTGGAAGTTCAAAGTGCAGACGGAACACAGGTAAAAATCACACTTTAGCTTGACTTATATTTCTTACAGTGTTATGATGTTAAAAAATTACAGAAAGGAGCTTTGCTTTATGCGGAATAAGAATGGTACCTGTTTCAAAACGAAAGCTTTGCTCCTTTGGTGCTGACTTGATTTTCCAGTATCAGTGCATTTTTACGGCGCAGGCTTCGGCTTGCGCCGTTTTGTTTTTTGAAAGCCGTATTGTCCACATTTAGAGGCTGTCACAATTGCAAAATCCAACTTGGCTTGTACTACCAGATTCTTAGGAGGTCTTATGATTTACGAGTCTATTACACGCAGAACCCCTATAGAAAAGGGCTGGTCAGGAGACCGCAAGTTTTGTATCACTGTCTCTGACGGCCATACTTACCTTTTGCGGATCTCTCCCATAGAACAATTCCAGAAGAAGCAGCGGGAATTTCTCAAAATGCAGGAGGTCGCCGCTTTGGGAATCCCCATGTGTCTGCCCATTGAATTTGGCACCTGTGAAGAAGGGGGCTATTCCATTCAAAGCTGGATTTCGGGGGTTGATGCAGAATCTTTGATCGAAACGCTACCTTCTGAAAAACAATATTCGTATGGCTTAGAGGCCGGGCGGATTTTGCAGAAGATTCATACCATTCCTGCTCCGGCAGATCTTCCGGATTGGGAAACACGATTCAATCAGAAGATCGACCGTAAAATCATCCTGTACAAGGATTGTCCGCTGAAATACGAAAATGGCACTTTGTTTCTGGAATATCTGGCAGAGAATCGGCATTTACTGGCAGGACGGCCTCAGGCCTATCAGCATGGGGATTACCACATCGGCAATATGATGATTGATACGAAAGGAGCCCTCCACATCATTGACTTTGACCGTGACGACTACGGCGATCCCTGGGAGGAGTTTAACCGCATTGTCTGGTGTGCTCAAAAAGCCCCGGAATTCGCCTCTGGCATGGTAGACGGGTATTTTGGCGGCAATGTGCCATTGGAATTTTGGAAGCTTCTGGCCCTGTATATCAGTTCCAATACCCTGAGTTCCCTTCCTTGGGCGATTCCGTTCGGAGACGGAGAAGTGGAAGTCATGACAAAACAAGCCTCTCAGGTTCTTCTTTGGTACGATAATCTACGCAATCCGATTCCCACTTGGTATCTTGCAAAAACAACATGCAGCCATCTCACAGGAGGTAACCTATGATTGTTGAATACACAAACTACAATGCAGAAGAGATTCTCCCCCTTTATGAAGCCGTTGGCTGGACCGCTTATACGGATCACCCGGATGCACTGCAAAAAGGCTTTGCTCATTCCCTGCTGACTCTGGCGGCATACGATGGAGACCAGCTGCAAGGAATCATCCGAACTGTGGGCGATGGACATACTATCGTGTTCGTTCAGGATATTCTGGTTTATCCAGCGTATCAGCGCAAGGGCATTGGTTCAGCACTGCTTCGGGCCGTGTTGGAACGGTTTCAGGATGTACGTCAAATCGAGCTGGCGACAGATAACACGCCTAAAACCATCGCATTCTACAAATCTCTGGGCTTTCTGGAACTGTCTCAAATCGGCTGCTGCGGTTTTATGAAGGGGTAAAATAAGTATATCCTAGCAAAAATTGTATGAGGAAATAGCATCTGGGAGGACTGTCCCTAAGGAACAACTGAAATGTTTCTTATGCTGGCTGTCATAAGGATACAGACTGCGTCGATTTTCCTAAATTGGAATGGTCAGATTGGTATGCGTACTGGATCAATCAGGAACCGACACGGTTTTACGCCTACATCAAAAGAAGCTCCGATGGGCAATGGATCGGGGACATCAATTTCCACTATACCAAAGGCAAAGACTGGTGGGATATGGGAATCGTGATATACGCCCCCTTCCGTCGCAAGGGATATGCCGTCCCTGCTATGAAGTTAATGCTGGATCACGCTTTCCGGGACTGCGGAATCTCCAGAATCCACAATGATTTTGAAGTTGCCAGAAATGAAGTTTCTGCATGGCAAACTCATTTGTCGGTTGGTTTTAGAGACATCGGAACCGTAGACGGATTCCGGCAGATGTTGATTACAAAAGAAGAGTATCTACAAGAAACAGCAAACTAAACGATTGAAAACCCCTTTGTCCACCTTCTCTGCACCGTGTACAAGCCCTTGTCGGAAAGTTTTGTGTTGTGCGGTTCCCGGGATGTCAACCACTGCATAAACCCGTTTAGGAAGTGTGTAGAGGCCATCAGAAGCATGACACAATTCAGGATATAAAAACAACATCTGTACAAAAAGGATGCAGACATAAAACAGGCTCAGGTGCTTGTTCTATGTCTGCATTTTTCCAAAAATCTGTCTACAAATTGTGGATTATACGGAAACGCCCACCTTCGAAGAAGCTCGAAGGTGGGCGTTTCAATTTTAGCTAATGCGGATTTCCTTGGCACGGTCCAGATCGAACTCGGTAGCCATGTCATAGATGTTAAAGCGGTTATACTCCCGCAGAGTACGACCGTTCAGTGCATAGGTACGGATGAACTTGTTATTCTCCAGATAAGACCAGAATTCTACGTCCCAGCTCATGTAACCGTCCTCATCCTGACGAACCTCGTGCAGTACGAAGTCCACCTGACGGCCATCCTTCATCAGCTGGATTAAGGTGTCACGATTCACCTCAATATCCACATTATTAACGGTATCATGGGCAATTCTGACAGCTTTATCGGCATTATTCATTGCAAACAGTCCTTCCTTTTCATTATTCGGCGGCACCGCACCGCTAACCCATTTGCTGTAAAATTATCATAGCTTATTTCCCATCAAATAACAAGAGGCAATGCAGAAAATATATTTTTATTCCACTCAAATCTTCTGCAAAAAGAAGGGTGTATCTGTGTTGCACACAGATACACCCTTCTTACAGGATCGTTATGTATACTTCGCTGTCAAGGCCAAACTGCTCCACAAACACAGTCCGAAAAATTGTACGTGTCTTATAGAACCGCCGCAACTTCCCGGGCGTTGTTCATCTCCGCCGCTTTGTTCGCCTTTGCATTCACTTCCTCAGGATCGTGATAAGTGGGAACAACCTGTTTCAAAGCCTCCCGAACCACATTATTGTCCTCGGTTTCCACAGCTCGGCGCAAAACATCCAGCTTCTTATGAACTTCTTCCTCGATCAAAGGATGGTCCCGTTCAATGAAGATCATGTTATTGTCTGTCTGGTCCAGATCTTCCGTCTTAATCAGCAGTTCCTCGTAAAGCTTCTCTCCGGGACGAAGGCCCGTTTCAACAATGTCAATGTCCTTATAGGGCTCATAGCCAGAAAGACGAATCATATTCTCCGCCAAATCCAGAATCTTGATCGGCTTACCCATGTCCAGTACATACAACTCGCCGTTTTTCGCCATAGCACCAGAGGTCAGTACAAGCTGGCTTGCTTCCGGAATTGTCATAAAGTAGCGGATAATCCGGCGATCTGTCAGGGTAATGGGACCGCCCGCTGCAATTTGCCGGCTGAACAGAGGAACGACAGAACCATTGCTGCCCAACACATTACCAAACCGTGTAGCAGAGAACTTGGTCTTTCCCTTCTTGCTCTGAACAATCATTTCGCACATCCGCTTCGTGGCACCCATTACATTGGTAGGATTCACAGCCTTATCCGTGGAAATCATGATAAACTTTTCAACACCATACTTTTCCGAAAGCTCTACAATGTTGAACGTACCAAAGACATTGTTCTTTACTGCTTCGCAGCAGTTCGTTTCCATCAGCGGTACATGCTTGTGTGCTGCTGCATGCAGAACCACATTGGGGTGATGTCTCTTGAACACTTCCTCCAACTGATTTCGGTCGCACACCGTCACAATTTCGACCTTCAGATCCAATTGATCGCCATAGGCAATTTTTAATTCCTGCTGCAAATCATAGGCGTTGTTCTCGTACACATCCAGAATCACCAAACGTTTGGGGTTCATCTTCGCAATCTGGCGGCTCAACTCACTGCCAATGGAACCGCCGCCGCCCGAAATCAGCACAGTCTTTCCAGTATAATATGCCTTGGTTTCTTGGCTTGTAAAATCTTTTGCGGTCCGAAACAGAAGTTCCTCCGGAGAAAACGGTCTCAAATGCCGCTTGCTCTTCGAGGTCGTAGAAGAAATGGCCTGGGTAACAGGAAAATCATATGTTTTTAAGCGGCATCCTGTTTTCTTGTAGGTCTCACACAGTTCTACCTTCTTTTCCGGTTCAATACCGGGAAGTGCAAAAACGATTTCCTTAATGGATAAGTCTCCCAAAAGATCTAGCGTTCCCTGTTCTTCCGAAAGAACTTGAATTCCGTGAATATATCTGCCTACCTTATCCCGATCCGAATCGATGAAGCACACAGGTCGATAGGAGGCATTGGGATTGTTCAAAAGTTCCTCTGCCAACATAACACCTGCACGGCCTGCACCAACAATTGCAATGTTGATCTTCCGTTCCCTCATTCGATATTCTTCTACTTCCCGAACAATATCCAAGCCGGTCACGGCCGATGCAACTTTCTGAATAAATCGGCCGGGTGCAGGCAGATCTGCCGCAGATTCATAAATGTATTGATATAGAAAGCGTATTGCAATCGATAGCAGCAAGTTTGCCGAAACATTGCACAGCACTCTCAGAAGCGTAATCTCATACTCAAACAACACCGGATAGATGATACAAAATACTGCTCCGCCAATCACATCGCAAACCATTAAGCTGAGATAGCAGGACACACCTGCATACCGCCAAATCTGACGATAGGAACGAAATACAAGCCGGCTTCCCAGGATACACACAATAGCCAACGCAATCTGGGCCGCAATATCTTTTGCCGGTAGATTCCGCATCTCACTCGGATAGATTTCAATGATCGCCAGCCAAACCAACGATAATAGAATCGCATCGTACAGCACCAGTTTCCACTTGGAGTTACGGCGCTGTGTATCTCTGCTGGGCTTCTCTCTCTTACTCATGACATCGTGCCTCCCTTTCTCTCTCCCCTTTGTTCCCCCACTATTGAGAAAACGCTCAAGGCCTGTTCTTGATAATTGAACAGACACTTGAGCGTTTATCCATACTATGAAAGGACTCGATATCTTACAGTTTCTACACGAACCTGCTCTCTACTGCGTAACAAGCCTTCCCCAAATTCTGTTCTCTTCTCTATCTACATATTGCCTTAACCATTAATCAGACTTACTTCTCACGCTGGTAGAACAATTCCATAATGGTTTTCTCTAAAGACTTCTCATCCACATAGAATTCCATGAATTCGTCTCCTGTCACTGCTTTGCCCTCCAGTGTCCGGATGGGATTCATGGTGCAGTCCTTCAATGCATTATTTAATTTCTCCAACTGGTTCACTGTACAATCCGAACGGAAATATTCCGTAATCTCCAAAAGCGTTTCTCTAAAGAAGGAGTCATCCTTCTTTGCACATTCCTCGAACTGTTCATACAGTGCCGACATATATTGCCGCTGACGCTCCATACGATGCAAGTTGGAGCTGTCCCGCAATCCCGTCCGGCCTCTGACGTAGGTCAAAGCCTGTTCGCCTGTCAGACAAACCTCTTCTCCCTTTACCAGCTTCGGGTCGGATTTGGTAAAGTCGTCCATTACAGTGACCGTGACACCACCTACCCTGTCATTGACTTTGGCTACTGCGTCCATCGTCAAGGCCATGTAGTGGTTAATTTTTACGCCGCCAAGGAGCTTAGACACTGCCCTTGCCGTGTTAATGCAGCTATCCGAGCCACCGCTTCCGAAGGTGTGCGACAGTGCCAGCTGACCGTTAAAGAGGCCAGCTTCCCCACCGCCTACGCCCAGTCTTTGGATTTCTGTCATGGTGTCTCGATTCAAATGCAGAACATCGCAGGTCTGTGTCTTGTGATCCACAACTAGCAGCAGAAGAAAATCCGCCTGCTGGTCGTTTAAGTAACCAACTTTCTGTTCGGGGGTTTGGTATTTGTCCAAGCCAATAACCAGAATGGTTTCAATCTCATCCTTCGGGACATACCAGACGTCGTTGTAAAGCACACGCTGCTCTTGTGCGCCATTTTGTGTCCCTGCATTGGCCGGCCTTGCCCATTGATTCTTCTGTTGCAGTGCATTCAGAACCAGCAGGCTTCCTCCCAGCACCAAACCTACGCACACCAGCAACACAACAATCTTCATGTTGTTTCGTTTCAGACGGATTTTCATTGAGCTACTTCTTCCTCTCGCTTACCGGATGCAGGATTAGTGAACCTTCTGCTCCTGCTTCTTTGCGGGCTTCTTCTTGTTCTTTGTCACAACAACAGCCACAACAACGACAACCACAGCCAGAACCACGATGCCGCCAATCAGCAGGCCGTTATTGGAGCTGGACTCTGCGGGAGCTTCCGGAGCCTTGTAAGCACTGTTCTCCACTGCAAAGGCCACAGGGGACAGGCTGTTGAAGGTAACGCTCACATCACCGTTTTCGTGATGCTGTACAGTCTCACCGTAGATTGCTTCCCACTTGTCGCTTTCAAAGTTGTGCAGAACAAGCATCTGCTCCTCTGTGGGCAGAGCCATCTTGAAACGCACGGTGATGGTGTTGCCTTCCTGCTTCAGCATCTCCTGGTACTCGCCAGTCACGGTGACGTCAAACAGATCCCGGACAACCAGAGCCTCAGCAGGAATGTCCCACTTCATTTCCTTCAAAATCTCAGGAATGTTGGAAACCAGAGCGGTCAGGGTGTCAGCCTCGGTGATCTGCTGATATGCCTTGTCCAGCATCTGATGGATTTCTTCCGATGCCTTTTCTGCATCTGCAACCGGAGTAATAACCAATTCGCCCACGGGAACGCCAGCAACCTCATTGCCGTTAGCGTCCACGATTACTGCACAAACTTCATTTCCGCTCTTGTCGTTGACTGCTACGATTTCAGGAGCACCCTTCTGCTCCACGCTGGGGGTAAACTTTTCTGCATAAGCTGTCACAGAGAGCAACAGCACCGCCAGAACCAATGCGATAATCCGATTTCTACACTTCA
>CAUWEI010000114.1:0-8687 GCA_963557675.1 uncultured Oscillospiraceae bacterium | reverse complement strand
TCTGTGCAGTATAATTCAATTTTCAATGTGTCCAGGATTCTGGGTACATATCACACCCCGAAAGTGGGACAGCACCTGTCTTTATTATGTTTTTAGCAGGGCAGATTTTCCTTCAAAGTAGCCAGGAGCTTGTCTGCTTGCTCGGCAGAGCTTCCCTTGACACCCATATAGAATTTCACCTTAGGCTCGGTACCGGAGGGACGGACACACATCCAGGCATCGTTTTCCAGCTCGTAGTACAGAACATTGGAGTTGGGCAGGCCTGTGGGGGTCACATTGCCGGTAGCCAGGTCCAGAATGGTGTCCTTCTGGTAATCCCGGATTTTCAGCACCTTGCAGGGGCCGACATGGCTCAGAGGATTGGCCCGGAGACCTTCCAGAATACCGGAGATCTTGGCGGCACCTTCCTGACCGGGATAGGTCAGGCTCACAGCATCTTCCCGGTAGAAGCCGTACTCGGCATACAGGGCCTGCATCTGGTCCCACAGGGTCTTACCCTGGCAGTAGCACCAAGCAGCAACCTCACACAGAGCCATGACTGCCACAACAGCGTCCTTGTCTCTTGCGTGGTCGCCCACCAGACAGCCGTAGCTCTCTTCCATGCCAAACTGGAAAACATTGCTTCCGGTGGCATCAAACAGACGCATCTGTTCGCCGATGAACTTAAAGCCGGTGAGTACGTCAATGTACTTCATGCCGTAAGACTCGGTAACGGCCTTGACCATGTTGGTGGAAACGATGGTGCTGATTACAGCACCGTTGGCGGGAAGAATCCCCAGTTCCTTACGGCGGCGCAGCAGGTAGTCACAGACCAGAACACCGGACATATTGCCGGTCAGAGGGATGTAGTCGCCGGTAGCACGGTCCTTGGCAAACACACCCAGACGGTCGGCATCGGGGTCGGTTGCCAGAACCAGATCGGCACCCTGCTCCTTGGCATAGCCCAGAGCCAGAGTGAAAGCGGCACGATCCTCAGGATTGGGACTCTTAACAGTGGGGAACCGACCATCGGGCTTTTCCTGTTCGGGAACCACAAAGACGTTCTTAAAGCCCAGCTCCTTGAGGACCCGGCGAACCGGCAGGTTACCGGTGCCGTGCAGAGGAGTGTAGACGATTTTCAGGCCGGAAGCCTTGGCAATGGACTCATGATCCAGTACCAGAGCCTTGATGGTCTCCATATACTTGTCGTCAATTTCCTCGCCGATGGTGTGGTACAGACCGGCAGCCACGGCCTCCTCGTGGGTCATGGTCTTAACGGTGGCATAGTCGGTGACAGCGTTGACCTCGTCCAGAATTTCCTTATCCAGAGGAGCAGTGACCTGAGCACCATCGTCCCAGTAGACCTTGTAGCCATTGTAGGCGGGAGGGTTGTGGGAAGCGGTAATCATGACACCGGCGGTGCAGCCCAGCTCACGGGTGGCAAAGGACAGCATGGGAACGGGACGCAGGGAGTCAAAGCGGTAAGTAGGAATACCGTTAGCATTGAGGCACAGTGCAGTCTCTTCTGCAAACTCCGGGGACATAATACGGGAGTCAAAGGAGATTGCCACACCCTTGGCCTGAGTGCCCTTCTTCAGAATGAAGTTGGCCAGACCCTGAGTGGCCTTGCGAACGGTGTAGATGTTCATACGGTTGCAGCCAGCACCCAGAATTCCACGCAGGCCGCCGGTGCCGAAGGCCAGATCCCGATAAAAGCGATCTTCGATTTCCTTTGTATCCCCAGCCAGAGCTTTCAGCTCGTTTTGAGTTGCCTCATCAAAATAGGGATCATTGCACCAGTACTGATAACGTTCTGTAATATTCATATCTATGGATCACCCTCGTTTTCATAATATTTTATTGCAAAGCCGCAGGCTTTGGCAGCGAAATGAGATTATTCCAGGGACTCCAGCTCCTTAAACACCGGACGCAGCAGTGTGGAATCCAACTGGGAGAGAAAGGCAAAGCCCATAAACATCCAGAAGGGCATGGTATAGAGGAAAATGGTGGGGAAATACCGCATCAAAATAAAGGGACAGATGTGTAGAGCCACCATGGCGATGGTTCTGGGGAATTTGTAGATCATCAAAAGTGCGGCATTGTGAACGTGCTCTCTGACGGTGTTTTCATACCGGGCCATCAGGGGAAACAGATAGGAAAGCATAGCCAGAATCAAAAACAGGAATACCAGAATAACGATTGCCAAAATGGTGTACAGTGTGCCGTCAACATAGAGCTTCAGAAGAATGAAGTCACAGTAAACGGCGGTCAGTGCCACTGCGGCACAGAGCCAGACAATGGTGCCCTGCTTAAAATTTTCCTTAAAGGCACTGAAAAAGGTCCGTGTGGTGCCTCCAATGTCGCCCAATACCATATCCTGGGTACATTTGGCAAGGGCGGTAAAGGAAGCACCGATTGTGACCACAGGGATGCAGCATAAGAGACACAGAAGATGGCAGATGACCAGGTCTGCAATTCTGGTCAGGAACTGAAAAACGGGATTGTCAAGATTAAAGAAATTTTTCATGGGAAACTTCCTCCTGGTGTAGGTTTATCTATTGCTGACTGTGCCAGAGGTCAATCTGTTCCTGCAAACACTGTTGCAATTTCCGGATGCCAGCGTCCTCCAGCTCCTGAAGAAACATGGGCAGATACACAACCGGGTCTACCGTTCCGGTCAACAGGGAGCTGTAATATTTTTCGTACACCTGGCTTACCTTGTTGAATTGGGTGGCACATTTGGAATAGTCCGGAGTAAAACCCAGAAGGGGAGATTCTGCGGTAAGCTTGTTGAACTGCCGGTACAAATCCCACTTGTTGCTCTTTTCTCCCACGGTGGTCTTGAGAATGAACCAGTTTCCCTGGGTGTAAGGAACGCCTCGATAGCGGTCGGAGATGATTTGCACCTGATCGATATTGGTCAGAGTGTAATGAGTGCCTTCGATGCCGTAATTGAGAAGATTCCGAATATCGGGATCGGTGTTTATCGCCTTGAGGAAGGTGGTACACTCTCTCGGATAGCGGGTATTGGCACTGACAACCATAATGCCGCCTTGTGTCGATTCGGTAGTCACAATGCTGTCAGAGGCCTGCTGTGCAATAATGGGATAGCCATAGTCGGTAGAATAGCTGGCAGAGGCATCCGGGCCGCCAATGGACAGGCGGAGAAATACCTTTTCGTCCTGGAAGCGGGAGAAGCTGGTCCGCAGGGAGGCATCCAGATTGATATAGCCGGACAGATAGTAGCGGTGGAGGGTCATAAGGTAGTCCATGGCCTCTGGGGTTTCAAACACGTTGACCACCTTGCAGGACTTATCATCGGTGCGTACCATCAACGGAATGGTGTCATAGGCTACATAGCTGTAGCCGTCCAGGGTCAGCAGGTTGATGGGCCGGGAGTCCAAAAACAGAGGAATATAGTCGGGCTCTTTCACCCGAATTTCCTCCAGAAGCGGTTCCAAAGAGGCCAGCGTCTTATATTGCGTGGTATCAATATTGTGCTTTTCCACCAGCTCCTGAGAGAACAGGAAGTGAACCGGGGTAGCCAGTTCTTTATTGGTGGGGATGCCCCAAATCCGACCGTCTACCGTGACACCCTTCCAGAAGCCTTCGTTTACGGCCTGATACAGTTCTTTTCCGTCTACCTTGAGATAGTCGGTAAGGTCCAGCCATGCGTGGGATTTTACGCCATTGACATAATTTTCCGTCCAGGCAAAGGCAATGTCGAAGCTTTCTCCCGTTCCCAGCATGGAGCCTAAACGGGCACTGTACTCATTCCAGCCGATTTTGCGATAGGTAACGGTAAATCCATAGCGTTCCAGAAGAATTTCATTTAGGGCCTCGTTGACAAGCTCTAAATCCTCGTCGGGTTCCCCAATGGTATAGTAAATAAGATTGACAGCACTGGACTTCTGGGAGGATGCAGTTCCCTTTTTGGCCGGGCTGCTGCAACCGGTCAGAAGCACCAGAGCCAGAAGAAGACTTATGGTGCTTCGCAGGGCTCTTCTTCGCAAGGAGTCTCCCCTCCTTCCTCGGAGACCGTGGTTCCCCCGGAGAAGTTTCTCAGCGTACTGGGGGAAATATTATAGTAGTTTTTGAAGTGAACGTAGAAGTTATTGAGCTGAGAATATCCCACCATGTTTGCAATAACGGAAATTTTTTCCTGAGTGTTTTCGATGAGCTTTCGGGCCTCGATCATACGATAGGCTGTGAGATATTCGGAAAACTTGATGCCGGTATCCTTTAAGAAAATCCGACCGATATACTTACTGCTCATGTTGAAAATTTCAGCAATGTTGGTCAGAGACTGGGAACTTCTGTAGTTGCTCTTTACAATCAGAATGATTTTGTTCGTGATTTTGGAGAACTTACTGTATTCCACTCCAAGAACAGGGTCCAGTTCTTGGGCGGTGTGCAGTTCGGGAATGGTGCCATGGAGGTCATTGACAATGGTTCGTTCAATAAAATCCCGAAGTTCTTTGACATTGACCGGCTTTAGCAGATAATCCCGGGCGGAAGCCTGCATGGAGCGGTGGAGATAATTAAAGTCATCGTAACCGCTAATCATGCAGAATATTGTTTTCATTCCCATAGAGCGCAGATGCTCTGCCAGCTCATAGCCCCAGTGTCCTTCACCCAAATTGATGTCTACCAGAGCAATGTGGGGCTGAAAATCTACTGCTTTGCTGACAGCGTCTGCATAGGTAGTAGCCGTTAGAATACTGGTAATGTTGTACTGGGACCAGTCCAGCAGGTATTTAATGTTTTCACAAATGTCTTTTTCGTCGTCTACAATCAGAAGGCGATACATGTCAGCCCTTCACCTCATCTTTTAGAGTTACCTGGATGCATACACCGGCAGGCTTATTGTTTTTAATGGACATTTCCAAACGGTTGCCATAATATAGATGCAGCCGTTCATATACATTACGCAGGCCCATGCCGCTTCCGGCAGGGGCTTCTTCCCCATCGGGGGTAAATTGACTGTTCAATTGGACAATTTGCTCTTGCGAAAGCTCCCCGATGTTATCAAAGAACCGGATGCAGAACCCGGAAGTGATTCGTTCTCCGGAAATCACGATAACCTTCAGCTGATCGTCGTTGTGGAAGTTGTGCTTGAAGAAATTCTCCACAATGGGCTGCATCCAGATTTTGGGGGTCTGAATGTCATTCAGTTCATCGTCCAAATCGCAGTGGTACAAAAGCCGATCATCATATAAAAAGCACATGAGGTCCAGATACTGGTTGGTAATGCTGAGTTCCTGGGACATGGGGATGATAGGCTCGGTTTTGACAATATTTCGATATACCATGCCCAAATCTGCGGTGGCCTGCGCCAGAACCGGGCAGCCCTCCTGAAGCGCACGCATCCGAATCCGTTCCAGAGTATTATAGAGGAAATGAGGATTGAGCTGTGCGCTGAGCTTCTGCATTTCAGCCTGTTGCTGACGGATGGTCAGAAGGTATTTTTGATGAATCAGGGTTTCCAGATTGGAGTAGAGAGTGTTTAAGTGATTGGCGATGTCCGCAAATTCATCCTGACGCTTGCCCACATCCACCGGTAGGAAGGTTTCGGAGCGGGCGTTGGACATACTGTACAAAATGCTCTTAATACATTTGGAATCTGCGGAGAATTTCCGGATATAAATGGCAGTAATTAAAACAAAAGCCAAAACAAGGCCACAGGAAAACAGGACAAAGGTGCCCAGCTTGTGTGTCAGATAAATTTTGGCGGGAGATACCATTACCACGCAGTAGGAAAATCGATCGGACGTTCGGACCCGGTACATGGTGCGGCCATTGGAACTGTCCACAAGACCTGTAGAGGGACTTTTCTCAGCCAGACTGGCAAAGGCCATGGATTCATAGGCGGGATCGCCAACATAAAAAGCGTGGTCTCCCATTAAAATACAGGCACCGGTTCCCTCTTCTGGACATAAAAGATCCGACAAAGAAGCGGGTAAATCGATTAAAAACGTCACCTTTCCGACATAGGAGGAGTTCTGGTGGATGTCTTTTGTATAGGCCAGACTGGTGGAACAAAGCTGTTCTGCTTTGTTGGGAGTTAAAATTCGATACCGGGAGTATCCCAGGGGATTGTATTCCATGTCCACAATGTTGGTGTTGCTGAAATAAACCATATGACGGATGGTGTTTCCGCTTCCGGCCACCAAATCGGCACAGCCGGACAAATAAGAATCGTGGACGTGATACGGAGAAGTGAGCTGTGATTGGGCGTACTGGGACGGAGTGGCTCCGAAGAAGTCAAAGAAACTGTCTTGCAGGGCACCGCTGTTGGCGTACAGCTTGGTAAAAAACGTATCGATGGAGGTTGCTATAGAGGAGAGGTGCTGCTCTGCCTGCAAAAATCTTCCATCGGCTACATTGCGGTAGCTGGAAAGACCATCGGTGATGGTCATATTATAAAACATTGCAAGAAGCATGGTGACAAAAAACAGCACCACCAACAGGTAGATTAGAAAGGTTCTCCGATAAATTCTCAGATGGAGAAAATTAGACAATTTCAACAAAACAAAAATCCTCCACTGTCCAATATCTTTATATTATCATACTGTTGCAAGACAGATAGGGCAAGTGGGAAAATAAAGAAAGTGTCGTTTGTATACTAAAAAACGTTAAAATGATACCATGAAATTTCGGCAAGTGTTTCCATTACAGGATATAAAAAAGATATATTATAGTATTTGATTGAAACGATTCTTTCCTTTCGATACCAAAAAATATCTTTTATGACATTGTGAATCCAAGGTAGACGTGCTAGGGTAAAATCAACAATACAAAAGGAGCTGAAAGATATGCCACGATTCGGAGCCCTGGAAGCCGGCGGTACCAAAATGGTTTGTGCCATTGGCGATGAGAAGGGCAACATTTTAGAACGTATCAGCATTCCCACCAAGGAACCGGCAGAAACCATGCCTGCAATCTTGGACTTTTTCCGTGATAAGGACCTGGCTGCTGTGGGTGTAGGCTGCTTCGGACCTGTGGACCTGGACCGGAACTCCCCCACCTATGGCTCGATCACCTCTACCCCCAAACTGAGCTGGCGGAATTATCCCATGGCTCGTCGGTTCCGGGAGTCTTTGGGAATTCCCGTTGGCTTTGATACCGATGTCAACGCCGCTGCACTGGGCGAGGCCACTTGGGGCTGTACCCGGGATGTGGAAAACAGCATCTATATTACAGTAGGTACGGGTATTGGCGTGGGTGTAATCATTAACGGTCGTCCCTACCACGGTATGATTCATCCCGAAGGCGGTCATATTTTTGTGGAGCGTCGGGCCGACGATCCCATGCCCAAGGGTATTTGTCCCTACCACGGCAACTGCCTGGAGGGCTTGGCCAGTGGTCCTGCCATTGAGCGTCGCTGGGGCCGGAAAGGCATTGAGCTGACGGACATTCCTGCTGTGTGGGAGCTGGAGGCTTATTACATTGGTCAGGCCATCTGCACCTATATCTGCACCCTGTCCCCGGAGCGGATTGTAGTAGGCGGCGGTGTTATGCACCAGGAGCAGATGCTTCCCCTGATTCGCCAGGAGGTTCGCCGTCAGATGCACGGCTACATCCAGGGCAAGGGCATGGAGAAGCTGGACGAGTACATCGTCCCCATTGGACTGAATGACAACCAGGGCGTTATGGGCGCAATTAAGCTGGCCATGGACGCATATTTAGAGGAGGGCGGCACACTGTGAGAACTCTGCTTAGAATGAATCCTGTTTTTCAGGAAAAGATTTGGGGCGGCAATCGCCTGAAGACCGTGTTTGATTATCCCATTCCCAGCGATAAAACCGGCGAATGCTGGGCCATCAGCGGCCATCCCAATGGGGACTGCACCTTGCAGAACCCGGAGTTTGCCGGGGAAACTGTAGGCTCCCTGTGGAAAAAGCATCCTGAGCTTTTCGGCAACCTGCCCGGTGAGACCTTCCCCCTGCTCATTAAAATCATCGATGCAAAGGATGATCTGAGCATTCAGGTTCATCCTGACGATGCTTATGCATCCGTCCATGAAAATGGCTCTCTGGGTAAGACTGAGTGCTGGTATGTGCTGGACTGCGATCCCGGTACTACCATCGTTATCGGCCACAACGCCGAGACCAAAGAGCAGATGGAGGAAATGATTGAGAAGAAGCAGTGGATGGATTTGATTCGTCAAGTTCCCATTCAGAAGGGTGACTTCTTCCAGATCAACCCCGGCTGTCTCCATGCCATCCGTGGCGGTACTCTGATTCTGGAAACCCAGCAGTCCAGTGATGTGACCTACCGGTTCTACGACTATGACCGCCTTTCTGATGGCAAGCCCCGTCCTCTGCACATTCAGCAGAGTCTGGATGTTACCCAGATTCCTCACAAGGCCGAAGCTCCCGAGCAGTCCAGCTGGACCAACGGAGATGCCAAGGTGGAGCAGTTGGTTTCCTGCCAGTACTACACGGTGTGCCGTGTGACCATGGACGGAAAGGCACATATGGACTGGAATCAGCCCTTTGTTAATGTGAGCATCCTGTCCGGTGAGGGCACTCTGGATGGAGAAAAGGTTGCCAAGGGCGACCACCTCATTATTCCTGCCGACTATGGTCCTATGGATCTGGAAGGTAAAATGGAGTTCATTTACTCTCATATCTAATCTGAATATCTGAATTTCGAGTTGATAAAGGCAAAACGCTGTTTCACTTTGTTGTGAGACAGTGTTTTGC
>CAUWEI010000113.1:0-8825 GCA_963557675.1 uncultured Oscillospiraceae bacterium | reverse complement strand
ACACTTGAAATAGCAAATCTTTTTTCCGTCTTTGGGAAAAGAACCGTTGAAGTCCGTGTAAATCATGGGAGAAAACGCAGGATTAAGAAAAAATTAAGGCAAGGATATATTGCATGTTGTGGCAATATTCGGTATGATACCCCTTGAAACCAATGGTTACACTATGCATAGGAGGTCCAGAATGGAAACCTTAATAGATGCTTTGAGTTTGATTCTCAAAATATTTACCATCTACACGGCGGTCATTGGTGCTTTCTTTTTGCTCCCACAGCGAAAGCATAAGCGTTATGCCCCAAAAACCCGATTTGCAGTGCTGGTTGCGGCACGGAATGAATCGGCGGTAATCGGACAGACCGTGACTCAGTTATTAAAGCAGACTTACCCCAAAGAGCTGTATGACCTGTACATCATTCCCAACAACTGTACCGACAATACAGCCCAGGTAGCGGCCCAGGCCGGCGCCAAGGTGCTGGAATGTAATGTGCCCGTAAAGACGAAGGGACAGGTACTTCGGTGGGCATTTGAGACCCTGGAACCGGAACAGTATGATGCTTACTGCATTTTTGATGCAGATAATCTGGTAGACCCTGCATTTCTGGATCGAATGAATGACGCATTTTGTGCCGGAGCACGGGTGGCAAAAAGTATGCAGAAAGCCTCCAATCCCGGAGAAACCTGGATTTCCGGCTGCTATGATCTCTATATCGAGAACTTTAACCTGATGTTCAGCCGTCCCCGTGGAACGCTGGGGCTGTCAGCTAAGCTCATTGGTACGGGCTTTGCCATTAGTCGAGAGCTTATCAATGAAATGGGCGGTTTCAACACGGTAACGCTTACGGAAGATACAGAGCTTGCGGTTCAGTGTGCGCTGCGAGGAGAAAAAGTTTGGTGGGTGCCGGAGGCTGTGACCTTTGATGAGGAACCCTTGACCTTTGGCGTGTCCATGCGTCAGCGTCGGCGTTGGTCCAGCGGCGTTATGCAGACCTTTAAGGTGTATGCAGGCCGTCTGTTGAAAAATGTGTTCACCGGAAAGCACCCACTGCTGTGCTGGGATCTTCTGATGCTCATTGCAGGCCCTGCCATGCAGGTGCTGGCATTGGTTCCCGGTTTGTATCTGATTGCCCAGACCTTCATTACAGGAAAGTGGATGATGCTTGTTGTTGCGGCATTGTCCTTCTGGATAGGTATGATGGGTACCGCCCTCATGCTGGCGGTTTTGGGAAGAAGGCCAGTCTTCAAAATGTGGAAGACGATTCTGCTCTATCCCGTTTTCATTGCCTCTTGGTATCCGCTTCATCTGCTGTCGGTATTCAAGAAGGCCACGGTTTGGAAGCCTATTGTCCATCAGGGTTCCAAGCCCATCGCACAGCTCAATCAGTTCTAAGTCAATTGGGGTGTTCCAGATTTGGGAACAGCCCCCATTTTCCTCAAAATGGGAAGTTTTATTGCATTCAGGGAAAAGGTGTTGTATAATGGGCCCGGATTTTACAGCGAGGGAGAGAGAATTATGGAGCAGCGCAAAAAGCGTCGGGGAGACCGGAAAGACGGCTGGCTTCTGAAAGACCTGCCGGGTATGAATAAGTTTATCGCACATCTGTATCCGAACCGGACGGATAATGAGGCTTTTGTTAATTTGGACATCGATGTTCGGCCCATTGATGCCTATCTGGCAAAAAAGAACGAGGGAAAAACCGAGGATAAGTATACATATTTTCATCTCATTAGTGCTGCCATGGGCAGAGCCTTTGTTCTGCGGCCCAGAATGAACCGGTTTGTTGCCAATAATCAGATTTATGAGCGTAAATATATCTCTATGGCGTTCATTGTGAAAAAGAAGTTTGAGGATAAGGCGGAGGAAGGTCTGGCCTTCCAGTATTTCGATGAAAACAGCACGCTGGATGGATTTCACACAGAACTGATGCAGACCATTCACAAGACCAGACGCACGGATGAAAAGGATGCTTCCATGAGCACCATTGACAAGGTGATGAATCTGCCCAAAATCATTCTGCGGCCTGTTATGCGGATTTGCTTCTTCCTGGATCGGCACGGCTGGATTCCCCATAGCGTCAGTTCGGTTGACCCGACCTATTCCTCTATTTTCATCAGTAACCTAGGCTCTATCGGTCTGGAATGTGGCTACCATCATCTGACAAACTGGGGAACCAATTCTTGCTTTGTCATCATTGGAAAGAAGCGTATGGTGATGGATTTTGACAAGACGGGAAAGCCAGACCCCCATGAGGTCATTCCGCTTGGCATTACTCTGGATGAGCGGATTGCAGATGGATATTACTATTCCGGTACGGCGGCTCTGGTCAAGGAGCTTTTGGAGCATCCCTGGCTTCTGGAAGAGCCTGCGGGTACACCGGTAGAATACAGCATTCGGAGGTAATACAGATGGACGCTCTGCCTACGGCAAAATTGGGCCGTTATCGTCACTTTAAGGGAAACGAATACGAGTTGGTGGGTCTGGTTCGCCATTCGGAGACCTTGGAACCGATGGCACTTTATCGCCCACTATATAATGAAAGCGGACTGTGGGTGCGGCCCTGGTCTATGTGGAACGAAGAAGTGGAACGGGATGGCTACAAAGGCCCCAGATTCCAATATATTGGAGAGTAAACAACAAGGTCGGATGCAGTACGCTGCATTCGACTTTTTTCTATATTCGGAAAATGGGGGAAATAGCACAAAAACAGGAATGTTCGATTGAAAAATGTGGGAGGTTCCTGTACAATAAATTGGGACCTTGAAAAGAGAAAACAAGGGGCTTTTCTAAGAACCCGCAGTTGGACAAAACGAAAACCCTGCTTCGGAAATAATCACAAAATAGCAACGGAGGATGAAAATGGAAAGCTTTCTGGTTGCAGTAAACGTGGTGCTTCCAATGGCCATGATGATGGGCATTGGAGCAATTTTGCGAATGACCAAGGTGACTACCCGGGAAACCATGAAACAGGTGGATAAAATTATTTTCAGCCTGTTTATGCCGGCTCTGATGTTCTATAACATCTATCAAACGGATTTTCACCAATCGGGAGCGGGAAACCTGCTTCTGTATTCTCTGGTGGGTCTGGGACTGGTCTTTCTGCTGGCTCTGTTCCTTCCGCCTCGGGTGGAGAAAAACAGGGCCACAGCAGCCGCTTTGGGTCAGGCTATTTTGCGGCCCAATTACATTCTGTTCGGTGTGGCGGTGGCTCAGAGTCTCTATGGGGATGAAGGCGTGGGAACGCTGATTCTGCTGGGAGCCGTGGCAGTGCCAGTGTTTAATGCTTTGTCAGCGGTGATTTTGGAGATTGGAAGAGCAGGTCATCCAAAACCTGTGGCTCTCCTTGTGGCAGTGTTTAAGAATCCCATGATTGTGGCGGCACTGCTGGGCCTTACAATCAACTTTTCCGGCTTCCGTTTTCCGGCTATGATTGAGGGAGTTATTTCGGACTTGGTGGACATTACGACTCCGCTAAGTTTTCTGTCTCTGGGAGTCAGCTTCCGATTGGGAGATTTTGCCGCCAAGCGCAAGCCGCTTACCATTGGTCTTGTGACCCGACTGGTGCTGGTTCCTCTGGCGATGGTGATTCCAGCGATTTTGTTGGGATTCCGAAAAACAGAACTGTGTGCGATTATGGCTCTGTTTGCAGCCCCCACGGCGGTTGCCAGCTATCCGATGGCAGTGGCTATGGATGCAGACGGAGATATGGCGGCCCAGATGGTGGCACTGAGTACGCTGCTGTCTCTGGTGACGATCTTTTTATGGACGTTATGTCTCAATGGAATGGGCCTGCTGTAATCGTAAAAAAACACAACCTGCAAAACAGTGGATTTTGTACCTTTTTGTAGCAATTTTATTGGCGTTTTTGGTTGGTTTTTGACTTGAACTATACGGAAAATGGTGTTACAGTGTTAAAGAGGAAATGAAAGGAATACCGTCCTGCATGGTGTCCCTTTTACATTAAAAAAGGAGAGGTTCAGAACATGAGAAAAAGCAACATAAAAGTTAGACAACTGTTTTGCCTGCTGATGGCGGTGTGCATGGTACTGGGCGCAGCGCCTACCGTGGCCTTTGCAGCAGGGGCTGGTGCGGAAGCCGTTGCCCTCAATGCGGAAAATTTCCCGGATGCAAACTTCAGAGCGTATTTGGCAGAAGCGGTGGACACAGACCGGGATGGCACGCTTTCCGCAAGCGAACGGAAAGCAGTGTTTGCACTCCATGTTGAAAACAAAAATATTGCAGACCTGAAGGGCGTGGAGTATTTTACCTTCATGAATTCTTTGTGGTGCGAAGGAAACCAGCTTAAGGAGTTAGATGTAAGTAAAAATGCTGTTTTGTCAGGATTGTATGTGGATGACAATCAGCTGACAAGTTTGGATTTATCTCATAATTCGGATATAGCATACCTGTCTTGCCGGAATAACCAACTGGAAAAACTGGATGTGGGCGAGAATCCAGTACTGAAGAGGCTGTCTTGCGATAACAACAAATTGACCAGTTTGGATGTGTGCAGCAGTCCAAATTTAGAGACTTTGGGGTGTTCCAATAACCAACTACAGACCTTGGATACGACTCATAATGCGAAGCTAAAACAGCTTTCTTGCACAAACAATCAGTTGGAACAGCTGGATGTGAGTCGCAACGTGGATCTCCAGGCACTCATTTGTCCGCATAACAAGCTGACTAGTCTGGATTTGAGCCAGAATAATGCCATAAAGACGTTTAGTGGCGAAGACAACCAGCTGACCAGCCTGAAAGTGGGCAGTGTTCCATACTTGAAATTGTTTCAATGCCATAAAAACCAATTGACCAGCTTGAATATGAGCCAGGCCCCCGCTTTGCAACAACTGTTCTGCAACGACAATCAATTGACGAACTTGGATGTGAGCGAAAGCTCTGCTTTGGAAGTATTGAGCTGTGATAATAATGCAATGACCGAACTCAATCTTCCCAGTACGGATACACTGAGAATCTTACATTGCGACAACAATCAGCTGAAGAGTTTGGATGTACGCAATAATCCTAATTTACAGAATTTGAGTTGTTCTAATAACCAATTGCAGACCTTGGATACGACTCACAATGTGAATATGCTCACATTCAATTGTGACAATAACCAGTTGACCAGCCTGGATTTGAGCCAGAATAATGCTCTGCAGAGAGCTTGGTGCAGAGAAAATCAGCTGACTAGTTTGAAAGAAAGCCACAGTCCGGACTTAACCGATTTACAGTGTACCGGAAACCAGTTGTCCAGTCTGGATTTGAGTCATAACCCTGCTTTGAAGGATGTAGAATGTAGCAACAACCGACTGACCAGTCTGGATGTGAGCGGCAATCCTTCTTTGGAGACATTGCAGTGTGAAAATAATGTAATGACCAAGCTGAATCTTTCCGGTGCGGATGCGCTGATCAGGGTATTTTGCTCCCGCAACCAGTTAACAAGTTTGGATCTATCTCATAATTCGGACATACAATTCCTGTCTTGCGATAACAACAAATTGACCAGTTTGGATGTGCGTAACAATCCTAATTTGCAGTTTTTGAATTGTTCCAATAACCAATTGCAGACATTGGATACGACTCGTAATGAGAAATTAGAACGGCTTTATTGCACAAACAATCAGTTGGAACGACTGAATGTAAGTCGTAATGCAAATTTGACAGAATTAAGTTGCAACAAAAACAAGTTACCCAGCTTGGATGTGAGTAAAAATGAGAGTCTGACGAGCCTGACATGCTCGGACAACTCGCTGACAGAGCTTAACACCATCGGTGCTGGCGCATTAAAATCCTTGCGTTGTGAAGGCAATAAGCTGACCAATCTGGATGTAAGTCAAAACTTAAACCTGCAAATGCTGTACTGTGGCAATAATCAACTGAGCAGCCTGAACTTAGGGAAAAATAAAGCTTTGGATACGCTGTGGTGCAACGAGGGAAATTTAACAAGTTTGGACGTAAGTGGCTGTACCTCTCTGAAAAAGCTGTATTGCACCAAGAATGAACTGAAAGAATTGGATTTGAGCCAGAATACCGCTCTGGAAGCGTTGAATTGTGGCTATAATCAGTTGTCCAGTTTGGATTTGAGTAACCATACTGCTTTGAAGTCTTATGAATGTCTTTCCAACCGTCCGAATATTTCTACACGAGATCATTTTGATTACACCACATTGCCAGGTAACTTTGATGTCACCAAAGTGATAAAGATAGAACATGGCAGTTTTGATACAGCAACGCATACCCTTACCCTGGAGGAAGGATACGACAATGCAAACTACTACTATGATCTCGGAAATGGAAAGCAAGAGATGTTTACCTTCTGCTTTAATCCATTTGAGGACATCGTGGAACGGCCTGAGAAGAGAGCTTTCTATTACGATGCAGTGATATGGGCTGTAAAGAATGAAATCACCAATGGTGTGACACCGACCACGTTTGGACCGAAGAAGGACTGCAATCGTGGACAGGTTGTGACCTTCCTGTGGCGTGCAGCCGGATGTCCGGAGCCTAAAACCACGGTTAGCCCCTTTAAGGATGTGCAGAACCCCAAGAGATTCTATTACAAAGCCGTGCTTTGGGCAGCTGAGAAAGGGATTACCGACGGCATTACGCCCGATACATTCAAGCCTGAAGGGACCTGTACCCGTGGTCAGGTTGTAACCTTCCTGTGGCGGTTCAAGGATAAGCCGGCCCCCAGCTCTGCAACCAGTCCGTTCAGCGATGTTCAGAATAGCAAAAATTTCTACTATACGGCTGTGCTCTGGGCCTCAGAAAACAATATCACATCGGGCGTAACGCCCACCATCTTCCGCCCCAGCGGAATCTGCAACCGTGGTCAGATTGTGACCTTCCTCTACCGTTGCATGAAAGAGTAATTGCAAAACAGCAGGCCTGCTTCTTCGGAAGCGGGCCTGCTTTTTTGCAGACACATCGGCGGAAGTATTGCAATTGCAAAAATGCTTGGATATAATGAGAGAAGATTCGAGCATGGTATCCGGAGGGAACAGATACCTCGGTTCTCTCCAGAGTCACGCTATTTGTAATTGGGAAAGTGAGGAGCGAACATGAGAAAAAATCATAAAAACGTCGGGCGATTGCTGTGCCTGCTGCTGACCCTGTGTATGACGCTGAGCACCCTTTCTGCTGCAGCCTTGGCTGTGGAGTCGGCTTCCGGTGAAGTTGTCATCAATGAGGCGAACTTTCCAGATGCTAATTTCAGAAAATGTGTGGCGGAATACGACTCTGACAAAAATGGTGCGCTTTCTGATGCGGAGCGTGCAGCCACAGTGAAAATGGATGTGTGGGGTAAGAAGATTGAAAA
Source organism: uncultured Oscillospiraceae bacterium (assembly GCA_963557675.1). Classification (GTDB taxonomy): domain Bacteria; phylum Bacillota; class Clostridia; order Oscillospirales; family Oscillospiraceae; genus Faecousia. Next base: position 1,515 of record CAUWEI010000113.1, on the reverse strand, counting down.
TCTTCAGGGCATTGAGTATTTTACAGCGTTAAAAAGTCTGGATTGCAGAGAAAATCAACTGACCAGTTTGGACTTGAGTAAAAATGTAGCTCTGGAAGAACTGAATTGCGGCTTGAATTGTCTGACTAGTTTGGACCTGAGCCATAATACAGCACTAAAGACGCTTGGCTGTGAATGTAACCAGATCACGGCTCTGGATGTAAGCCACAATGCAGCACTTAGAGACGTGTATTGCGGGGACAATCGGCTGCTCAGTCTGGATTTCAGTAAGAATGCGGCTCTTGTAAATCTCGATTGTGCATTGAATTATCTGACCAGCTTGAATGTGAGCAATAATGCAGCATTGAGGATTCTTTATTGCGAGTTTAACCAGTTGAAAACGTTGGACGTAAGTCATAATACAAGGTTAGGTGGGTTTGATTGCGGCTACAATCGGCTGACTGCCTTGGATGTAAGTAACAATAAGGAACCTAAAGAGTTTGGGTTGCGCTTGGAACCAGTTGACCACCTTGGATTTGACAGAAAATTTGCAACTGGAAGAGCTGGATTGCTCTGGAAACTGGATGGGTAGTCTGGATTTGTGTAAAAATGAGGAGTTGAATGCACTTTGGTGCGACAAAAATTATTTAACCAGTTTGAATCTTAATCCGAATTCTACATTTGATGTGCTGCAAACTGCCTATAATGCGTATGTACTTCCGAAGAAAGAAAACTTTGATTACACCCAATTGCCTGGTGGCTTCGATATAGACAAGGTTTCTGAAGTGACGGGGGGCAAATTTAACCGGCAAAATCATACCTTCAACATGGAATCTGGGGCAAAAAACGCAACGTATTGCTACGACGCAGGAACCGCTCAGCGAGTGCGTTTTAAGCTCTGTACCAATCCGTTCGGCGACGTGAAGGATGGCAGCTTCTATCGGGATGCCGCAATCTGGGCAGCAAATTATGATGTCAGCACGGGTACTACAGCTACTACATTCTCCCCAAAGCAAGATTGTAAGCGGAGCCAGGTTGTCACCTTCCTGTGGCGTGCAGCTGGCTGTCCGGAACCGAAAAGCATGAAGAGTCCTTTCCGGGATGTTCAGAACCCATCTAAATTCTATTACAAAGCGGTCCTGTGGGCGGCGGAGAATGACATCGCTTCTGGCATTGAGAAGGATTTATTTAAACCAGACAGTATCTGCAAGAGAAGTCAGGTAGTGACCTTCTTGTGGCGTGCTGTGGGTAGACCGGAACCCTTGATAACATCTGGACGTAGTTTCTTCCAGGACGTTCAGGATACGCAGAGCTTCTACTATAAGGCAGTTCTCTGGGCGGCAGAGAATGGAATTACTCTTGGAGTACAACCCGGTGTGTTTCGGCCGAACGGAATCTGTAACCGCGGGGAAATTGTTACCTTCCTGTACCGCTGTGTATAAAAGTAATCACAAATAAAAAACACCTAAGATGGTTTTATTTTGTAAGCGTAAATCCTAGCTACGGATTGACAAAAGGTCTGGGTGCAACAGCATC
>CAUWEI010000112.1:0-8969 GCA_963557675.1 uncultured Oscillospiraceae bacterium | reverse complement strand
AGACTGCATCGAAGATCTCAGAGTCTACCTCACCCGGGAATCTCAAACCATCTTGGATGGGGCCGCCGGCGCAAAAGCACGAAGTGCTGAGTTGATTTATGCCTATATCGATGTGGAGCCGGTGTCGTTCCACCGAAACCACTACTGCATCGACATCACGTTCTATTATCGAATTCTTGCAGACACCGTTTCCAATTGTGCACGGCCTTCCACACTGTGTGGTCTTGCCGTCTTCACTAAGCGGGCGATCCTCTGCGGCGAAGACAGCAGTGCCAAAATTTTCACCAGCGACACCGTTTTAGGAAGTCTGGATGGATTTACCCGTCGTTCCTTCAATCATCCCACTGCCGTTGTGGAGGTATTGGATCCTATGATTCTTTCCTCCAAGGTTCGGGACATCTGTGAGTGTTCTTGCTCCGACGGCAACATTGGGCAGCTTCCCGAAGGAATCCAGAAGGCATTTGAGGAAGAATTGGTACTTTCCGGAGAGAAGCGTCGCCTCTATGTAACCTTGGGTCAGTTCTCCATCATTCGCTTGGAGCGAGATGTGCAGTTGGTAGTACCCACACTAGAATGTGGCCTTCCGACCAAAGAATGTTGTGACAATCCCGGCTACGGAGAAGACCCCTGTGAAATGTTCTCCCGGATCGAATTCCCGGCCAGGGAATTTTTCCCGAAGGGCTGTCCTGGACCCGATTGCAATGGCCACTGTCCTTGCGATGATAGCTGCGGCTACCGAACCACCTGCGAAAAAGACTAAGCCAACTAAATAGGAAAATGAGTCTGGCACAATTTTGTGTCAGACTCATTTCATATCCGCTTATCAATCGATTGGTTCGCCTCGGAGGAGTTTTCCTGCAAGTACACCATTTTGATTTGCTTGTTTCCGCATACGGTCTAAAACTTCATTTTCCGCCGTAGTGCCGTCCACAGCTTTGTCAATGCAGCCGCACAACGCCTCTACAGTCACTTCCTCCAGACCGATATAATTTCTCTGTCCCAAATAGTCCATATAACCATTGACCTTGGGATCGTATACAATTCCGACCACCGGGACTTTCTGGCCCGAAGCAAAAATTAACGCATGCAGGCGCATGGATACTACCAGCTTCATATCCCGAATTAGCGCACAAACCATATCACTGTCTTCCATAGTTGGAAGTACAATCTTCGGGCAGCGAACCAAGCTGGCTACCTGCTCCGTAATTTCCTGATCCTTTGCAGGCTCCAATTGGAAGAATACCGGTGTCATTCCATGCTTTTCGTATACATACTCTGCGGAAGCAGCAAACTCATTAACTAACTGCTTTGCAGGCCCCCAAGGACGCAGTGAAAGCAGGCAATACTTCCCATTTTCTTCAATACCAATGCTTTTCCGATATGCCTCATAGGTTCTCTGGCGACTGTCTGATATGCTCTGAAGAAATGCAGGATCTGCCGTAATACGGACTATAGGCTTATCGATTCCCAGTTCTTGCAATACTCTCGCAGAATCAGGATCTCGCAAAGCCACAAGATCAACACAGCGGTTAATGACTTTAACCGTTAGTTTTCTATTTCTTTCCCTGTATAACGGGCCGATACCACAACCATACATCATTACCTTACATCCCATCTTATGGGCTCTGTAAATGCTGTAAAGGTAAAACAGCAAAGACCGTGTACTTGTGGCATCCTGGATCAGACTGCCGCCTCCACTAATAAAGAGGTGAGCCTTCTTCATTTCCTTTCGCATTTTTCTCCGAGAAAATGTATATATGCTACGGACGTTTGCGACCTGTGCTGTTTTATCTGGTGTCTTAGACATGACACAGATGGGCAAATCTTCATCTTCGCTGAGAAGCTGCTGGATAATTGATTCCAGAACACTTTCATCTCCGATGTTGCCTCTGCCATAGGCACCACAGATCAGCGCACCATCTCTGCCTTCTGAACTTCTGTGATACCGGCGTATTACTTTATCATAGATCTCTTGCTGCGTTCTGACCGTGGCTTCAGCAGAGAACTCTCGCCGCACCTTCTCAAAAATAGCCAAGCCAAGACGCTCTCTCAGCGCACAATCCCCTGCCACTAATACCATACGATCTGCAACGGCCTCTACATCCCCGGGGTTCACCAGGAAGCCGGTCTCTCCATCAATCACAATGGTAGGTACTGCTCCTACTTTCGTTGCAATCGTAGCACACCGCATCCGAGCACCTTCTGGAATCGCATACGGAAGGCCCTCAGACAACGACGTCAGCATATTGACATCAATAGCATTGTAAAAACTATCTGTATCCGAAACCCAGCCCAGAAACTTTACTGTACCGGAAGGACATATCTCCTGTGCTAATTGTTCCAGTTCTTTTCGCTGCTCACCATCGCCAGCAATGGCCAATCGAATCTTAGAATTTTGTGCCACTGCCTTAGAAAAGGCACGAATCAATGTTCCCATGTCCTTTACGGGCGAAATACGGGCGGCAATGCCAAAAACTACAGAATCCGGTTCCAGCGAAAGTCCATTGTCCTTCCAATACTGTTCCCTGCTTGTAGAGGCACTGATGTGCGAAAAATCGACACCATTGTTGATAACAAAGGTGCGCCCTGGATCCCGTCCGGCTGCTACCTGCATATCACGCAATTGCTTAGATACGCAAACCCAACCATCCATATGACGAAGAGCTAGGCGGTTCGCCACTCCATAAGTAAGATTGCTAAATGGTCTGCCCAAGTAGTCCAGTCTGGGATCGCTGTGAATTGTAGTAATCACAGGAATCGCAACCTTCCGCTTTAAGAGAAACCCAACCAAATTAGCACGAGAACCATGGCAATGGACCAGTTCTGCCTGTTCTTTCTCCACCAGGTCTGCCAATTCCTGACAGACGCGCCGAAAATTCTTACCTGGCAAAACCTTAGTTGGAATCCCCAGCTTTCGTGCATCCTGAGCAAATTCGCCCTCGATAAAACAAATTAGATTGACCTCATGGTTTTCCTTTAACCCTCCTAAAAGGGACAACACATGAGTTTTGGCGCCGCCAACATCGCCGCCTGAAATTAGATGAATTACTTTCATAGATTTTCTCCTGTTGTGCCAGATCAGTCCTGTAGAAGACGGCGACGGGCCAAGTTAATCGTCCCTTCCTGCATATGACCCATCCAGGACAAGCTCTTGCCACAACCATATACCACGCAGGAATCTGCATCATCCGCCAGATTACAAGGAAATTCGGTACGCTCCTGAATTAACCGAGCCATACCATAGATCTGGCTGCCACCACCGGTCAAAGTGATACCATTTCTCGAAATATCCGTGACCAATTCCGGAGAGGACTGTTCCAAAACATTAAAGATTTCATCCATAATCTGCTTTGCAGGACGTTTCAGAGCTTCCAGCATTTCAACCGAACCCAAAGTGATTTCCTTTGCCAGTCCGGTTTTGAGATCTCGGCCCTTCACTGCAATGCATGTCTCCGCAGGTCTTGGATAGACGCATCCAATGGTGATTTTGATTTCTTCTGCCACAGCTTCGCCAATGATAACGTTGTACTTTCTGCGGACATACCGAACGATTGCTTCGTCGAAGGCATCTCCGGCAGCCTTAGTGGAAGAAGATACCGCCACCCCATTCATAGTCAAAACAGCCACATCTGTAGTGCCGCCACCGATGTCAACCACCATATGACCGTTCGGGCCGGAAATATCCAAACCTGCACCCAGTCCAGCAGCCAAAGGCTCTTCAATAAGGTATACCCGGCGTGCACCGGCCTCCATTGCCGCATTGATGACTGCTCGTTCTTCAACTTCCGTAATGCTGCTAGGCACGCTGACAATCACTCTAGGCTTTAAAAGCGCATGGCGAATGGCCTGGCGAAAAAAGTGGGCCAGCATCTGCTCCGTCATTTCATAGTCTGAAATGACACCGCTGCGTAGAGGCCGAATCGCCACCACATTTCCCGGTGTTCTTCCCATCATATTCTGTGCCGCTGCACCAACCTTGAGAATTTTACCTGTATTCTTATCTAAGGCAACCACAGAAGGCTCCCGAAGTACAATTCCATTTCCATCCGCATAGACCAGTACATTGGCTGTTCCAAGGTCTACGCCCAAATCTCTCGATAATAATTTCATGGATCTCACCTACTCTTTTGCTTTTTACCTGCTGCCACCGCAGCCCCATACACACACGAAGCACCTGCAAGGCGCAGAGTCTTGGCACACTCAGAGATTGTTGCACCAGTGGTCAAAATATCATCCAGCAGGAGAATCGATGCCCCTGCTACCTTTTCTGCATTCTGAATTTTATATACTCCCATAACATTGGCACGTCGTTTGTCTGCCTGAGAAATCGAAGACTGGGCCACATTATGCCGAACCTTCTTCAAAGTCCGAACTACCTCCAATCCAAGCTCTTTTGCAACTGCCTTTGCTAAAAGCTCCGATTGGTCATATCCTCTGGTAAGCCGTCTTCGAGCACTAATGGGAACCCATGTAATGTAGGTTATGGGCAAATGCATCTCGCTGATCTTCATTGCCAACATTCTTCCATAGCTTTTTGCGTAATGCTCCATACCTTTAAATTTGTACCGAAGGAGGGACTCACGGACGCAATCTTCATAGTGCCAAAGTGCTGTCCACTGCTCCAAATAGGGAATGGTTTTCGTTACCTCTTGGCACACCGGAGCATCCACTCTACACTTTTTGCAGAAGTCCGTCTCATCCCGGTCAAGGAGCTTACCACAAAGCACACATTTCCTGGGAAATAGCAGGTCCAAAATGCCACTTATTACAATCATAGTTCCTCATCCTGAAGACGAAGCTTCAGTCCGGAATATCTACGGCTTCTTCTCTGGTTTTCTGTCATTGCCTGAATCATTTCCTCACGACCTACAATAATCATAAGACCTCTGGCACGTGTGATTGCTGTATACAAAATACTCCTGGAAAGAAGGTTCGGAGAACAAGACCAGGCTGCCAGAATCACTGCCTGATACTCACTGCCCTGACTCTTATGCACGGTCATAGCATAAGCCAGCTCCAGCTCCCGAAGCATTTCAAAATCATACTCCGCCTGCCGATCATCAAAGGTGACACACATCACTTCTGCGTTGAGGTCAATCTCTGTAATGGTGCCAATATCTCCATTAAACATTCCGGCACCACGAGTACCATCGGTTTTTGACCATAGTATATCATAGTTATTGCGAATTTGCATTACTCGGTCGCCTTCCCGGAATACAACCTCGCCCCACTTTTTCTCTTTTTTATCGGGAGCCGGAGGATTCAACTGTGCCTGCAGCATTTTATTCAGAATGATTGTCCCAGCCGGACCCTTTCGTGTCGGAGAAAGAACCTGAATTTCCTCAGAAGGAATATTCATATTCTTAGGCAAACGGGTCTTACATAGCTCGCAAATAGTAGAAACTACTGCTTCATCCGAACGGCGACGCATAAAGAAAAAATCACTGGTCGTCGTTCTGAGGTCCGGGGCTTGTCCTGTATTAACCCGGTGTGCATTCATAACAATCAAGCTCTGCTGTGCCTGACGAAAAATCTCCGTCAAACGTACCGCTGGAATTTTTTTGCTACGCAATATATCAGACAGCGGAAATCCAGGGCCTACTGGGGGAAGCTGATCCGGGTCTCCAACTAAAATCAATCGGCAGCCCGAAGGCAACGCTTTCAGCAAGCTGGACATCAGACATATATCCACCATAGAGGTTTCATCCACGATCACCGCATGGGCTTTCAAAGGATTTGCTTCGTCTCTGGTAAAAATCAACTCCCCAGAGCCAGGATCAATCTGAGACTCCAGCAGCCTGTGAATGGTTGATGCTTCTTCTCCGGTTACTTCCTTGAGCCGCTGTGCTGCACGTCCTGTCGGTGCAGCCAAAAGTGTGGTAAGTCCCATCTCTTCATAGAGCTTCAACACGCCCCGTAAAATTGTTGTCTTACCTGTGCCGGGTCCTCCGGTAACCACTAGAATCCGATTAGTAGCCGCTGCCCGGACAGCCTGATTCTGTTGGTCAGAAAATTCAACTGCTGCCGCACTTTGCGCTCTGTGAATCATGTCATCCAAGTGACAAGGCTCCTCTACAGAAGCCCCCGCCATAAGCGTCAAACGCTGAGAAACATATTGTTCTGCTTCGTATAGCTCTGGTAGATAAACGACGTCAATGTCCGCCAGTCGATCTTTTTCGATACGCCCCAATTCAAGCAGTCGGTCTATTCCCTGCTCTGCATCGGAAAGTTCAATAGAAAGAAGCGTCGACGTTGCCTCTACCAGCTTTTTGTGCGGCAAAAACACATGACCTGCAAGCTGGTTGTAATCCAATTCGAAGATAAGGCCAGCCTCTACCCGTTTGGGATCATCCGCTGCAACCCCCAGTTCGATAGCAAACCGATCAACCAAGCCAAAATCTGCATCCAAGCCTGGTTCTGTTAAGCAATACGGATCGGACTGAACAATGTCCATCGCCTCGTCGCCCCAAAGCTTGTACAACCGTACAGCAAGTTCAGCAGGTAGATGATGAATACTTAAAAATTCAATCAGTCTACGCATACCGGACTGTTGGCGAAATGTCTGGCCAATCTCCTTCGCCTTTGCAAGGGTAATGCCAGGAACTTCTGCCAACTGTTCCGGAGATTTCTCCATAATCGTCAATGTATCTGAACCAAATCGTTCCACAATTCGGGATGCCAGCTTTGGGCCAATTCCTTTTACCGTTCTGGAAGACAGATAGCTTAAAATTTCTGGCGTGGTTTCCGGCATCAGTCGTTCCAGAAACTCCGCTTCAAACTGTCTGCCGTAATTAGCATTAGTAGACCACCTACCCGTAACCATCAACCGTTCCCCCGGCACAGCCAGGGGAATGATTCCTACTACAGTGACTGCCTGTGCTCCACATGCAAGGCGAAGTACTGCGTATCCATTTTCAGGGTTCTGATATATCACTGCCGCTACCGTTCCTTGTAGCAGTTCCAGTTCCTCCAATTTGCTCCGCCTCCGCCTGTAAGTAATATTCGATCTGCTCCGCAGGACAAAAAACTACGCCATCTCGATTGGTAAGAAGGCGAACCAGCTTCAACTCCTGCTCCGTTAAGCCAGCATCTCCAACAATAATCGGCATGGACATTGTCCCCATTTCTCGAAGCCAGATACAATTCCGTAAAAATCCTTCTAGTTTTGCAGTCTGTCCCTCTTTGCAAAGAAACACTATTGCACCGCCCCGGTCTTTTCCCAGGACGAGCCAGCTTATCAGCATCCAAAGCAGCAAGAGGATGCCGCAGGCTTGCAAAAACACAGATACCATCCCCCACATAGTGGCCACCTCCTACCTTATCCTATGCAGGAAAAGGACGCACTGACACAAGGGAAAAGCGGCGAACGCCAAGCCCGCCGCAATCGTCAACCTATATTTTAATCTATATCCGCAGTATTTGTCAAGATTTTCTGCCGAATTTTCAAAATTTCAGGCAAAGCCATCGCAAATGCTGTAGCATACCAGGCCGTATAGCGTTCTGGATTGTTTCTCAGATCTTCCATGGCCCACTGTGGTTCCACCCAAGCCATTTCCATAACCTCCAATGGATCGCATACCACTTGAGATTGTGTACTTCCTATAAAGACATGGTCCAGCTCATACTCTCGAAGACCATTTTCAAAGTGTCTATAGTATAAAAACGTCCCCGTTTCCCTCAACTGCTCCACTTGCACGCCCAGTTCTTCTCCGGTTCGGATGCGGACAAACTCCTCTGTAGTTAAGTTCGGAACGGGATGGCTACAGCAGGAATTTGTCCAAAGTCCCGGCGAATGATATTTATTGAGGGCTCGCCGCTGTAGCAAAAGCTTCCCCTCCTGATTCAGAAGGAACAGTGAAAACGCTCTGTGAAGAAGGCCTTTTTCATGGACTTCCTGCTTTTCTTCCAGTCCTATAGGCCGATCCAACGCATCGACTAGAATCAGTTGTCTTTCGTTCATGGAAAACCGCCTCTCTTTCTGTGTACATCATATCATATTTCGGACATTGAGGCAACATCAGAAAGCGTCTCTATAAAATTGTAAATTTTCTGTGAATTAACAACATTACACACCTTTGTTGTTGTATAATCCAAAAGAATCGAAAAATTCATTGACTACACTTCTAGCCTCGCCCATTTGCTCCACGGGAACTGACGCAGTAACAATATAGTAATAAATACCATCATCAATCACCGCTGCTCTACAGCTCCGCACTCCGCCATCATCCGCACAAGTCCAAGTTAAATCATAGCGTGGCATCTTATACGCTGATGTTCTAATCACATCTAAACTTTCCTGTTCAAATCCTGTTAACTCCATAAGAAGAGCATCTAAGCTTTTTGCCTGGCGAATTTCTGTGGTAAGCTCATAGCCCAACTCCTCTTGTGTATATATCTTAGTGTATTGGGAGGAAAACGCCTCAACCAGGGATGCTTCCTCCGGAACCGATGCCCCAATCTCAAAGCTCGGAGCCTCTGCCGAAGCGGACAACATAATAGAATCTGACACTGTTTCCCAGACCTCTTCGCCCTCTGCTGCACACCCACATAGAGACATTACGCAAAATACCACAATCCCGAAACACCACTTTTTCATACCTCAACCTCCAACTCAGAATAGAGAGGAAACGAACATGAACGTTTTTATTCAAACCATTCTGCTTGTTTACCTGGTACTAATGAATGCGGCTGGCCTTCTGATTATGCTCATCGATAAGAAGAAGGCTTGTCATGGTACTTGGCGTATTCCCGAAGCCAGGCTAATGCTGGTAGCTGCACTAGGAGGCAGCATCGGTGCTTGGATTGGAATGTATCTTTTCCATCATAAAACCCGCCATATGAAGTTTGTAATCGGAATCCCTGCCATTTTAGTGATTCAAGTTGTTTTGGCAATTTTTCTTCTACTGAAGACATAAAAAGGGGGCTGTACAAAAAGCCCATGCAGGAAGCCCGGCTGTACGCAAATGTAC
>CAUWEI010000111.1:0-9011 GCA_963557675.1 uncultured Oscillospiraceae bacterium | reverse complement strand
ATATTTAACAGGTCATAAAGAAAATGGAGTGTATGAAATTCATGCACTCCATTTTTGCTTCTAGGTCTTTGAGCGGGCAGGCTCATGGAGGTGGAATCGAAAAGATAATTGCAATGCTTGGCCCTGTGGGGTATAATAGGACAAGAAATGACAGACGAATGATAGGCTTTGGAAGGAGCGTTTGCGTATGCAGTGGAAGGTTCTGGCGGTAGGAGATGTGGTGGCCGACTGCGGCGTTACCATGATTGAGAGACATCTGCCCCGGCTTCGGAAACAGTGCGGGGCTGATTTTACGGTGGTCAACGGAGAAAATGCCGCAATCCTTGGCATTACCAGAGATATGGCAGAGGCCATTTTGGATGCCGGTGCGGATGTGATTACCATGGGAAACCACACCTTTGGACGGCGGGAAATCTGCGACTATATGGACGACTGTTCCCGGATTCTCCGGCCTGCCAATCTGGCTCCCCAGCTTCCCGGACGGGGATGGGGCGTGTTTGACAGCCCGGTGGGAGAAGTGGCGGTCATCGACCTCATTGGCAGATGCAATATGGACTACAACCCGGACAATCCCTTTTTGCAGGTGGAAAAAATCCTCAAGCAGATTGACACCCCCCGGATTTTGGTAGAGCTTCATGCAGAGGCCACCTCGGAAAAGCTGGCAATGGGTTATATGCTGGATGGACGAGTCAGTGCCGTCTGGGGAACTCATACCCATGTACCCACGGCCGACAATCAGGTTTTGCCAAAGGGAACGGGCTATGTAACGGATTTGGGTATGACCGGCCCGAAAAACTCCATTTTGGGCATTCGTCCCGACTTGTCCATTGCCCGGTTCCGTGGCGATTTGACCGGACGTTACCAGCCAGCTCCCGGTCCCGGAAAGCTGGAAGGTGTGGTCTTTACGCTGGATGAGAAAGGAAAGTGCCTGAATACGGAGCGGGTGAGTGTCTATGCTTAAAGTTCTGCACACTGCGGACCTTCATCTGGGGGCCAGATTCCGGGGCTTGCAGCCGGAAAAAGCGGTCCAAAAGCGAAAGAAATTGGAACTGCTTCTGGATTCTCTGGTGGACTATGGCAGAGAGTGTGATTTGGTACTGCTTGCAGGCGACCTCTTTGACCAGCCTCAGGCAGAAGGGGAGATTGTCCGCTTATTGGGTCGTGCATTGGAGCGGTTGGAGGTTCCCGTGTTTATTGCACCGGGAAACCATGACTATATTTGTTCCGGTTCGCCCTATACCCATCAGCTATGGCCGGAAAATGTCCACATTTTCAAACGGGACACGTTGGAATCGGTAGTGCTGCCCCAGTTCGATTGCCGCATCTGGGGAGCTGGCTATCAGTCTATGGATTGTCCCGGCCTGTTGGAGGGCTTTCACGTCCGGGGAGAGGAAGCAATTCAGCTTATGGTGCTCCATGGAGACCCTCTGGGGCTGGATTCTCCCTATTGCCCTGTGACTCGTCGCCAGGTGGAAGGCTCCGGCCTTTCCTATCTGGCCTTGGGTCACATCCACAAGGCAGGACAGATGCAGTTGGGAAATACCTTGGCTTTGTGGCCAGGATGTCCCATGGGGCATGGGTTTGACGAAACCGGCCCTAAGGGATTCTGGATTACAGAGATTACAGAAGAAAAGGCAGTTCCGGTGTTTTACCCCCTCCATCTGGGAAGCTATGAAGAATTGAATGTGGAGGTGGGGGAGAACCCCATTCAGTCGGTGTTGGAGGCCCTTCCAGCGGATGCAAAGGACAATGTATATCGGATTCGGCTCCGGGGCCAATGCGAGAATCCGAATCTTTCGGCTCTGTCCAAGGAACTGGAAAACCGGGTATTCCACTTTGAATTGCTGGACGAAACCGAACTTCCTTGGGATTTGTGGAAGACGGCAGGAGAGGACAGTCTGGAAGGAATCTTCTTTCGGATGCTTCAGGAATCGGCTCAGGAGGCCGGAGAAGGGGAACGGGAGATTTTTACGCTGGCGGCAAAGTTGAGCCGTCGGATTCTGGAAGGGCAGGAGGTGGAGCTGCCATGAGAATTTTGTCCATGACCGCCACCTTTGGCAAGCTGGATGGGGAAACCCTGCGGCTGCAACGGGGTCTTAATGTGATTACCGCCCCCAACGAATGGGGAAAAAGTACCTGGTGCGCCTTTATTCTGGCGATGCTCTATGGAATCAACACCCGGCAGAGAAGCAAACAGGGAGCCATTGCGGAAAAAGAACGCTACAAGCCATGGTCCGGAAAGCCCATGGAAGGCTCCATGGAGCTGGAATGGAACGGAAGACATATTACCATAGAGCGTAGAACCAAGGGCCGGGTTCCCATGGGGGAATTTCGGGCCTTTGAGACAGACAGCGGTTTGGCAGTGCCGGAGCTTACAGGGGACAACTGCGGACAAATGCTGCTCGGAGTGGAGCGAAGTGTCTATGTAAGAAGCGGATTCCTTTCCGGTGGCGATTTGCCGGTCGATCAGGATGAAGCTCTGTCCCGGCGGCTCAATCGACTGGTAACCACGGGAGATGATAACCCGGCGGTGATGGGTCTGGAAACAAGACTGCGAGAGCTTCGCAATCAGTGCCAATATCACAGCAAAGGCGTTCTGCCTCAGGCCAAACAGGAGCTGATGCAGGTACAGGAAGAATTGGAGCTGCACCGTTCCATACAGGCCCAGTGTCAGGCATTGGAGCAGGAAATGGAACGTCTGGAAGGGGAGCAAGCCGCCCTGAAACGCCACGAAACCGTTCTTCGTGCAGAGCAGAACAAAGAGAAGTGGAAAAAGCTGGAAGAGTCCAGACAGGAAGAGCAGGAGGCCAAAAACCATCTGCTTGCGCTGGAAACACGGTGCAGGAATCTTCCCACGGCGGCCCAGACGGAAGCTCAGTTGCAGGAGTTTGACCGCCTGCAAGCAGAGATTCACAAGCTGGATTTGGAAACAGCCATGGAGACTTCCACCATCCAGCCGGAAAACGTCCCGGAGGCCTTTGTGGGGCTGACCGGGGAAGAAGCCTTGCAAATGGCCCAGAAGGATGCCAAAGAATCGGAGGCTCCAAAGAATTCGGTTTGGGTCTGGATGGTGCTGGGGCTTTTGCTGGTGGGAACCTTGCTTTTGCCCGGACTGGCAAAGCTGGGCGCCATAGTTCCGGTCCTTTTGGCTGGGGTGGTTCTGTGGAAGAAACAAAACCAGAAGAAGGAACAAGAAAAGGCAGAAAGACGGCTTGTAGGCCGATATGGGACCAAGAATCCACAGGAGATTTTACAGCAGGCGCAGACCTATGCCGACCGGCAGGAAGAGCGCAAACGGCAGCAGGAACAGCAGTTGGATAGAAGCCGTGCATTTGCGGCCAAACGGGAAACCCTCTTGCAAAAGCAGCGGGCCATTGCCCCGGAACGGGAACGCCTTCTTGCAGTTTTGAAGTTGTGGGACAATCTGAATCAGGCCCGAAGGGCAGCAGCAAGTGCCGAAAATCATCGGCAGGCCATGGAGGCTATGGCCCAAGGCATTGAGGAAGCCCCGTTAGTAAAAAGTGACCTGCACCTGACGCAGGAGCAGACCCAACAATTGCTTTCCAAAACGGCTGAGAAGCTGGAGGCGGATCGTTCTCGTCTGGATCGGCTGGGAGGCCAACAGGCAGGACTTTGCCAGCAGGAGACGCTGGAGGCCCGTCAGGAGGCGTTGCAGGAGCGAGTGAAGAAGCTGGAGCAATGGTATACAGCTTTGGGCTGCGCTCAGGAATATCTGGCTATGGCCCAAGGAAAACTGGAAAGCCGATTTGCTCCCCGAATTACAGCCAGTGCCGGGGAGTACTTAAAGACATTGACCGGGGGACGGTACCAGCGATTGTTGATGGATCGGGACATGAGCCTGTCCGCCGCAGCCAAGGAGGAAGGAACCGCTTTGTCTGCTGCCTGGCGCAGTGAGGGAACTATAGATCAGATGTATTTGGCCCTGCGTCTGGCAGTGGCTCAGGTGCTGATTCCCGATGCCCCTCTTATTTTAGATGATGTGTTCGTTCGGTTCGATGAAACACGGCTGTCCGCTGCCCTCCATCTTCTGAGCAGGGAACAGCGGCAGGTCATCGTGTTTTCTTGTCAGGAGCGGGAGGAACGATTGGTTTCAGAAAAGGAAAAATAATATGAAGTACCTATTTCAGTTTGCACGAATCCTGGGCTTTTGTCTGGCAGGAGAGGCGTTGCATACCTTAGTGCCTCTGCCCATTCCCGGTGGAGTCTGGGGACTTGTGCTGCTGCTTCTGGCCCTCAAAACCGGGCTGGTAAAGTTAGAGCAGGTGAAACAGACCGGACATTTTCTGGTGGGCATTATGCCGTTATTGTTTGTACCTGCAGCAGTTGGAGTCATGGAATTAGGGCCGGAGCTTTTGGATATGCTCTTGCCTGTGATCGTGGCATTGGTTCCCATCACGATTCTGGTCATGGGAGTCAGCGGCAAGGTCACGGAGTTTTTGGCCAAGAAAACAGGAGGAAAACCGAATGAATGAGTTTGTGGCCCAAAGTGCAACTTGGGGCGTGGTTTTGACCCTGCTGGCCTTTGGCCTCGGTACTTGGATCAAAAACCGCACGGGAAAGGCCATTTTGAATCCTCTTCTTCTGGGTTCGATTTTCATTATGGTGTTTTTGCAGGTGGCAAAGATTCCCTATTCGGCCTATAAGGAAAGTGCCCTTCCGGTGTCCTACATTCTGCTTCCGGCTACGGTCAGTCTGGCCATTCCCCTTTATGAGCAGTGGGAGCTTCTGAAGAAAAACACACTGGCCATTCTGGGCGGAATTCTGGCTGGTGTCATCACCAGTTTAGGAAGTATCTGGGCCATGTCGGTGATTTTGAATCTGACCTATACCCAGTATGTGACCTTGCTCCCCAAGTCAGTCACCACCGCCATCGGCATGGATGTGGCGGCAGAACTGGGAGGCATGGGAGCCTTGACCGGGGCAGTGATTATTCTCACGGGCATTGTGGGGAATCTGACCGCTCAGGGCGTGTGCAAGCTCTTTCGCATCCGCTTGCCCATGGCAAAGGGTGTGGCAATCGGCACCGCTGCCCATGCAGTCGGAACCGCCAAGGCTCTGGAAATGGGGGAAGTGGAGGGTGCTATGAGCGGTCTGGCCATTGCCGTTGCCGGACTTCTTACGGCTCTTTTGTCCCCGGTTTTTGCGGGACTCCCTATCTAAACAGGCAAAAAACTGCCGCAGAACAAAACGTTCTGCGGCAGTTTGCTGTTATTCTGTGATGTTGTGATTTTTCAGATACTGTGTAATCCAACCATAGGTTTGCACATTTTTCGGATAGACGGAAAAGGATTCGTAGTGGTAGAGATCGGAATCTCCGTATACTCTTGTCAACTCAATTGTATAGTTATGGGACTGTAACTCATAAGAAGCAGAGGGGTTAAAATTCAATGTACCGTCTTTGCAGTCTGCAAAGAGGGCACGAAGGACTTCCTCCTGCTCCTGCTGGGTCAGCTGATACAGATCATGTCCTACATACAGAGTCGCTGTTTTATATTGGGTTAGAACCTGATCTTCAGTGGATGCATGTAACATGTATTCCGGCTGACTCATATACCAGGAGATCTGAGAACGCAAAGGCTCAGCAGCTTCATAGACTCGCTTCATGGTGGAGCCGTCCTTCATATGATACAGCAGCTCCACATGCTGGGTGTTCTCAGTAGGCTCCTGATTTAGGAGCTTCTTGTGCAGTTCCAGCAATTTGGCAATCTGCTCCGGGTCCTCGGTAAAATAGCAGTCCTCATTGAGTTCATAGGTGTACAGCTCCGCCCGAACCACACTGTCCGCATCCGGGATTCGGGAAGTCAGGCCCATGGGGTCCATCTTTACCACGAACAGAGAGCCAGCTACCAGTGCGGCAATCAAAGCAAATCCACCCAGAGATTTCGGGTCGAATACCTTGGGGCTGTGGCGCAGGAGCATCATAGAGGCAAAATAGCTAATGACACCGCCCAGACCCAGCAGGAACCAGTAGCTGTTCAGGCCAAATCCAAAAGAGAAAATGGTAAAGAAACAGCCGCAGAAAATGGTGCATACCGGCACAAAGATAAAATTCAGCTTGGGAAATGCCATGAAATTCTCTGCACATTCCAGCTTTCGACAGCGATACAGCACCAAGGACACAAGCATCAGTCCCACACCAATGGCAGCAAAGATAGCCACATGCCGGAGATAGGC
Source organism: uncultured Oscillospiraceae bacterium (assembly GCA_963557675.1). Taxonomy (GTDB): domain Bacteria; phylum Bacillota; class Clostridia; order Oscillospirales; family Oscillospiraceae; genus Faecousia. The sequence goes on along the minus strand of CAUWEI010000111.1, from coordinate 2,816 downwards.
GGTTAGATTGCTTGTAAAGGACCAGAATTCAAAACGGAAGGTGTCCTGATAGATCATGGACATGACAGGACAAAACTGCAGGAAGGGATTGCGTCGCAGTTCGATTCCCGGCAGCAGGGGGATGTACAGGGTGTTGACTGCAAAGAGAATCAGAGGTGCGGCAACATTGATGAGGCCATAGAGAACCACTGCGGCGAATTTACGACCGGTCAGCATCATGCAGAAGATTCCCAGACCATAAAAGAATACAAACTGCATGACCATAAGTGCAAACATGGCAAAGATGCTTCCTTCACAGGAAGAAATCATGCAAAGACAAAACAGTGCAGTGGGGATAATGTGCATCGTAAGTCCGGCCAGCAGATGGATAAAAAACAGGTTCTCTCTGCGAATGGGCAGGCTGTGTACCATGATACATTCTTTCGGGTCTGACAAATACCCAAACAGAACCACAGCGCAGCAAATACCGTAGATTAGATTTACCCAAGTGAACATATTGGGAAAGTCGCTCAGGGTAATGTCCATGCCACTATTTACAGTCAGGTATCCCATGATTAAAAACATTCCGCACCAGAGAAGCCAAATGGGGGAAAACCGGGTAATGTCTTTCTTGAAAATGGTGAAATTAGAGGATAATGTCTTTGATTTCATAATCCACACCTCCTAATTCATAAATAAAGATTTCTTCCAGAGACAGGGGCAAAATATCGTAATAGACGGGATTGGAAGCAGCCAGGATTTCGGTTGCCTTCTCCACGGTGGAGCGGACTACCAGAGTGGTAAGCCGTCCGGATTCACTGCGGTGCAGTACCTCCAAAGCCTCCGGCACCTGCCCCACCATCTGAATCTTGATGGTGTTGCCCTGCATATCTGCCAGACTCCGTTCCAGAAGCATCCGCCCACGATTCATAATGCCTACATGGTCGCAAATGTCCTCCAGCTCTCGCAGGTTGTGGCTGGAAACCAGAATGGTGGTTCCCTGTTGGGCCACATCGGACAGGATGAGGCTCCATACCTGACGGCGCATTACCGGGTCCAGTCCGTCCACGGGTTCGTCCAGAATCATCACCTCCGGACGGCAGGAAATGGTCAGCCAAAAGGCAGCCTGTTTCTGCATACCCTTGGAGAAACGGCGGACCGGGGTTTTCTTTGGTAAATCAAAGGCTTCTCCCACCTGTTTAAAAAGTGTGTTGTCAAATTTGGGATAAATGCCTGCATAGAATTTACGCATATCCTCGATGGTAGCACCGTTGAAAAAGAACAGGTCATCGGTAATGGCAGCCATTCTGGATTTGATCGAAGTGTTTTCGTAAACGGGAACACCGTCCAGAGTCACACTGCCTGCATCGGGCCGATACACACCGGTCATGTGACGAATGGCAGTGGATTTGCCCGCACCGTTGGGGCCTACCAATCCGTAAACTGCCCCGGTGGGTACGGTCATATTCAGATTGTCCAGGGCGTTAAAATGGCCAAAGGTTTTGGTTAAGTTTTTTAGTTCAAGCATGAGTTCCACCTCCTAAATGGGTCAAACGAGAGACCAGCTCCATGGGAGAGACTCCCATATCTACCAAACTGACAGCGGTTTTGTCGAATACTTCCAACAGTTCGGCTTTTTTTGCACCGTCGGCATTTTCCTTTTTACACACAAAACTGCCTTTTCCCGGCAAAGAAACAATCCAGCCGGAAGCTTCCAGTTCCCGATAGGCTCGCTGAATGGTGTTGGGATTGATGCTCAGAGAGCTTGCCAGCTCCCGTACGCTGGGAAGTCGATCACCTTCCTGTAAGATTCCGCTGTTGATTTGCTGCCGAATCTGGGAAATGATTTGCTCATACAGAGGCCGGGAATCCCGGAAGTCAAACGTTCTCATAAATGCACTCCTTTCTGTCTCAACTGTTCTAACTGTATTAACACAGTTATGATACACTAGATACACTTGTTTGTCAATAGGGAATAAAAAGTCCGGCACAAGATTGCACCGGGGAAAACACAGCTATCCGTTTCGCTTCGGATATGGTAGAATATTTTTACAAATGATTTCGGGAGGTTTTTATGGGGATTCTTTATTATGCATCGCAAATTCCCAATATTACGGTATTGGAACCCCGCATTTCCAATCACGGGATTCCACGTATCTATTTTTCTAAAAAACGAGAATTTGTGCCTGGAAGAATACTACCCAGATGCCTATGAGGAAATTATGAAGGCACACAATGCCGGAAAAATTGAAATTCGCAAGTATGAAGATGGTTCTGAAAAAAGGCATTTACGGAACGAAAAATTGATTCCGGGCTTTTACATAGAAAATGGAGCGTATCGATTTGATACGCTCCATTTTTGTGCCCCTTTGCAAGGGCTGTTTCATTGCTTAATATCGCACCACATCTGCGTAAATGGTAACATCCTCGTCGGGAGCAACCTTTCGCAGTGCCTTGAGTTCTGCAATCCGCTTCCCTGATTCCCGGATGCGTCTCATCTGCTCCTGATAGAACGGGCCGGCAGGCTCACGGTCGGACTGCACATCCTGAAAATACTGCTTGCCAATGGCAGTGTAGGCCGTTTTGATTTTATCCTCTTCTGCGGCAATGGAGAGGGCGATTTTTGCATTGGACAGGCCACGCTTGGTGGCAGCAGCAGCGGTCTGTGCCACAGAGGCGGCACGGTCGATGAATTCGTCAAAATTTTGCATATTCGTTCCTCCTTGTGTAATATCCTATCTTTTTACCCTGAATTAGCTGTGCAGCCAATCCAGGAACTTGGCTTTGATTCCCTTGGCTTTCGGGGTCTCCGGCTTGGCTTCTTCCGAAGCTTCTGC
>CAUWEI010000110.1:0-9072 GCA_963557675.1 uncultured Oscillospiraceae bacterium | reverse complement strand
GCATATTCTTGATGATTTGCTATTTCCTAGTAGTTAATTTCACTTGTTAAAAGTTAATAAGCAGTCAATAGATAAACGATCGAATCTATGTTACTATAGTCTTACAAGATGGAAAAGGCATGGAGGAATGATGCCGTGAAGATAAACGAGATGATTCGGAAATTACGATTGGAAAATAATTTAACACAGGAACAGGTAGCAAATTATCTTGGAGTAACCGCACCGGCGGTCAACAAGTGGGAAAAAGGGACGTCTTACCCTGATATTACACTTTTGCCAGCATTGGCACGTTTGTTGGATACGGATTTGAACACCTTGCTTTCTTTTCAAGAAGACTTGACCAAGCAGGAAGTTACCATGTTGCTCAATCAGGCGTCCGAAGTAATGGAACAGGAAGGATTTGAAGCTGGGTATTCTTTTGTAATGAGAAAACTGAAAGAATATCCTACCTGCGACTCCTTGATTCTGGGTATGGCCATGCTCCTAGATGGAGCATGGATGATATGTGGGAATACAGAAGAGTATGCCGAAACGTATAAGGCTCAAATTGAATCGCTTTATGCGAGAGCGGCAAAAGGAAAGAATGCAGCGGTAGTGGCTCAGGCACAGGAAATTTTGATTTCCAAGCGAATAGAACGAGGAGAATTTGAAGAAGCCCAGAAACTGCTTTTAGCGATGCCGGATGAAAGTCCCGTTGATAAAAAGCAAATACAGGCGAAGCTTTTGAGGGCGCAAGGAAAGACGGCGGAGGCTGCAAAGCTGACAGAAGAAAAGCTGTTGTCTGCTGTCTACGGAATCCATACGGTAATGCTGACACTGATGGAGACCGCCATCCAAGAAAATAGGATGGAGGATGCACAATATATTGCGGATGTTTATAGAGAGTCTGCAAAGATTTTTGATTTGTGGGAATACAATTCCTATTTGGCACATTTTGAACTATATTCTGCCAGTAAGCAGCGTGTAAAATGCTTGAAAGTTTTAATCCCTATGCTAAAGTCGCTTGCCAGAAAATGGCATCTGAATGAATCACCCTTGTATCGCCACATCCATTGCAAAGATGACGGCGATGGAAAGAAGCTTCAAAAAATGCTCATGCAGTTGATTCTTGCAGATCGAGAAGCCTCTTTTTTGAAAGATAGTCCGGAACTGCAAGAATTTATAGCAGAGTTGAATCCGTCTGAATCTTGAGATGTACTCTATAAAGGGTGGTTTCTACCATCAAATATACATCGGCTGTCGGCTCATTTGTGGTGAATAGAGCCCGGCCAAAAGGCGGTGGTCAATCAATATAATCCAATGTCTTCTTAACGGACTCACAGTGCAGAGTATTAAAAAGCTGCTGAAGCTCTCCTTTTCTGGAGCTTTCAGCAGCTTTTTGAGCAAGACCCTTTGTAAATATATCTACCCCCATGCAGGGTTCCATGTGCTGGGTAAATCTGTTAGAATAATCGGAATTTAACGGACAGTTCTGTTCGCACGGTGATTTCAGCAGAAGAGAAAGCCGATGACTGGTCCTGAGAAAATTGCCAAATAAATCAGTGTGATCCAAGGCTGATAATCGACATAAAAGCCTTTGAATGTCAGACTCCATGGATGTTTGATGAGAACCCAGCCAATCAAGTCAAAAATAATACAGATTCCAGTCCAGAGGCCACCGGTGATCAATGCCTCTTCCAATGCTGGCTGAGGCAGACTGTTCATATATAGAAAACCGAATACTGAAAATAAGATGATATTATAAAGCGGATGCCATGGCTTCGTTTTTTCATAGGCCTCTCCCATGCTTTCGCTGTCCATTGGCTTCATATGCAGCACATAAATATTAAAGACAGTATGTCCGATTCCAACCAGCGTAACCAGCACATAGCAGATCCAGAACCACAGCATTGACATTCCTAAATTTTGCATTACAAATCCTCTTTTCTACAGTATAAGTGTACGCCTGATACAGGGTCTGTCTTCTGTTTTCATCATAGTATCCGCCTTCCAATCTAATACTTGTTCATCCGAGTGTTAGATTTATTTTGATATAGTTAACACTTACATTATATCAATTTTAAAAGGATAGTCAATTATAATCCGTCCAAGGGTGTCCAAGAGCGCACTTACTCACCACCCACAAGTGGGCGGTGGTACTGCCTGCGGCAGTCGTGCGCTCTCCGAGGGGGGCCGTTGCCTTCTTCGGCAAATAGCACTATACAGGGCAAGCATCAAGGAACCAGCCTCGCCTTGCCTTACGGCCTCCTTGACGCTTGTCCTGCACAGCACTGTTTTATTGCCAACAGGGGTTGACACCCCTCCGCTTTTTCAAAGCCGTATTGAAACGCAAAATGTCCCCTTGACAAATCGACTACTGTTGATTTTCATTGATTATTCCATACCATGTGATATAATAGCCTTAGCAGAATACATCAATGTTCCATTGTTATCAAAATAATAAGCGGTACAAATCCGAACCGTAGCATGAAGGAGGTATTGCCATGTATTGTCCGAATTGTAATCTTCTTGTTTCTGCACCCAGTACCAGATGTCCAATCTGCCGCAGTAAGTTATGGACCGAGCCTCGGCCTGAGGACTACTGTTATCTTGTTGAGAAGGAATCCATCTGGGCTTCCGTACTTTCTGACATCCTGACACAGAATAACATCCCGTTCACGACCCAAACTGTGCTGGGCGCAGCGGTGACACTCAAAACCGGTGCTGCCCATGAGCGGGTCAGATTCTATGTCCCCTATGCACAATATGACAACGCTCTGGACTTAGAGCATGACTTCTTTTCTGCAGATGCCCAAATAACGAAACCGGAAGAAGGTTGACTTATTCACACCTGTAGCCGGGTGAACTATGAAAGAAGGGATTATTATGAAAAAAAGGCTTGTTTCTGTGCTGCTTCCGTTTTTTGCAATTCTGCTTGAGCTTTTGCCCTACGGAGCGGTTTTAGTATTCGCCCCTTCCCCATCCGAAAGAATCCGGGAGACAGTCTCCTGTTTCAGCCTGACCCCCTTAGGGTATGGAAACTTCGGCCCATTGATTACTGCTATTCTGTCTTGTCTCATATTGGCTGTTGCCATATGTAACATGATAAAACAGAGCAAGCTCACATCCAATGTGCTTTTTGTGCTTTCCATTCTTGCACTCGTCAACTCCCTTTTACCCTTGCTTTTCGGCTTTGATTTCTACTCCATCACAGGTGCCTTGATCTCCGCAGCCCTGGCCCTCGAAGTCTGGATTGCAAGAACCATTGTAAAGGCCAATTAGAGAAACAGATTGGCATATGCTCCCTTTCCCGGTCATACAGCTTATAGAAGTGAAAAATCGGGGGGACTATTATGGACCTGCGAACATGTAAGGAGGCCAATATGCCAATGAAATCCGGAAAAAACAAATTTATTTGGGGCATCTTTGCTCTTTATGTCATAATGATGCTCCGGCTCTTATTCGGTCGGTCTGCCTATGATCTCTTTGGCAGCTATTGGGAAACATTGCAATATAACATCAACCTGATTCCTTTTTATACCATAAAAAACTATCTGCATCTGTTGGAAAATACCTCAAATCAATATTTGATTCGTCACGCCTATGTCAATCTGCTGGGAAATGTAGTCATGTTTGTTCCCCTGGGCTTTTTCCTCCCTGTACTGTTTCCCAAGCAGCGCTCTTTCAAATGGTTTCTTCCTTCTTTTTGCCTCATTATTTTGCTCATTGAGGTCATACAGCTCTTTACCTTACGGGGGAGCTGTGATATAGATGATTTCATTTTGAACTGTATCGGCGGTTGCATCGGCTATGGCATCTACAAAGGAATCTGTACTTTACGAAAGTAATCCATATACTGTAAAGCACCGGGGGTGGTTCTTTCTCGAACCATCCCCGGTGCTTTCTATAGAAGAACTTTTTTAGAAATCAGCCTGCACCTCACGGAAAGGAAGTTGTTACTGTACTTCAATGTATTTTGCAAACACCTTCAAAATCTGTTGCAGCACAACCCCATCCGGGTCATTGGATACAGCACGGTCATCCCCATTCACATAGTTAATCGCACCGCATCCTGTTCCATCTTCAGGCAGTTCAAAACGATACTCTCCGCACCACAGATTAAGGCTGTGGGTAGGTACAAACTCCGCATACAGATTTTCCTGCCAATCGCAACTGCTCAAGATCACATACAGTGCCGCAGTATCCTCTTCAGACAGCGTATATGTCTGTGCGTTCTCACCGTTGACTGTAAGGGTTGCCGGAGAGGGCACTTCGTTCAGTTTCAGTGCCAGACGCATACACACCGTTGCAGCCTCTGCTCTTGTTGTATCTGCATGGGGGCGGACACAACTCTCCTTATTCCCCCGGAACAGTCCGGTCTTTCGCATAAGCTCAATGGCTTCCTTTGCAAAGGGCGAGGTAGTGTCCTGATCTGAAAAATACTGTTCCGCATAGGGCCCATCCAGGAACGGTGCATGGATTCCTTCCACATAGCGGGCAATCATGCACGCCATTTCTTCTCTGGTAATATTCCGATTGGGAGAAAAGGTAGTTTTACTTGTACCAAAGACGATCTGATGCTCCACGGCCCAGTCCACTGCCTGGGTATAGTAGCGATTCTCCGGCACATCGGAAAAATCGCTTTCTTTGGGATTTTCAGGGGAACCGGCCAACCGGTACAGGATCGTTACGAACATGGCACGATTGATCTTGGCATTGGGAGAAAACTTCCCGTTACCCGTTCCGTTCATCAGGCCATCCGCCTGCACAAAGTTCACTGCCTCGTGATACCATGCGTTTTTCGGTACATCCGAAAAGCTGTCTGCGGCGTGTACCGTCAAGGCTGCACCAAAAAACATGGACAGCACCATCAGAACGGACATCATCTTGATTGTTAGCTTTTTCAAAATATTACCTCCTTACATATAGTCCGCTACCTTGCACTCAATATCCACTTTCAAAAATTATAAAACTATCTGCTCTGGGAGCGTTCAAAGAGTAATTCAGACAAATCTCCCACCGCCCCTCAATGACATGTAAAACACCAAAACCACCACAGTTGCCATATGAACTCTTCCATAGATTCCCCTCCTCTTTTCGCACATTGTTAAAATTATATTCTATCTATGCGTAACATGCTTATTTTCTCGTAATGAGCATTCACCATCGGTTACTACAAAACATAACCATATTAATCCAGCGGTTTACACAAAACTACATACAACACTTTACAAAGCGCAAATTGATTACAGCTAATCCCTGCGAGAATGGTCTATTAAGATTCCTCCATCACAACATCCTTCTATATTTAATAGTTTAATACACAATTATTACATGTCAAGTGCTTTTTTGAAATAATTTACTAATCTCACAGAATTGATTCGAACTCCTTTGCATGCTATACTTTTTCCTTTTATATTGGAAAACATACTGTTATATCTATAGGTGATGCAACGACATTTGCCAAAATAAAAAACAAGGAGCCACCAGGGCTCCCACAAAATGTTCATTGCCAACGGCAAACATCTTGCAAAGGAGAGCCCTAATGGCTCAGAAGCAGCTGCTATGTCACAATGGCTGAGGTGCATCGCAGGGCGTACAGCCATATCCTGTTTTGCTAACCCATGGGATATTCCTATTTACCGGAAGGATTTTCCTTCCTGATCCAGTACATCCAAGCGACGGGCTTTGCAGAAATCTGGGATCAGATGAGGCAGATGAATCCGAAGTGCTTCTGCAAGAAGCATGGGATTCAGTGAGGGATTTTGAGCGCAAACCCGGACATGCAGTACCAAAGTCTGAGTGTCGATCTGTTCTGCGGTACATTTCAAAAGCATGGGAGCAATGTCCAGATCGGTCATTTTACCGGATTTGGACTTCTTGGGAACCAGAATAGGATCGCCGCTGGTGAAAAAGGCGGTAATCTCTTCTGCTGCTCTCTCAGGAACCCCCTGGTCGTATTCCAGCGTCAGGACGGCATCCAGATGGGTTAGTTCTTTCAGCTTCCGCCCGTTTTCCCAGATGTCTGTGACACGGACACCAGTCGGAAGTGCTTCATTTACTTTTTGGAGAATCTCGTTTAACTCCATGGTAAAGCCCTCTGCCAGCTCAAATTCCAGAATTTCGCAGACGCTTTCGGTACCGACGGACAGAGGCAGAGCGATGGACACATGGGCTCTGGGCGAAAAGCCCTGGCTGTGCCAGATGTGGATTCCAGCACGGCGGAAGGCTCGCTGAAACACCCGCATGAGGTCCAGGTGGGAAATCCAAACGGCGTTTCCAGTCTTTTCAAAGAGAAGTCTAGGCATCGCACTGCACCTCCTGCAAGAGCTTGTCCGCACCGCAGCCGCTGCATCCCTGACGGCAGTCCGGAGTGACTTTCCCTTCCAGAGCACGATGACGCTCCCGAAGCAGGAAAGAACGATTGACCCCTACAGAAATAGTATCCCAGGGGAGAATCTCTGTTTCTTCATAGCCACGGGTGGTATAGAAGTTGGGGTCCAAGCCGCAGGCTTCAAAGGCCTGAAGCCAAGTGTTGTACTGGAAGTATTCGTCCCAGCCGTCCAGATGTGCCCCATGGTCTACGGCCCACTCGATGACCTTGCCCAGACGGCGGTCACCTCTGGCCAGTGCGGCTTCCAGTCGAGAAAGATCGGGTGCATGCCAATTGTATTCTACGGACTTGTTTCGCATGGCATCCTTTAACAGACGAGTCCGGCGAAGATACTCTTCCGGTGTGATCTGCTGTTCCCACTGGAAGGGAGTATGGGGCTTGGGAACAAAGAACGCAGTGGCTACATGAACCCGCAGTCCACGCTTTTTGTTGGTTGCATGGGCGTGCCACGTCTTCACAACTTTATACACCAGTTCTGCAATTCCGAGAACATCTTCGTCGGTTTCGGTAGGCAGGCCCAGCATAAAGTACAGCTTTACGTTGCTCCAGCCGCCGGAAAATGCACGGGCGCAGGTGTCCAGAATTTCCTCTTCCGTCAAATTCTTATTGATGACATCTCTCAGCCGCTGGGTACCGGCTTCCGGCGCAAAGGTAAGACCACTCTTTTTAATGGTTTGCAGCTTGTGCATCAGTTCCTGAGAGAAGTTGTCCGCCCGGAGAGAGGGAACAGAAAGATTCACTTTTTCACCCAGACAATAGGGGATGAGCTGGTCAGTCAGTTCTTTAAGCCCCTTATAGTCAGAGGTAGAGAGACTTGCCAGAGTCAGTTCGTGGTTACCGGAATCCTGAAGGCTTTCAATGGACTGCCGATAAAGTACCTCTGGGCTTTTTTTTCGCACAGGACGGCAGGAAAAACCAGCCTGACAGAAGCGACACCCACGAATACAGCCTCGAAACAGTTCCAGATTGGTTCGGTCATGGACAATTTCAGTAGTGGGTACAATTGTTTTTACGGGGAAGTAGGCGTTGTCCAGATCTTCCACAATCCGCTTGGTTACAACGGGAGAAACTCCCTCCTTGGGGGTAATGGCCTTTAGTGTACCATCACTGTTGTAGGTATGGGTATAAAAACTAGGTACATAGACGCCCGGAATTTTTGCAACCGCTTCCAGGAAGGCTTCTTTGCTCCAACCTTCCTTTTTGGCCTGCTGATAGAGACTTACAATCTCAACCGTGCTTTCTTCGCCCTCTCCCAGAGAAAAGAAGTCTACGAAGTCCACCAAAGGCTCCGGGTTGAAGGCACACACACCGCCGGCAAAAACCATATTCTCCAGACCCTGCCGCTCGTGGCAATGGACGGGGATATGGGCCAGCCGGAGCATATTAACTACATTGGAGTAGCTCATTTCATAACCAATGGTGAAGGCAATCATGTCAAAGTCCTTGATAGGATTTTGACTTTCCAAGGCCCACAGAGGAAGGTTGTGGGCCTTCATGGCCTCCTCCATATCGCCCCAGGGGGCAAAAACCCGCTCGCACCATACGCCGGGCATTTCATTCATAACACCATATAGAATTCGCATACCCAGATTGGACATACCTAATTCATATGTATCGGGAAAACAAAAGGCAACCCGTGTATCCACTTCGCTCAGGGGCTTTACCACCTGATTGTATTCGCCGCCGGTATACCGGGCGGGTTTCTGGACGGTAGGGAGGAGCCTTTGTAACAACTCAGTCATAGCTAATTCCTCTCTTTCGATTAACCCTTCTATTGTATCTGTTTGGGAGGAATTTTGCAACTGGTATTTATAAAAGCTTTAAGAAATCTTACCCATTACAGAACCAGAGACAGGGCAGCCAGACTCCAAAGTACAAAAGCCAATGGCTTTATCCAGATGGCATAGTTGTGGGGAAGATAGGGAAGAATACAGGCCAATGCTCTGCCGCCATCCAGAGGGTATACGGGAAAGAGATTGACAAGGCTCTGAGTAATGCCCCAGAATGCAAGCCAGGGATGTGCTTTATAAAAAAGGACGAGGACCAGTCCAGCCAAAGGCCCTGCAATGGCACAGACAGCTTCCTGACGATCAGAAAGACCTTCTGTTTCTAGCACGGCACCCCGAAGGGAAAGCCGCATACTCCGAATGCTGCCGCCAACAAGGACAATGGGGATAATATGTCCCAATTCATGGACACAGGTGGCAATCAAAAAGGGCAGGAAAGCACCTTCTGGGAAGAAGTGGTAAGCAAGACACAGGGCAGCAGGAACCCAAGGACTAAGATGCAGCTTCATCATCGCATAAAATCCCTTCAAATATGGTAGTAGAAAAAGCAGCCAAAGCCTCCGGCACCGGTTCGCCGTTCAGGACTTGTCCCACAAATATACATCCAGCTTTTTGAATAGGCCCCAGCTCCTGACATAGGAAATGTTCTTTGGCGGCTTCATATCCAGGGGGCCACCAGTACTTGAAAGAAAACACGGTGCAGCCCAGAAGAAGTGCGGCCAGAAGCTGCCGCTGCAAAATTCGGAGCCATGTGAGTTTTGGCTTTTTGCTTTGCGGAGGAGGGGAGCAAGCGACTTCTGTTATAGGTTGAGAAAGTTGGGATAGGGAAGCGGGGGATTCGTAAATCATAATTATCACCTTCTAATTCTATCGTATAGAAAATACTTCTGGTTATGTCACAAAACCATGCCC
>CAUWEI010000109.1:0-9112 GCA_963557675.1 uncultured Oscillospiraceae bacterium | reverse complement strand
ATCTGTGCAGTATAATTCAATTTTCAATGTGTCCAGGATTCTGGGTACATATCATTCTCTCTCCTTACGAAACAGCCTGTTTTTGCTTATTGTTTGCTTTTCAAAATCCGTTTTCTGAAATTCCACACGGTCCACATACGGAACATGGTGGACACCAACAGAACACCTACGGCCAGAGCACCTGCCAAGGCACTGGTATTGAGGCCCTTCATCAGGAAATTGTCGATTTCACCCCGGGCAGCAAAGTCCATGGTGTAGAAAATACCGGAACCGGGAATCAGGGGAATCAGAGAAATGACCAGATAGGGAGAGGCTGGACACTTGCGGACTCTTGCCATGACCTCTGCGTAAGTGGCAACGGCGGCAGAAGCAATGACAAAGCCGGTTACTTCACTGCATCCCAGCATGACACAGGGGGTGTAAATGAGCCAACTGAGCAGACCGCCCAGAACACACAGCAGCACGGCTTTTCCCCGGATATTAAACAGGATACAGAAGCCGGTACAGCCGATGCAGGCACCGAGACATTCAAAGAAGAACGAGTTCATAAGGCAGGGCGCACCGGCAACCTCTCCAAAGAGACTTCGTGCCACGGATACCGCAGCACCTACGCCCACAGCCAAAGCTACGGCTGTAATAAAGACCTGCACCAATCGGTTCACGCCCGACAGGGTATCGCCATAAATGACATCTCGGATACTGTTGGTAAATAGTAAGCCCGGCACCAGCAGCATTAAGGTGCCGATGATGGTAGCGTCTGGATTATGAAGCAGACCCAACTGGGCCAGAATCTGGGCCAGAAAAGCCTGAACAAAGCCAGCGGCTACGGTATTAAAGAACAGGTTGGCCCGGAAAATCCGCATAAAGCGTAGGCTGAGGCCCACGGAGATACCGCAAATGGCGGCACACAAAGCATCTAAAATGGTGCCGTGGAAGAAAAAGCCGAAGCCCATGGCGGCCAGTGCGTTGCCCAGAATCAGCATGGCAAAGCTGCGGGGGTGGGCGTTCTTTTTCTCCTCCTTGAGCCAGGTGGCAGCGGTATGCACCGGAGGTTTTTCGCTACAAATCCGGCGGCATAGGGCATTGAACCGTTCCAAGGCGTCCATATCTGTGGAGGCGGCGTCGGTGCGTCGCATTCGCATCACATGCTTTTCGTCATCTGTTTCCAGACTGGCGATAATAAAGTTTGGAATGGCAAAGGTTTCTGCGTGGGCATCATAAGCTCGCATCAGATGGCTGATACACTCTTCCACTCGGTAGGTCTCTGCACCACATTGCTGTAGCTGATAGGCTAGATCTACAGACAAGTCCAAAAGTTCACCGTATTCTTGATCGGTCACAAAGGTCCCTCCTTGTCCTGCTGAAATTATCTATATGGAGTATAGCAGTTGTAATTGAAAAACGCAAGGGGCTGTATCGGTGGAAATGTTACACAATACATCAATTTTCTTCCGCTGCGAATGGAGGATATAGGCTGTTCCGGTACTCCTTTGATTGGTACGTTTTCGTACCCAGAGAAAGGGTGGTGCAGCAAAAGCGGTGGCGATTATTCCGGTATTTATTCTTCCAAGTTGACTGCGATTTCAGTGAGGCTTAGGAACAAACACCCCGCACCGGAACATTAGTATGCTCCGGCACGGGGTTGTATCGTTTGGTGTATGCTGTTTAGTCTGCGTCTTTTAGAATGTGATTATTATAAAAATCACTCTTCTTTTCCAGTTCCTCATTGGCATATTCAAACCCATATTCTTCAAACAGAGTCTTATCGCCAGAAAACAGATCGGTGCCAATGCCCAGTCTGCTGCCGTCAAATGTTACGCCCATGCTGGAGAGAATGGTGGGGAACATATCGAAGTTTGCATACTGGCGATTGAATAGAATTTCCTTATCTCTGGAGGCCACACCGGGATAGGGGTTTAGAATTACATTGTACTGGGAGCGGTGATAGGTGGGGTCAAACTTGTAGAAATGGAAGAAATTGGATTCCATGCTTAAATGATCGCCTGTAATGACCACGGTTGTATTTTCATAGAAGGGCTGTGCCTGAATCCAACGCACAAACTTATCTACTTCAGCAGAGCTGTAGGCAACCACATTTGCGTACTGATTTTCGTGGGGAGTGGGTGCGTTCTTGCTCAAATAGCCGTCGGGACGGTGGGTATCGGCGGTCTCCATAATGAAATTAAAGGGCTTGCCGGTTTCACTGAGTCGGGTAAGCTCGTCCTTTGCAAACTCGAACAGCTTATCATCCTCAAATCCCCACCACACGGAGTATGTGGGAGGAATCAGACCGTTTTTCTGTGCGTATTTGTGGTCCATGATTTTGAAATCACCATGGGACTTAAAGTAGTAGGTAAGACCGCCGAAATCGGCATCTGCACCGAACATAAGGGTCTGCTCATATCCCTGCTCGGCAAGAATCTCGCCCAAGGTATAAGCACCGGGCAGGAAGTTGCCCTCAGAGCCGTATGCGTTGGGCTCGGTGGGGGCTTTCATGGGAAGGCCGGTGGTCATGTTGACCATGGAAGCAACGGACCATGTGGTTCCGACGGCTGCCTGAGGACCGCCAAACTGGTGGTCCAGGTGCGAAAAGCTGTAACCTTCTTCTGCAATGGCGGTCAGCTCGGGAATCAGGTTTACATCCATATATCCACCCAAATCCTTGGACATATAGCTGTTTTCCATGGATTCAAGATAGATATGAATGAGGTTTCTCTTCTGCTGGGGGAACTGAAGGTTTGCGTCTCTGGGGTCTACATAGTGGTCATCGATCATGTTGGATTTCTCGAAGTAAGCGTTGTATACGGCCATGATTTTAAATCGGTAAACACCATAGGCAAGACCACCCACAAAGATGGCCAGAGTCAGCACGATGATAATAAGGCGGTGAGCCCAGCGGGGAAACACGGTGACGGTTTTCTCTTTGTTCCGGTAAACAACAGGGAACTTACCAAACAGGAACAGGCCACACAGGGTGCTGAGAAACAGGGTGAGAAACAGCGGCCCTTCCAGCACATTGCTGTAGTCCACCATGTCGCTGCCGGTAGTAGGAGAAAAGTAGGTAATGAGAATTTGGTCAGCAGGAAGATCGCCGTATTCTCCTTTTGCCCAAATGGTAGCAAAGATGCACAGAAAACCTGCAAAAATCAGAATCAGTGCCACAATTTTCAGAGCGGCAGCAACTTTGCTTTTTTTTGCATTTTGGCTTCCACAGACAAAGTACTTGGCTTTTAAGGTACGCAGAAGCAAAAGCAGTCCTCCGACCACCAGGGCCAGGACAAAGAACAGGAGAAAGTGTCCGAATCCGTATCCATCTGTAACAAGAAAGTGCTCAAAGCGGAATCCATACTTGAAAATTGCGATGGAAAACAGTGTGGTGAGAAAAGTGTTTTTTACAACGGTATAGATGCGGCTGCCAACGGTCTGATTTTTGTGAAGCACAAAAAACTCAACGGCACTGATTAAGACAGATGCCAGTATGCCCATTAAGATTAACATAAAACATTCCTTTCTTTCAGCAAAATAGTAAAAGCGCAAAGTGTTTGAAAAGACAAATTGGGTACTTGATTTGTCTTTTCCTTTATGATGACCTACGCTGTCTCATTCTATCACAAAAAAAGAAGTTTGACTATTACAATCCTGTCACAAAATGGATATTTTAGATGAAAAATAACACAGGGGCTGTGGAAATTTTCCACAGCCCCTGTTGAACGTTGTTCGATTAACGCAGGCAAATATAAACCATGTAGAGCACATAGGTGGCTACCATAATGATACCTTCCTTGCGGTCCAGTTTCCGACGAGTCCAGGCCATAATCCAAACCAGAATGGTAACACCAATGAGGCAGGCAATGTCGAAAATGTCCAGCATGGAAAGGGAAATGGGACTCAGCAGAGAGGCCACACCCAAAACCATAAGGATGTTGTAGATATTGGAACCAAGAGCGTTGCCCAGAGCCATGTCTACATCCTTTTTCCGTGCCGCCACAATGGAGGTCACCAGCTCAGGCAAAGAAGTACCCACGGCTACAATGGTAAGGCCGATGATATTCTGGCTGATGCCAAAGGCAGAAGCAATGGTGGAGGCACTTTTTACAACCCAGTCTCCGCCCAGAGCGATGCCAGCCACGCCCACTACAATGTACAAAATACATTTCCAGCCCGGCATAATCGCAGCGGGTTCCTGCTGCCCCTGCTGGGGGGCACCCATGAGTCGTGCTTTCATGGCGGAACGAATCATGAAACCAATGTAGACTATAAAGCAGATGGCAAGAATACAGCCCTCGGCACGGCCCAGAGTCAGGGAATTCACACCGGCACTGAGGGCCAACAACAAGATAGCGGCACCCAGAGACATGGGAATATCCACACGCAGAGAATCCCGAGCCACGGCAACGGGAGTGAAAATGGCACACATGCCAATCACCACAATCAGATTGAAGATGTTGGAACCTACCACGTTGCTGACCGCCATGGCGTTGTTGCCGTGCATGGAGGCAGAGACACTGACGGCCGTTTCGGGCAGGGAAGTGCCCATGGCTACAATGGTAAGGCCGATAATCATAGAGGGGATTCGCAGTTTTTTAGCTACCGCAGAGCTGCCCTCCACGAAGAAGTCTGCGCCCTTAATCAGGAACACAAAGCCAACGATCAACAAGAAAACAGCAAAGGGGACACCGCCGAGAAAAGTCGTTATAGCGTGCATATCATACTCCTCTTTTTTATTCTGGGTGAGGGACACAAAAAAGACCATGTACGCAAGCTTCAGCGCACATGAGTCTCTATGTTTTCTGGATTTTCCAAAGGGAAAATAGCCGTGATATTGGAAAATCCATCCTTCACAATGATTGAATTTCGGATTTACTCTAGCATATACAAGCCTGTTTGTCAACGGGAAAGGAAGCAGATTCTGGAAACAGCTTGCAGGACAACAAAAAACAAAGAGAAGGCGGTCTCGTCTAAGACAAGACCGCCTCAATTATGCAAGAATCAGTTTTCGCAGCGGTACAGGAAGGTAACGATCTGACCTCTTGTACAGGTGTTTTTCGGCTTGAAAAGCTGGGCCGTTATGCCCTGAGTAATGTCGTTTTCAGCGGCCCAGAGAACAGCATTAAAATAGAACCGTCCCTCTTTTACATCGGTAAAGGAATTGTTGGTATTTACGGGGTCGGGACATCCGTTGGCCCGCCACAGGAAGGTTACGGCGTGACCTCTGGTGCAGGACTTGTCTGGGCCGAATTCGGTTGCAGTAATGCCGTCCGTAATGCCATGCTCCACGGCCCACAGAATTGCCTTATAACAGTAGCTCTTGGGTTTCACATCGGTAAAGGGGTTACTCTGAGACTGGGGCTCAGGAGAACCGGCATTTCTCCAGAGGAAGGTGACGATCTGTCCTCGGGTGCAGACCTTTTCAGGAGCAAAACGGTTGGCAGCAACTCCGTCCGCAATCTTGTTCTCGTAAGCCCAAAGAACCGGCTCATAGTAGAATCTGTCGGGAGAAACATCCGTAAATACGGGGTGGCCCTCCTGAACTTCATCGGGATCATCCAGGTCGATGGCATAAAAAACGGGAGCACTGTCGTTTGTGACATACCACACGACCTGATTGTTGGCAACAATGGGAGCGCAGTCGGACAGGGCGGCTTTCGCTTTGTAGATGGTGCCTTTGGTATTTCCGTTCTCGTCCAGGAAGGTGTAGCAAAGGGTATCGTTTTCAACCCAGAGAAGCATGAACTGCGTACCGCTGATTTTAACCAGATGGGGGTTGGAAATGGCTACATTATCTTCGTTTTTATAGGAAGTCAGCCATTTGGTGGTGGTATCCTTTTGGGTAAAGGCGTCCTTGGGGGTGACGGTTACAAAGATATTTCGCTGGTCTTGCCGCAGGTCTGCATCCTCTTTTTGTGCAACGGAGTTGCCTGCTACCAGATAGGCGGTATCGGAAACCTCAAAGCCGCCGACACGGACACCGGTATCATTGTTGCCGATTCCTCCAACGATAGGGAAAACTTCCACATGGTCGGGGTGAAAAGCAACCTGTTCTTTTCCTGCGCTTTCCGGATAGCGGAACAGAATCACAGATCGGGGAAAGGCATCGCCGTGGTCTACGGCCAGATAATCCTCCCCGTCGGTGCGGACAAACTGATTGAAGGAGTGGCTTGCATAGCCGGTAGCACTATTTGAAACGCCGGTTTTGTGCTGTGTGATTTTCATATCCGAAATGCGGACACTGAGCTGCACATTGGCCTGATGGTTGTAGCCATCTTCTGCACGATACATTTTGTGACAGGTGCGGATGTAGAGCATATCTCCGCTCTGAATCATACGCAGAGAACCGCCATCAAAGGGAAAAGAGGTGTTGGCCCCGTAGAGACTGGCGGCATCCAGCCGCTTCCAGTCCTTGCTGTAACGAATGATGCGAATTACTTCTGTAGAATCGGTTTCTTCCGGGTTGTTCTGTCCGCAGACTACAAAATTATAGTCTGTTCCAAAGTAGACACCACCGTAGATGGGAAGCTCCAAAGATAGCTGGTTATGTGTCCGGAACTGAAAGTTCTTGTCATACTGGTCAATGGTAAGAATGCCGTCTTCCAAACATTCCACCCGGGTATAGCCGGAGTCTGTAGCCATCAGCTGGGAATAGACGGGAGTGCTCCATCTGTCGTAGACATACTCATGGCCCCAGATGTTGGTGGAAACGGCTGGAGCATTGGCGGCCTGTGCGCTGAGTGGCAGCAATGAGAAGATTGCAGTCATCACCAGCAAGATGGACAGAATACGCTTTTTCATATCGAATTCCTCCTATATTGTGATATATCTGTACATATAATAACATAGAAAATCAGCATACGCAAGGGAAGAAGGCGTTTTGCGATGCAGATGCTGTTTTATTGGATTGCGATTTTCAAAAAGTGTATTATAATGGGGACATTCAAACAAAGGAGGTCATTGCCATGATTGATTTTCAGAACGGGGACATTATCAAACTGCGGCAAGCAGACACGCAGGATGTAGGTTCTCTGGTAGGAAAAATTTTGCTGCCGGAGGAACAGGTCGTTGGCGTTTATAAGACGGTTCGGGACCGGGTAATTTTTACAGACCGGCGGGTTATGACCCTGGACATCCAGGGAGCTACCGGGAAGAAGCAGGAGCTGACCACACTGCCCTATCGGAAGATTGTTTCCTTTTCTGTGGAGACCTCTGGTGTTCTGGATGTGGACTCGGAGCTGGAGCTTTATTTTTCCGGCATGGGACACGTCCGTTTTGAGTTTTTTGGCTCAAGCCATATCGTAGAAATTGCTCAGGTTTTGGCCCAATATATTCTGTAACAAAGAGAAAAAACGAGTGGATGCCTTGATATGTACCCTCCTTACTGGGTGTTCAGTAAAGAGGGCCATATCAGACCTCCACTCCTTTTCTTTAGGGTTATAATGGACGGCTTGAGAATGTATCGTTTCACCGACCAAAGCTCTTTTGCTTAATTTTCGCAAAGAGGCTTAATTTTCTTCTTATAAATTTGCAGGAAAAAGAACACGGACAGAATTCCGCTGACCAGTTCTGCAATGGGGAAAGACCACCAAACCAAATCCAGAACACCGGACAAAGACAGCAGGTAGGCTACAGGAACCAAAACCACGAGCTGACGGACCAGGGAAGTAATGGTTGCATACAGACCGTTGCCCAGTGCCTGAAAAACGCCGCTGAGTATCACACAGCAGCCTGCAATCAGGAAAGAAATGCTGATGATACGCAGAGACACGGTTCCCACGGACAGGAACAGCTCAGAAGGCTCAAACATAGAAAGCAGGAAATTGGGGAAAAGCTGGAACGCCAGGAAACCAACGGTCATAAAGGTCATAGCCACCATACAGCCAAGACCAATGGCACGTTTGATTCGATCCGGCCGTTTGGCACCATAGTTGAACGCCACAATGGAAATCAAGGCGTTATTGAGGCCAAAGACAGGCATAAAGACAAAGCTTTGCAGCTTGAAGTAGGCACCGAATACGGCTACAGCGGTGGAATGAAAGTCGCTCAGAATACCGTTGACCAAAAAAGTCATCACAGAGCCAATGGCCATCATAATAATAGAGGGGACACCCACGGCCAGAATGGGCTTGAGAATAGAAGAGCGGAAGGCCAACACTTTGAGGCTTAACTGAACCTCATGATTTTTCCAGAAGTGGAAGGTCATTGCCATGAGGAAGGATACAATCTGACCGATTACGGTTGCCACAGCAGCGCCACGGATTCCCATAGCAGGAATGGGGCCAAAGCCGAAAATCAGCAGAGGGTCCAGAACGATGTTCAAAATGGCACCGATGCCTTGGGTAATCATGGTAAATACCGTGCGGCCTGTGGCCTGAAGGATTCGCTCGAAAAGAATGGCACCGAAGAGGCCGAAGGAGAAAACGGTGCAGATGGTCATATACGCTGCGCCACCTTCATAGATGGCAGGAATATCGATCTGGGCCCTAAAGTAGAACGAAGAGCCAAACAGACCCAGAATCATAAACAGCAGATAGCACAGACTGGACAGCACGATGCCATGTCCTGCGGACCGGTTGGCGCTTTCCTGCTCGCCGCTGCCCAGGGAGCGGGACAGCAGGGAATTCATACCCACGCCGATACCGGTGGAAAAGGCGATCATGAGATTCTGAACCGGGAAGGCCATGGAAACGGCAGTGAGTGCGTCTTCGCTGAGTCTTGCCACATAGACACTGTCTACAATGTTGTACAGTGCCTGAATCAGCATGGAAATAATCATAGGAAGAGCCATGTTGATTAGAAGCTTGCCCATGGGCATAGAGCCCATTTTGTTTTCTTTTGTCAAAGTGGATGTCATGGGAGATACCTCGCTTTCGTAAGAATAAGAAATGGGAGCCCCCTGGGACTCCCATTTCTGTTCCTCCTGCCATCCTCCTTACGAGGATTTCCGGTGGCCGGCAGAACAACTTGAGCCAAAGACTCAGATTTCGCTGGTTGCAAGTGGTTGGGTAAAAGAAAACGCATCAACCCATGGGTTGATGCGTTTTTTTGGTGACCCGTACGGGACTCGAACCCATGTTACCGCCGTGAAAGGGCGGTGTCTTAACCACTTGACCAACGGGCC
>CAUWEI010000108.1:0-9455 GCA_963557675.1 uncultured Oscillospiraceae bacterium | reverse complement strand
TGGTATGAACGTCATGGGCGATGCTCTGGAACGCCGAGCCGGCGGCAGTCTGAAAAAGCTTCTGGGAAAGCTGACCAAAAACAAACTGGCTGGCTTTCTCACCGGTCTGGCTGTGACCGCCGTGATTCAAAGCTCGTCCGCTACCACAGTTATGGTGGTGGGCTTTGTAAACTCCGGCATTATGACCCTGAAACAGGCCATCAATGTCATTATGGGTGCTAACGTTGGCACCACCGTCACAGCCTGGATTCTCAGTCTGGGTGGTATCTCCGACGGAAACATTATTTTGCAGCTTCTAAAGCCCACTTCCTTTACTCCCGTACTGGCACTTCTGGGTATTGTAATGACCATGTTTGGCAAGTCCAACAAAAAGAAGGACACCGGTTCCATTCTTCTGGGCTTTGCTGTCCTCATGTTTGGTATGGATACCATGTCCGGTGCCGTAGCCGGTCTGGCGGATGTACCCGCTTTCCAGAATCTCTTTGTCGCCTTTACCAACCCCATACTGGGTGTTCTGGCCGGTGCATTTGTCACCGCCGTGATTCAGTCCAGTTCCGCTTCTGTCGGTATTCTTCAGGCCCTTACTGTTACCGGGCAGGTGACCTATGGTGCCGCTGTCCCCATTATCATGGGCCAGAATATCGGCACCTGTATCACCGCCATTCTTTCCTCCTTCGGCACCAACAAAAACGCCAAGCGGGCCGCTGTGGTGCATCTGTGCTTCAATGTGGTTGGCACCGCTGTGTTCCTCACCCTGTTCAGCATAACCTCCGCTTTGTTTGAGCCTGTCATTTTGGGACAATCTGCCTCCTTTGCAGGCATTGCCGTTTGTCACTCCATCTTTAATGTCCTGTGTACTGCTCTGTTGCTCCCCATGTCCTCTCTTCTGGAAAAGCTGGCCTATAAGCTGGTTCCCGAAGGAAAAGAAAAGGATGTGGTGGTGGAGTTGGACGACCGACTCCTGGCAACGCCTCCCGTGGCACTGGCTCAGTGCAGCAATCTGGTCAACAAGATGGCACAGCAGTCTGTGACCGCTCTCAAAACCAGTCTTAACATGCTTGATTCCTATGACCCTACTGTAGCAGAAGTGATTTACAAGACCGAAAAGCAAACCGACCATTACGAGGACATTCTGGGCACTTATCTAATTAAACTCAGTGCACATCAATTGGGAGATGAGGACAGTGCCACCGTATCCAAGCTGTTAAAGGGCATTGGCGATTTTGAGCGAATTGCAGACCACAGCGTGAACATTCTGGAATCTGCTCAGGAACTGAACGAAAAGCAAATTTCCTTCACTCCGGATGCCAAAAAGGAGCTGGAATCTCTATGCAGCGCTGTTTCTGAAATTCTGACACTGTCTTACAACGCCTATGTAGGCGGCGATTTGGAGGCTGCCTCCCGCATCGAGCCTTTGGAGCAGGTCATCGACGATTTGAAAGACAAGCTCCGGGACAGCCATATTCGCCGTCTAAAGAAGCAGGACTGCACCATTGAAGCCGGTTTTGTGTGGATCGATCTTTTGACCAACCTGGAACGTACCGCAGACCACTGTTCCAACATCGGTCTGTGTGCTCTGGATACGGCCCAGAACAATATGAATGTACACCAGTCGCAAGCCACCATGACCCGGAATAACCCTGTTTTCGAGGCCCAATATGCCCACTATTCTAAAAAGTATCGAGTGTAATTTCCCCTCTATTCTCTAATTCCTTTAACCAACGCAAAGCAGGAGCGATCTCATTTTCCATGAGATCGCTCCTGCTCTATTCGGTCTGTATTTCTTTCAAAGCAACATTTGTCTCTTATACCGTTACGTTCAACAGCGGTTCTCCTGCCAGAGTTTCCCCGATTTTCAGGCACTGAATCTGAGACTGCGGGACATTGAGCACCATGGCAACCGAGCTGGAAGCACATTTCCGCTCCATGGCTTTCAAATCAAAGCGCAGCAGCTCCTGCCCCTGCACCACACGGCTTCCGGGCTGTACCTGTGTGATAGCCTCTTGCAAGGCCGCTGTATCCACGCCGACCTGAAACAGAATCTCCATTCCCTGCTGACCTTGAATTCCCAGTGCGTATTTTTCCGGGCGCAAAAACGTCACCACGCCACAGCAAGGAGCTCGCAGTACTCCCTCATGGGGAAAAAGCACCACACCGGCTCCCAAAAGCCCTGCGGCAATGTAAGTATCCGGGCTGTGTTTTACGGAATCGGCCCAGCCTGCCATGGGACAGGTTAAAATTTGATTCTCCACAATTTGGATCACAGGAATGCCTCCTTTCAGTCAAAAACAAGAACAAAAAGTCAGGAATTTCCCCGTAATATAGCGCAGAGCCCACCAGCAGCAATGTTGCAGCACCGGTGAGCTCTTGCTTCCTCATTGGAACATTTAGCAGGTCTTATTGGACCAAGTCTTAACCTTGGACTTGGCCAGACGCTCAATGGTCTCCTCAGGATAGGGAGACTGAGGGCCGCCACGGAAGTACACAAAGTACAGTCCCTCCGGTGTCTGGAACAGAATTTCTTCGTAGCCAGCGGGATCTCCGAAATAGCTATGGGTGCGCTTTTTCACCAAAGTAGCAGTTTCGGTATCATATTCACGCTTGCAGATGACCTTCTTCACGGCGCATATCCTCCTTAAATATCAACAGTCTGGCTTCGTACGATTTGCACAATCCTTTCAAATCCAGTCTGAACATTCAGAAAACAAGGTAGTTACAGGAATATTTCCCCTTTGCTACGTCTATTATATACGAAGTTACCTATACTTGCAACCGGGAAAGCCCTCGAATCCCACCGATCGCTCCCCAAATTTTCCAAACACCGGAAGCCGAATTATGTCACACTGCACAAATATTTGTTTTTCGATTCCGTCACATCGTTTAAAATTTTGTGCTTTTTTCCACCATACACAAACTTTCCCCCGTGCCTTGCATACACATTTCCCGGCGTCTTTTGTTTAAATTGCACATATCTTACAGATTCCATATCCCGGTTTCTAAAAAATCAGTTGAAATTTCTTAAGAATGTGTTATGATGAAGCAGCAAGCAAGTGTTGTATTGCTTATCTATCACACGTCTTTGCTTACAATGGAAAGGAGTCTTATACTATGCGTATCGGTTGCCCCAAGGAAATTAAGCCCCAGGAAGGTCGCGTTGGTCTCACCCCCGCAGGAGTTGACGCACTGATCCGTGCCGGTCACAAGGTGTTTCTGCAAAAAAGTGCCGGCCTTGGCAGTGGCTTTACAGATGAAGAATACCTGGCAGTAGGCGCAGAAATTCTGCCCACCGTCAAGGATGTCTATGATACGGCTGATATGATTGTAAAGGTCAAGGAACCTTTGGAACCTGAGTATGAGCTCCTTCGAGAAGGTCAGACCCTGTTTACCTATCTCCACCTGGCTCCCGATCCCGCCCAGGTGCAGGCCCTTCTCCGGAAGAAAGTCACCGCTATTGCCTACGAGACGGTAGAGCTGGCAGATCACAGTCTTCCCCTTCTGGCTCCCATGAGTGAGGTAGCAGGCCGCCTGTCTGTTCAGGTAGGTTCCCACCTTCTGGAAGCCCATTGTGGAGGGCGTGGCGTTCTTCTGGGCGGTGTTACCGGCGTAGAGCGGGCCAACGTGGTCATCATCGGCGGCGGCAACGTAGGCACCAATGCCGCTAAGATCGCCGTTGGCATGGGTGCTAACGTCACCATTCTGGACCTTAACGCCAAGCGTCTGGCTTATTTGGATGATATTTTTGGCGGTCGTGTGCAGACTCTTCTGTCCAATCCGTTCCATATTGCAAACGCAGTAAAGAATGCAGATCTTGTAGTAGGCTGTGTCCTGATTCCCGGTGCCAAAGCCCCCAAGCTGGTTACAGAAGAAATGGTTAAGACCATGAAGCCCGGCAGTGTTTTGGTAGACGTGGCCATTGACCAGGGCGGTTCCATCGAAACCATCGACCGAATCACCACCCATAAGGACCCGTTCTTTGTGAAGCACGGAATTCTGCATTACTCTGTGGCAAATATGCCCGGTGCAGTCCCCCGCACCTCCACCATGGCTCTCACCGGTGCCACGCTGCCTTATGCTCTCAAGATCGCCAACCTGGGGCCTGAGGCTGCCTGCAAGGCAGATCCCGCCCTCATGAAGGGTCTGAACACATACGACGGTCACCTCACCTATAAGGCCGTTGCAGATGCCCAGGACCTTCCCTATACCGATCCAGCAACTCTGATTTAATTCCAACCTTCCAGGGGCCTTTCTTCGGAAAGGCCCCTGCTTTTTCCCCTTCTTATCGCAAACTGCACAATTTCTCCGTAAAATATTTGTACATTCGTGCTTATTGATTTTATCTATGCAATATGATAAACTGTAATTACGCAGAAGAAAACCATCTGCAAGGTTCTCTTCCTGTGGTGGAGCTCCTCCTGATCCACTGTTTTCGCCGGCACAGCGTTTCCCTTACAAAAGCGAAAATTCGGTGTTTAAGTCGAGCACGCTGTCTATTCTGTAGAAAGAGAGGTTCGCCACATATGGAACCCACTCAGCATATGAAATAACCCTTATCGTTTCCTAGTGATTAGAGGATGAACGATAAGGGTTATTTCTTTTCTGTGTGGCGGAATCTGCTCTTTCCTACATTTCCATATATTCTACATGATCCGCCCGCTCCAAGCCCTGCTCGGGAGAAGAACTGTTTGTAATATAGATTGCCGACTGTGTATTTTTCCACAGTCGGCAATTTTTGTGTGCTATTTGGGTTTTCGTTTCGATTTTTGGGCAGATTCCGGCTGGAATTTTTCCAGAATTTTTTGTTTTGCATCCCAATCCGGTACGGGATAATAGAACCGAAATCCTTGAATCATGTCACAATCCATCTTCTGAAGTGCCTGCACCTGCTCGTCTGTTTCTACACCTTCAGCCAAAACAGCAATGTTCAGTTCATGCGACACCTGCATGACGGCCCTCAAAATTGCGTTGCCATTTTCCTCTTTGATGTGATCGATAAGCACTTTGTCCAATTTCACCACATCTACAGGATAGTTCTGCAAGTCATGGAGCGTTGTGGAACCGTCTCCAAAGTCGTCCAGCGAAAGTCCTACGCCGTATTCCTTGAGCGCCGAAATGTTCTGCTTGATCTGCAAAATATCTCTTGCAAAAGCACTTTCCGTGATTTCAAATACCAGCAGCTTTCTGGGGAAATGGTATTGGTCAATAATCTCCTTGCACCGCTCCACAAAATTCGGGGACGCAAAGGTTTGACGGGAGAAATTACAGGAAATAAAGAACGTGTCCACGCCACTTTCCTTGAGGCTTTCCAGAAAATCACATACTTCTCGCAAACAATAGTAATCCAGTTCATCGATTAACTTCTCCCGTTCCATTAGCGGCACAAAGAACATCGGGTCCAAAATTCCTTTTGCAGGATGATTCCAGCGAGACAGCGATTCACCGCCCACAATACGATGCGACTTGGCTCCAACGAAAAACTGAATGTAGAGCTGAAATTCATGTCTTTCCAACGCCCGTCCAATATCATCCAGGAATTTCTTTTCATCTGCAAATTCCCGAAGCATTTTATCCGAGCAGATAACATAGTCGGTCCTGTCGCTCTCCGCTTTGTATACTCCATGACTAGCATTGGAAAGAACCCGATCCAGGTCGCTGTCGTCCGCCTTTAAGGGATATACTCCCACAGCTATACGCACCTCTTCGGCTTTTCCATGCTTCGGTGTATACTCCCGAATCTGGCTGAGGATGGGAGCCAGCCACTGGCCTACGTTCTGCATATCGCTGAAATATCGCAGCATCACAAATGCGCTGTCCGATTCCCTTATTAAAATATCGGTATCTGCTGCATAGCTCTGCAAGACCGAAGCGCAGTATCTGCGAAAATCGTCCGCCTCCTCCCGGCCTCCAAGCTGATGCAGCCAGTTTGCATCTATGCTGAAATAGAACAGGCTGTAAAGAACACGGTTCGCCTCATTGGTAAGCACAGGATACTGCTGTTTCAAATAATTCAAATTGCAAAGCCCGGTAACTTCATCGTATTCTATCCGCTTCTCTACTTTTTTCAGCTTTTTGTTATACTTCCGCTTCTGTAATCCCAGAAACGCCAACAAAACTGCAACCGCCAGAGACAGTGTGCCGATTGCCAGATAATTCCCTGCGTAACTGGGAGTTACAGCGGCAGTATCCACCAAAAGTCCACTGACTTCTTCCTGTGCAACCGATCCCAAGAATGTTTCCAGCTCCGCTTTCAGGCCCTCTGAGGCCGTTTCCGTAAAGCAAAGATAGTAGGCTGATTGTACCCCGTCACAGGTGGTCTGAAACAGCGTTACGGTCTGTGTATCTGCCGGAATGGCATCTCCATCTGCATAGCCGGACAAAATATCCACTTGCCGGTTCTGAGCAAGGTGCTCACGCTTGTCCCTCCCATGGGTCTGATAATAGGTCACTTCATATTGACTTTCGGCAGAGAATTGTCTTAATAAGCGGGGAATTACACCCTCATAGGTTTGTGAATCCGCATCGTAATATTCGAGAGGATAAGCATCCGGATTTCCCGCAACATAAACGATCACTTTATCTTCCACGATTTACTCCTTTATTTTTCCTGCTGCATAGCAGCTCCTTCACGTTACTTGAATTCGATTTTCTTCCGTTCAATCGTTCCCCAATCGGGCTTCTTCTTTTTATATCCAATCAAGGACGTAGCCCGAACCCATGCTAAGACAAATCGCATACAGGTAACTTCCAAGCCACACAGACCAATGGCCTTAATGACATCCAACACGGTCAATTTCAAATCGATGGTATGAACCCGTGCAAAGAAAGCAGTCAACGACAAGATTACGGAATATAACGCATAAATCAAGAAAAACAATATCATAAATGGGACATTGATTAAGTCAACCGCAAATGCCAGTACCACCGTAATGATACCGAAAATTTCAATATACGGAGAAAGCAGCTCGTAAATTAAAAAGTACAGATAAGAAATCATGCCGACAACTCCATACTTCGGATTTGCCAACAGTCTTCTATGCCGTGTCATACTTTCAAACAGTCCAATATGCCAACGTCTGCGCTGCTTGCACAGGTCTTTCAGCTTTTCCGGCACCTGCGTCCAGCAAACCGCATCCGAAGCATACCGAATCCGATATGGAATACGATGTTCCCGGCAAAATGCGTGGAGCTTGACAACCAGTTCCATGTCTTCTCCCATGGTGGTGGGATCGTATCCTCCCACATCAATCACCATGCTTTTCTTAAACAAGCCAAACGCACCGGAAATAATAATACTTCCGTTGAATTTATCAAACAGAATTCTGGATGCCAGAAAAGATCGGTCGTATTCCAACACCTGCATACAGGGAAGAATTTTATTGGGCATATGGCAGGAAATGACTTTTCCGTTTTTAATTTCTGTACCGTTACAGGGGCGTACCACTCCGCCTACTGCTACAACATCGCCTTCTTCAATGACCGGTCGTACAATTTTTTCCAGGGAATCATACTGCAAAACAGAATCCGCATCCATGCAAATAAAGTACGGGTACTTTGCCGCATTGATACCCATATTCAACGCATCGGCTTTTCCGCCGTTTTGTTTGCAGATCAATGTTATGGGTACCTTAAATTCCCGTGTCTCAAAAATCGCATCTTCCGATTGACAGGGTATCTTTCTTTGAATCGGGCGGTTGACCCGCTGCATATGAAACGCTTCGCGTAAGACCTGAACGGTGCTGTCTTTTGAGCCGTCGTCTACAATCACAATCTCATACAAATTGTACTTCAGCCCCAACAGGGAGCGGATGCTGGCCTCAATGGTTACTTCCTCATTGTAGGCCGGTACAATAATCGACACCGGAATATAGTAGTCCTGATGAAGCTCGTTTTTCAGTCTGTTCCGGCGTTTGAGCTGATACAAGGTGGAGGAACCCACGGTTACCGATAAGAACAGGAAGCTGGCATATCCAATCATGTATATGATAAAGAAAATTCCCACATAGTTAAAAAAGGTCTTAAATGCGTCGATCATCGTTCTTCTACACCCCCACTTTCTGTTTCTGTAATTTTTGCGTCTCCAATCGATACAGCATCATTTCTCGTGCATATCGGTCGTCTCCTGCAACAATGTCAATCAAAGCGGTGTAGTCCATATGATGGGCTTCCAGGCTGGTGGCTGCGGAATACCGAACGTACCAGTTGGGACTATGTATTGCCTCTTTCAGCGTGGCAATGACTTTCTCACCGGGATAACGAGCCAGAGAAGAAATACTGACCGTGGTATACTCCCAACGCAAGGGGTCTTTCTCGGATGCAAACCTCACCAGAGGCTCCAACGCCGGTTCGTAATAGTACTTTCCAAAATACCGAATGGCCGAAAGCCGAAGTTCTTTTCCCTTCGTCTCGTCCTCCATAAGAGCAAACATCTGCTTCGTATAATCTCCAGATTTCAGCCGAATATAATTCAAAATACCCAGTTGTGTATGCTCCGAAAAGGAATCGAGAACTTCCCACAGGCGGCCAATCAACTCGTGGTGGTCGCCCGTAAATGAGAGCAGGCCCTCTGTCAAAATTTTCTCATGCAAAAAAACTTTTCCGTCGTCTTGTGCTTTCAGTGCCGTAAGAATATGTTCTGCGTTTCCAAAGGTATACAGTGCCTGCAACGCATTGACTCTGCAATACAAGCTATCCTTCTTCATATATTCCAGCAAAACATCCTGCACCGAGTCACTATCCACCTGTTTTTCAACGGTGTATTGGGAAAGGAAATAGGAATAATATGCCGCCTGCATATTTTCCCGTTTCTGGTACAGTCTGGCCAGATATACTATCACAGGCTGGATCTGCGCCAGATATTTGATTCGGACTTCCCCGTGTTTTTCCTTGAGCATGGCCTTTAGGACTCGGTCAAATGCAATGAGATTATTCACCCGGCTCAAGGTGTGCCGCAGATATTCCAGATGCTTTTCTTCCACGGCTTGGCCTTTGCGAATACGTTTCAGCTGAGCATCCATTTCTTTTCTGATTTTTCGGCTTTGTCTTTCCAAATGCGGCTCGCTGCGTTGCAGTACTATGTTGTAAATCAAGTTAAATGCAATCATGCACAAACAGATTACGCCATATACGTAGATGATTACTTCTATTCTCATGTCCAACCTCCTTCCTTCGGTTTGCCGTGTTCTAGGGCTGAGAGGTCCAGTAGTCTTTCAGCATATAATATGATTCCTTCAGCCGTTCGTGATAGGTGACCGTTTTTCCCCAGGGTTCCAGGGCAAACGATCCCATAGGAATTCGAGATTCTGTGTTTTCTCCATCAGCAATTCCTACATACATCTCGTCAATGGTCAGGTTTTCCACACCATAGTGCTCATAATAATCGTCGTGAATCATCATTTCCGACGGGTTGGAGAAATTGAGAAGCTGCCAGGGAATCTTAATTTCCACATCGTCCCCGGAAA
>CAUWEI010000107.1:0-9465 GCA_963557675.1 uncultured Oscillospiraceae bacterium | reverse complement strand
GAAATGGCTCTGGCTTTCGTGGGATTTTTTATAACATTGGGATAGAATTGTAATTACAGGGACTGACGATGCAAAGGAGGGCAAATGCGTTGCAGTGTGGAAAATTGAAAACGTACATGGAGACCGGCCGAGTGGTGTTTTTATCGGTGCGCTCGATCCGGAACAATCCGACCCAGCCCAGACAGGTCTTTGACCAGACGGGCCTTCAGGAACTGGCAGAGAGCATCAAAGAACATGGTGTCTTACAGCCACTCAGTGTCAGACGGGTGGGAAACCTCTATGAGCTGATTGCGGGAGAGAGGAGACTTCGGGCTGCCAAGCTGGCAGGTTTAGAAGAGGTGCCGTGTCTGCTCATGAGTATGGACGACCGGGAATCCTGTCTGGCGGCTCTGGTGGAGAACTTGCAGCGGCGGGATTTGGATTTTATCGAAGAAGCGCAGGGGTTGTCCCGGCTGATGAAGCTGGGAGGCTTGTCACAGGAGCAGGTAGCAAAACAGATCGGAAAGAGTCAGTCTGCTGTGGCCAATAAGCTGCGGCTTTTGCGCCATTCCCCTCAGGTACTGGATGCGCTTCGCAGCGGCGGCCTGACGGAGCGACATGCCAGAGCCTTGCTGAATCTTGGTTCCGAAGAGGCCAAACTGGCGGCTGTAGGGGTGATTTTACAGCGAGGTCTTACGGTGAGTCAGACGGAACAATATATTCACAGCTTACTTACGGCCCAGGAGAGAATGCCAAAACCGGTGAAGGCTCCTACGGTACGGCGGTTTCTCAAGGACCTGGGACAGAATCTGGATTTGATGCAAAAAGCCGGAGTAGCAGCCGTCAGCCACCAGCAGGAAACGGAACGGGAAATCACCCTGACCATCACAATTCCCAAAACAACACGCAGAGGGGATATGTACCAATTTGAAGAGTCAAAAAGGGAAGGAGTCGAAAAATAGACGCTCCTGAAAAATAAAATTGTGCATATTGTATTTTTTTGGCTTATAACTCCTTGCATTTTTGTTGAAGTCGTGTTATACTGAGGTGCCGGAAAGTCTATACCTTTCCATTACTTAAACGAAAGAGGCAGATGCTCTGCCTGCAAAATGAAAGGGGTAATAACCGAATGTCTCACAAGTATGTCTACCTGTTTACCGAAGGCAACGGTTCTATGCGTGAGCTGCTGGGCGGCAAAGGCGCCAACCTGGCTGAAATGACAAAGATTGGTCTGCCTGTTCCTCAGGGCTTTACGATTTCCACCGAAGCCTGCACAAAATATTATGATGATGGCCGTAAGATTAACGATGAGATCAAGGCTGAAATCATGGAAAACATTGCCAAGATGGAAGAGATCACTGGCAAGAAGTTTGGCGATCTGGAGAATCCCCTGTTGGTTTCTGTGCGTTCCGGCGCACGTGCTTCCATGCCCGGTATGATGGATACCATCCTGAACCTGGGCCTCAATGAGGAAGTAGTTGAAGTTATGGCAAAGAAGTCCGGCAATCCTCGCTGGGCTTATGACTGCTACCGCCGTTTCATCCAGATGTTCTCCGATGTCGTTATGGAAGTGGGCAAGAAGTATTTCGAGAAGCTCATTGACGAGATGAAGGAGCGCAAGGGGGTTCAGTTCGACAACGAGCTGTCTGCTGAGGACCTCAAGGAGCTGGCCGAACAGTTCAAGGGCGAGTACAAAAAGCAGTTGGGTGTAGACTTCCCCTCGGACCCCAAGGAGCAGTTGTTCAAGGCCATTGAGGCTGTGTTCCGTTCCTGGGATAACCCCCGTGCGAATATTTACCGTATGGACCATGACATTCCCTATTCTTGGGGTACTGCTGTTAACGTCCAGATGATGGCCTTTGGTAACCTGGGCGATACTTCCGGTACCGGCGTTGCCTTTACCCGGAACCCCGCTACCGGCGAGAAGGGCCTCATGGGCGAATTCCTGATGAATGCACAGGGCGAGGACGTTGTGGCTGGTGTCCGCACTCCTATGCCCATCCAGCAGATGCAGGAGATCCTGCCTGAGGTTTATGAGCAGTTCTTGGGCGTGTGCAACACCCTGGAGAACCACTACCGTGATATGCAGGATATGGAGTTCACCATTGAGGATAAGAAGCTCTATATGCTGCAGACCCGTAACGGCAAGCGTACCGCTGCCGCTGCTATCAAGATTGCCTGCGACCTCATCGACGAGGGCATGATCTCTGAGAAGGAAGCTCTGATGCAGATTGATGCAAAGTCTCTGGACATGCTGCTGCATCCCCAGTTTGACCCCAAGGCACTGAAGAAGGCAGAGGCTGTTGCAAAGGGCATTGCTGCTTCTCCCGGTGCTGCTGCCGGTACTATCGTATTTACCGCTGAGGATGCCGTGGAGCATGGCAAGCGGGGCGAAAAGGTAGTTCTGGTTCGTCTGGAAACCAGCCCCGAAGACATTGAGGGCATGAAGTACTCTCAGGGCATCCTGACGGTCCGTGGCGGTCAGACGTCTCACGCCGCTGTTGTGGCTCGTGGCATGGGCACCTGCTGTGTCTCCGGCTGTGGCGACATCAAGATGGATGAGGAAAACAAGGTCTTTACCCTCCATGGCAAGACCTATAAGGAAGGCGATGTCCTGTCTCTGGATGGCTCCACCGGTGCGATCTATGACACTCTGATTCCTACCATTCCTGCTGACCCCAACTCCGGCTACTTTGGCCGTATTATGGAGCTGGCAGACAAGTATAAGAAGCTGGGCGTTCGTACCAACGCCGATACCCCGGGTGATGCAAAGCAGGCTGTGGCCTTCGGTGCTGAGGGCATTGGTCTGTGCCGTACTGAGCATATGTTCTTTGATCCCAGCCGTATCGGTGCATTCCGTGAAATGATCTGCTCTGAGACTGTGGAGGAGCGGGAGGCTGCTCTGGCTAAGATCGAGCCCATGCAGCAGGCAGACTTCGAGGGCCTGTTTGAGGCTCTGGAGGGCCACCCTGTTACCATCCGTTTCCTGGATCCGCCTCTGCATGAATTTGTTCCCACTGATGAGGCAGATATCGCAGCTCTGGCAAAGACCCAGGGTAAGAGCGTTGCTTATATCAAGCAGATTATCAACGACCTGCACGAATTCAACCCCATGATGGGCCACCGTGGCTGCCGTCTGGCGGTTACTTATCCTGAGATTGCTGCTATGCAGACCAGAGCCGTTATTAAGGCAGCCCTGGCTGTAAAGGGCCGTCATGCCGACTGGAACGTGGTTCCCGAAATCATGATTCCTCTGGTTGGTGAGCTGAAGGAAATGAAGTTCGTCAAGGACGTAGTTGTAAAGACTGCTGACGAGGTCATTGCTGCCGCCGGTGCTTCTCTCAAGTACGAGGTTGGTACGATGATTGAGATCCCCAGAGCTTGCCTGACTGCGGACGACATTGCTTCTGAGGCTGAGTTCTTCTGCTTCGGTACCAATGACCTGACTCAGATGACCTTTGGTTTCAGCCGTGACGATGCCGGCAAGTTCCTGCCTGCTTACTACGCTGGTAAGATCTATGAGTCTGATCCCTTCGCTCGTCTGGATACCACTGGTGTCGGTGCTCTTATGGAGATGGCAGTTGAAAAGGGTAAGAAGGTTCGTCCCAGCCTCCACTGCGGTATCTGTGGTGAGCACGGCGGCGATCCCTCCTCCATTGAGTTCTGCCACAAGATTGGCCTCAACTATGTTTCCTGCAGCCCCTTCCGTGTTCCCATTGCTCGCTTGGCTGCTGCTCAGGCTGCTATCCGTAGCGGGGAGGCCTAATCTGTACTTTGCGTTTTCCATCCATTGAAGTACAGGCACGAAAACGGTCAGATGCTACGCCACTGTCAGTGGCAGGATCTAACCTGTGAGATCTATATCTAAATTACAAATCGCCTGTCGGTTTTTCCGGCAGGCGATTTTTTTTGTCCGCACATTGGTCAAGAGAAACCTCCTTTGCTATGATGGATTTAGCAAAGGAGGTTTTTGCAATGAAGTCATTATTTGAAGAAATGGGCGGGAAATATACCCGCCGGGGAGATTATCTGCTAACTAATATTGCAGGAAACGGTCGCTGCGGAGTTCAGAGCAACACCGTCGATAACACCTGCCTTGCTATCATTGTACTTCCGGACAATCTTTGCCAGGCGGATGTTGTCCTCGTTCCAGTAAGAGAGGGATGCCTCGAATACGATGGTGTTCTCAGCCGTTGCGTTGGTTACCAGGTAAGGACCACGGTAAGCAATGTCATTGGGGACTGCCGTAGG
The DNA here is from genome assembly GCA_963557675.1 of uncultured Oscillospiraceae bacterium. Taxonomy (GTDB): domain Bacteria; phylum Bacillota; class Clostridia; order Oscillospirales; family Oscillospiraceae; genus Faecousia. The sequence goes on along the minus strand of CAUWEI010000107.1, from coordinate 5,235 downwards.
TGTAGTTATCGCTATCAATGGCTACTTGGAAAACATTTAGACCAAAGCTGCCGCCCTTAGACTTGAAGCAATCACGGTAGCAATTATGGCTGCTCCTGCAATAAATGTGTGGCTGTTCGAGATAGTTTTACTCGATAATATATTACTTTATCAACATACAAATTGTGCATTTTCGACAGTGATTACGGAAAATCCTGCTAGAATAAATTGTGAAATATGTACAAGTTGACTGGTTGAAATGATCACGCAATTGTGGTAGATTATAAACCGGAAGATTTCCTTACAAATGAAATGGAAAGCTAAAAGTCGGTTATTTCGACCGGCATTTTTAAGAAACGGAGCGTGATTTTTGGGATAATTCGGCTAGAAACAGTTTGGTGAATCTTGGCAATCAATGACGGAGGTATTTTATGAGGAAAAATAGTTTTTGGAAACGCAAGCTGATCTCTGCCACGCTGGCAGTGACCATGGTTGCGTCTACTTTTGCGACCGCATTTGCAGCCGACAGCGTCCTGCCCGATGACCATCGAGGACTTAAATCCGCACAACCGGATCTGAAGGGTTACCGAATTCAGGAAATCCTGAACTGGGACCCCGCAACGGACCCTTATTCTGATTATCTGGTTGCTCATGTTCCTCTCCAGAAAAGAAATGAGCTGTTCCAGGCAACACAGGCCAATCCGACCCTGAATGATAATGCAAAAATTATGCTGATGCAGGGCGATTATGGCAACGCTTTCTTTGAAAGTCCCTTGTATAACAACGACTTTTCCAATCTTTGTATGAATTTCTGGCAGTATACGGACTTCTTTTGCCCCTGGCATGGTGCAGTTCCGTATGATACGCCGGAATCTTTTTATGACAGCCCGAAAGACAGCTGGTGGACTAGCAGAGGCTTTGAATTTGGTATTGTGAATCTGCCGACGGCTGCTTACACCAACGCCGCCCACAAGAACGGCGCACTGTCTATTGCCTGTATCTACTTCGACCCCACAGGCCGTCCCGGACAGACCTGCTCGGATATGTTTGAAAAAGATGCAGAAAATGGCTTCCCTGTAGCCAAAAAGATGGTGGAAATGGCCCGTTACTACGGCTTTGACGGCTATTTCTTCAACAACGAGGAGAACACCGACCAGAGCTTCAAGGACTTTATGAAGGTCATTCGGGATGCAGGACTCTATGTCCAGTATTACAACACCGCCAACAGCTTTGGTTCCAAACAGGATTGGCTGGGTACTCCTGCAAACCGTTACTGCGACTCTGTGTTTGTAAACTACGGCTGGCCTTGGGATGTTGATTCCGACAAGGCTGAGTTTGCCAAGGGTGTCTGGGACCCCTATGAAGCAGCATTCTACGGCGTGGAAAGCAACCAGGGACATCTTAACGGCGAACATGGTTCTGAAAGTGGCATTACCAAGTTGTATAAGGATGTGGAAACAGACCACAATCCCATTGCCAGTGTGGCACTGTTTACACCTTCTGACTTTTATCACCGTGGGTTGACGGATAATCTGGACTGGCAAGGCGCATGGGATGGCAGCAGTCCCAACCAGAACCCGGACTATCAGTGGATGATTGCGGAGCGGGAACGTATGTACTTCTCCGGTCCTAATATCGATCCCACCAATACCGGTAAGACTTCTGTCAGCCGTCCTGACATTGCTCTGCCTAAGGCAGGTGGCTGGGTTGGCGTTGCAGACTTTATTGCCGAGCGGTCTGTCATTGGTGGATCCAACTTCTACTCCAACTTTAACACCGGCCACGGTATGCAGTACTTCAAAAACGGCACCGTTTCCACCGATGAAGAGTGGTCCAACATGAACTTGCAGGACATTCTTCCTACTTGGCAGTGGTGGATTGACACCACCGGTGAAAAGAAGCTGAGTGCGGACTTTGACTACGGCGTAAAGGAAACCCGAAAAGACAGCAGCTTCAATCCCATGAAGACTCCTTACACCCAGGTTGGTGCCTACGACGGCGGTTCTTCTCTGGTTGTTTACGGTGAGCTGGATGGCAAGAATACGGTCCATATCTTCAAAACCGATCTGGCAGTTTCTGCTGGTTCCTCTCTGGAAGTTACTTACCAGAAGGTAAAGGGCAGCACACCCGCTAAGATTGGCCTGGTTATGAAGGATGCCCCCGATACCGTAATCGAGCTAGATCTGGCAAACAGCGCCAATGTTGGCGGATGGGTCACCGATTCCATTTCTCTTGCAGATTACGCTGGCAAGAACATTGCAGCCATTTACCTGATTGCCGACGGCACGGAGAAGGAATTCCAGATGAACCTGGGTTCCATTCGTGTAAAGGACGGCGAGAACCACACTCCCGAGGCTCCTGCCGGTCTGACCATTAAGAACATTTTTGCAGACGGACAGATGGAACTGTGTTGGGACAGAGCTTCCTATGATCAGGTCAAGCAGTACAACATCTATGTCACGGACAGCGAAGGAAACAAGTCGTTTGCAGGTGGTATCTACGGCGATTCCTTCTATGTAAAGAATGTTCCTACCACCGGCGAAATCAAAGTTGAGCTGACTGCGGTTGGTGCAGATGGCACGGAAAGTGCTCCCGCATCCGTTGCTTATAACTTTGACAGCAAGGTTTCCAACGTATCGGTTCCTCAGGCACGTCAGGTAAACCCCAACAACCAGAAGTCTGCACAGACTGCGAATGCCGAAGGCGGCGTTGTCGATGCACACTGGACGGCTCCTGTAACCGCTGACTTTGACCACTATGAGCTGACGGTATCTCTGATTAACTACGGCAAAAACTACGAAGGCAGCAAGGTTTATACTGCAACAGCTCCCGCTGATGCAACCAGCTGCAAGGTTCCTGTCCCTGTTACGGAACGCTATGACTACCTGCTTGAGATCCGTACCGTGAATGCTGACGGAACCAAGGGAGATCCAATCTGCTTCCAGGGCAAGCTGAAGGATAGTTATGCAGAGCCTCTTACCATTGACGATGTATATCTGAGCAACAATACCGTGTATTTGAAGACACCCAAGCTGATGGACTGGTACCGTGTGCATTTGACCATTGACGGAAAAGAACAGGACTATCGTCAGCGTGCCACGAACAGTGCCCGCAGCGGCTGGCAGGTGCAGAACAAGCAGCTGCTTAGCTTTACCATGGAAGACTATCTTGGTAATGTTTCTGAGCCGTTAGAACTGCTGGTAAACAATGGAACTCTGGAAGTTTCCAACGGAATTCTGAATGAGCAGGATATTCCGGATCCTGAGTTGCTGAATGCAGTTAAAGAGCAGGTCGGTATGACCAAGGACGTGGTTGCAGAGTACGAAGGACCGTTGAACCTGAGCGATTTGCAGATCTCTGATCTGACTGGTCTGGAACTCATGCCCGGACTGACCTCCATCAAGTTCAACAACAATACTGTTTTGAAGGAACTGAACCGAGCATCTCTGAGCCATATGACAAAGCTGAACAGCATTGACATCACCGGATGCACGGCTCTGACTAAGCTGGATATTTCCGATTTGGGTCTGGAACACTTTATTGCAGACGGCGAGTACACCAATCTTCACTTTGCCAACATCTCCGGCAACCGATTTGATCTGAGTGAAGGTACAATTGAAAGAGCAAGCCTGGATACCCTGATGAAGTTCACCGGCACAGAAGCTCCTGTTCCCTCCGGCGAGCCGGAATTCGCTCTGACCGGTGCAACCCTCATTAAAGCTGAGGGATTCATGAACAATAGCAATGCTGGTTTGATCTTTGATGGCGATGTCAAGACCAGAGAGGACTGCGGCAGCTACAGCACCGCCCATGCATTTGTGGAATTTAAGCTGCCTCAGGCTGAGACCATTACGATCTGGGAGCCTTATTGTGGTCACAATAATGCAGGTAAGGCATTTGGTGCCAAGTCCGGCATCCTGTATTATTCTAATGATGAGGGTCAGACCTGGACGGAGATTGACCGTGTTACCGACATGGTTCCCGAAGTACAGGATGCTACCAAGGAAACTGCTGTTGCAGTCCGCAGAGAGCTGTCTGAGCCTGTTACCGCACAGTACTTCAAGTACGAAATCACAGATTGGTGCCCCAATGACTGGCGGGCAGCTTGGGACGTTATGCTCTATAAGGGTGGTATGTCCTCCGGTGGTATTCTGTTTGACGGACAGCATCCTGCTGCCTATGCACCTGCGGTTCTCCTGAACGGCAAGGTGGTAAATCTGCCCAAGACGGAAGGTACCAAGGATCTGCATGACTACGCAGAACCCCTGGTTTCTCTCTACAACAATGTTTATACGGACCTGGGCAATGTCCGCATCAACGGCATTGCGTTCACCGCTGACGATTACGCAGAGCAGCTGCCCAAGACCGAGTGGGAAATCACTGCATGTGGCGAAGGCGTTGAGTATGGCAGTTCCATTGACGTTTCTGTGGACAGAACCTACAATGTAACCTTTACAGATAAGGCTGCTCAGGAGCCTACAAGCACTTTCACGATTATTGTGGGCGAAGGCTCAAAGATTGCTGAAAACCTTCTCCTTGACCCCGACAACACCAAGGGTTACATCCTGGGAGCTACTCATCAGGGCGGAGAATCGTACCTGGAAGAAACCTTTAGAATCAATGATGGCGACTACAAAACAGCATGGTGCCCCGGTTATCTGGATGACTTCAGTGGAGCATATAACGAGGCATGGATTGCAGTTGATCTGAAGGAAGAAAAGACAATCACCGAATGGAAGCAGGTTAATACCGGTGTTCTGGGCTACCCCCCGGAAAACAACACAGTTGACTACGATCTCGAAGTTCTCGATACTTCCAAGATTTCTGTGGAAGACCTGCTGGCACTGGAAGGGGAAGAACTCAAGACAAAACTGGCAGACGATTCCATCTGGAAGGTTGTTGCAAGCCACAGAGAGAATACGGAGAATGAAACGGTTGACAAGTTCCAGCCTCCCATTCATGGAAGAATCTTCCGACTGAATGTTTTGAAGGGCAGCAACTCTCGATGGAGCCCCACAGTCCGTGTTATTGAGTTGGAACTCTACGGATATACCTACACCCAACCAGTAGATCCGGAGCCTACCGAACCCATTCCTACTGAGCCCGAACCTACCGAACCCGTTCCCACCGAACCCGTTCCCACCGAGCCCGTTCCCACCGAGCCCGCTCCCACCGAACCCGTTCCCACCGAACCCGTTCCCACCGAACCCGTTCCCACCGAACCCGTTCCCACCGAGCCCGTTCCCACCGAGCCCG
>CAUWEI010000106.1:0-9616 GCA_963557675.1 uncultured Oscillospiraceae bacterium | reverse complement strand
ACTTTAATAACATTGCTAAAATTGTAGCAGACCGTACCGGCTGTGATATCAATACCATTAAGCCCGAAAGCAAATTCACCGATCTGGGCATCGACTCTCTGGACACCGTGGAGCTGCTCATGAATCTGGAGGACGATTTGGGCATCGAAATCGAACTGGACCAGAAGGTGGAAACCATCGACGACCTGGACAAATTCATCCAGTCCAAGCGGGGCTAAACCATGATTCAGACGGAAATTTCGGACCTGCTGCACATTCGCTATCCAGTGTTTCAGGGTGGCATGGCCTGGATTGCAGATGGAAAATTGGCGGCTGCCGTGTCCAATGGAGGCGGCTTGGGAATCATCGCCGCAGGCAATGCACCGGCAGATTATGTCCGTACACAAATCCAAATTGCAAAATCTTTGACCAGTCAGCCCATTGGCGTCAACATTATGCTGTTAAGCCCCTTTGCAGACGATGTGGCAAAGGTCGTGATGGAAGAAGGCGTGTCGGTTGTCACAACCGGAGCGGGCAATCCATCCAAATACATCAAAGATTGGAAAGCAGCCGGAATCAAAGTGATTCCCGTGGTGGCCTCTGTGGCAATGGCAAAGCTTATGACCCGACTGGGAGCCGATGCCCTCATTGCCGAAGGCGGCGAAAGCGGCGGTCATGTAGGCGAGCTGACCACCATGGTTTTGGTTCCGCAGATTTGCGATGCAACCCATCTGCCGGTCATTGCCGCCGGTGGAATTGCGGATGGTCGTGGCGTAGCAGCTGCATTTATGCTGGGTGCTCAGGGCGTACAGATGGGAACCCGTTTTTTAAGTGCCACGGAATGTACCATCCATCCGGTCTATCGGGAAAAGATTCTGAAAGCAACGGATCTTTGCACCATGGTCACCGGAAAGCGGTTGGGTCATCCGGTTCGGAGTCTGCGTACCCAATTTGCAAGAACCTATTCCAAAGCCGAATTTGGCGGTATGCCGGATGATGAGCTGGAAGCACTGGGAACCGGTGCGTTACGGCTGGCGGTGCAGGAAGGTGACGAAGAAAAGGGTTGTTTCCTGGCCGGTCAGATTGCATCCGTTGTCAAAAAAGAACAGCCGGCGGCAGAGATCGTCCGAGAGGCGATGGACGAAGCAGAGCCAATTCTCTTGGGGGCGGCAAAATGGGTAAAATAGCATTTGTTTTTTCCGGACAGGGCGATCAGTATTCCGGTATGGGAAAGGAGCTGTCCGAAAAGGTTCCCGTTGCTGCTTCCGTACTGGAACGCTGTGAAGGGATTCGTCCCGGCACCACCGCTCAGTGCTTTACAGGCACGGAGGAGGAACTGGCCCAGACTGTCAATACACAGCCCTGTCTGTTTGCAGTGGAAACCGCCATTGCAGCAGTCTTGCAGGAGCAGGGCATCCGCCCGGATGCGGTGGCAGGCTTTTCTCTGGGGGAGATTGTGGCAGCAACAAATGCCGGAATGTTTGATCTAGAAACCGGGTTTCGTCTGGTCTGTCGGCGTGGACAGCTCATGCAGCAGGAGGCCCAAAAACAGGAAACCACCATGTGTGCGGTTGTGAAGCTCTCTGCCGAACAGGTGAAGGCCCTTTGTGAAACCCATTCTCAGGTCTACCTGGTGAATTTCAATTGTCCGGGTCAGATTGCAGTATCTGGGATTGCAGAGCAGATGACTTCCTTTGCCGCAGATGTGAAAGCTGCGGGCGGTCGGGCAATCCCTTTGAAGGTCAAAGGTGGATTCCATTCTCCGTTTATGGCAGAGGCGGCGGTAGGGTTTGCAGAAGAACTGAAACGCTGTGCTTTATCGGCTCCTTCGGTTCCGCTCTATTCCAATTTGACCGCACAGCCTTATGACGGCGATGCAGTACCACTGCTGTCACAGCAGATTTGCAATCCTGTGCAGTGGGAAGGATTGATTCGCAATATGATGGAGGCCGGAATCGATACCTTTATTGAAATTGGGCCGGGAAAAACCCTCACCAACCTGATTCGGAAAATCGACCCCGGCGTGACGGCCCGCCCTGCGCTGGAATATTTGGAGGAATCCCTATGTTAAGCAATAAAACCGCTATCATCACCGGAGGTTCCCGTGGAATCGGTGCAGCCATTGCATTAAAATTTTCCTCTTTGGGGAGCAATGTTGCCATTGTCTACGCCGGAAATGACGAAGCCGCTCAATCCGTCTGCCGGGAATGTACCCAGCGGTATGGCGTGACGGCGAAGGCGTATCGTTGTGATGTATCGGATTTTCAGGCCGTAAAGGAAACCGTGGCTGCCATTAAGGCAGACTTTGGAACGGCTCATATTTTGGTAAACAATGCGGGCATTACACGAGATCGCTTGGCTGCCATGATGTCAGAAGCGGATTTCGATGCCGTTCTGGATACCAACTTGAAAGGCTCATTCCATATGATTCGCCATTGCATTGGTCTGTTCCTGCGGAATCGGGAAGGGTGTATTATCAATATTTCTTCTGTTTCCGGTCTCATGGGCAATGTGGGACAGTGCAATTATGCCGCATCAAAAGCCGGACTCATTGGTCTAACCAAATCCGTTGCAAAAGAACTGGCTCCCAAAGGGATTCGCTGCAATGCCATTGCCCCCGGATTCATTCAGACGGACATGACCCATTCCCAGACCGAGCATCCCATGCTTTCCATGATTCCTCTTGGCTCCATGGGAAAACCGGAAGATGTGGCAGATGCAGCAGCCTATCTTGCAACAGCAAATTATGTGACCGGCGAAGTCCTCCGGGTAGACGGCGGCCTCGCCATGTAAGGAGAATACCATGAATAAGATCAGACGAGTGGTTGTTACGGGATTGGGTGCCGTTACCCCCCTTGGAAATCAGGTGGCGGAAACCTGGGAGGGCTTAAAAAGCGGTAAAAACGGCATTGCTCCCATTACCCTGTTCGATACGGAAAAATTCAAGGCAAAGTTGGCGGCGGAGGTCAAGAATTTTGACCCCAAGGACTATCTGGAGGTCAATGAGGTTCTTCGCACCGACCGCTATGCTCAGTTTGCCGTTGCCGCCGCCCAGCAGGCAGTGACGGACAGCGGCATTGAAGGAAAGGTACAGCCGGAACGGTTTTCCGTTCTGTTTGGCACCGGAATCGGTGGAATCAGTACCTTTGAAACGGAGCATACAAAGCTTCTGGAACGAGGCCCCCGTCGGGTATCGGCTCTGTTCGTTCCGATGATGATTTCCAACATGGCAGCGGGTCTCATTGCGATGCGCCACGATTGCCGTGGTTCTGCCATGCCGGTGGTCACGGCCTGTGCCTCCGGTTCCAATGCCATTGGGGAAGCTATGCGCCTAATCCGTCACGGCTATGCCGATGCCGTCATTACCGGCGGTGCAGAAGCTGCCATTACCCCTTCTGCGGTTGCAGGTTTTTCCAATATGCAGGCCCTTTCCACGTCGGAAGATGTGGATACCGCATCGTTGCCATTTGACCGGAGAAGAGGCGGATTCGTCATGGGCGAAGGTGCCGCTTCCTTGGTATTGGAAGAATACGAACACGCCGTGACCCGTGGTGCCAAAATTTACGGAGAAATCTGCGGTTACGGCTCCACCTGTGACGCTTACCATATGACCGCTCCTCACCCGGACGGTCGGGGCGGTACACAGGCCATGCTGGATGCCATGGCAGAGGCCGGATACAAGGAAACCGACACCGTATATGTGAATGCCCACGGCACCGGAACTCACATGAACGATCTCATCGAGACGAAGGTCATTAAAAATGCACTGGGGGAAGCAGCGGCACAAAAGGCCTTTGTCAGCTCCACCAAATCCATGACCGGTCATATGCTGGGAGCCGCAGGAGCTGTTGAGGCTTTGGCCTGCCTGCTGGCATTGCAGGAAGGGATTCTCCCGCCTACCATCCATTTGCAGGAGCAGGACGAAGGGTGTGATTTGAATTGTATCCCCAATCAGGCAATTCACGCAGATGTTACATTGGCCTTGTCCAATTCCCTTGGATTTGGCGGACATAATGCCTGTTTGGCTTTTAGGAAGGTGACACAATGAACGAAACGGAAATCCGAAAATATGCAAGTCTCATGCAGGAACTTGGATTAACTGGTTTGGAAATCACGCAGAAGGACAATGTGGTGCGTCTGGAACGGACTCCTGCAGCGGTTTCCAATCCGGTTACAGAATCGGTGCAAGTACCCGTACAAGCACTTGCCGAAACCGAGGACTGCATCATCCGCTCTCCGCTGGTGGGAGTGTTTTATGCGTCTCCTACGGAAAGTGCCGGCCCCTATGTAACCGTAGGGGATCATGTAAAGCAGGGGCAGACACTCTGCATTGTAGAGGCCATGAAGATGTTCAATGAAATCACCGCAGAAACAGACGGTATCATCTCCGAAATCTGCGCCAGCAATGGACAGATGGTGGAATATGGTACGGAACTATTTCGGATTCGGAGTTAATGCCATGAACCAAACAGAACTCATGAATTTACTGCCCCACCGGGAAAATATGCTCCTTCTGGAGGATGCCGAAAACATAGACGGTGTTGCGGTGGGCCACTATAACGTCCGGGGAGACGAATTCTTCCTGAAAGGGCATTTCCCCGGTAACCCAATCGTTCCCGGTGTGATTTTGTGCGAGATTTTGGCACAGACTGCCTGTGTACTGCTGTCGGATAAAATCCCCGACGGAAAAATTCCGGTCTATACCAGCCTGAATCAGGCGAAGTTTCGTTCTCCGGTAAGACCCGGTGACCGTATCGAAACCCGATGCACGCTCAAACGGGTCAAGCATCCATTCTATTTTGCAGAAGGAACGGTAAGCGTAGACGGAAAGCTCTGTGCCTCAGCGGAATTCTCGTTTGCACTGACGGAGGGATAGGGATGTTTTCAAAAATTCTCATTGCCAACCGGGGAGAAATTGCCGTCCGTATCATCCGGGCCTGCAAGGAAATGGGGGTTGCCAGCGTTGCGGTCTATTCGGAGGCCGACAAAAACGCCCTACATGTGGCGTTGGCAGATCAAAGCGTTTGCATTGGTGCCCCGGAAGCCGCTGACAGTTATTTGAACCAAAATCAAATCATCAGTGCCGCACTTCTCACCGGAGCACAGGCCATTCATCCGGGCTATGGCTTCCTGTCCGAAAATGCCGGGTTTGCCCGGTTGTGCAGAAAAAACGGTCTGGTATTCATCGGCCCTTCGCCCAAATCCATGGAACAGCTTGGGGATAAGGCGTTGCTGAAAGAGTTGATTCGGCAGACGAAATTGCAGGTCATTCCGGGAAGTAAGACGGTTGCAACCATAGAGGATGCCAAATGTGCCGCCGAGGCCATTGGATACCCTGTGATGTTAAAGGCCTGTGCTGGCGGCGGAGGGCGAGGGATTCGACTGGTTCTCAGTGCTGCGGATTTGGAAGAAGCTTATCAGCAGGCGACCAGTGAAGCGGTCAGCAGCTTTGGAGACGGCAGCGTGTATGTGGAAAAATACATCCATCCGGCCCGACACATTGAGCTGCAAATTCTGGCGGATGAATATGGCAATGTGGTGTGCTTGGGAGACCGGGATTGCTCCGTCCAGCGACGGAATCAGAAGCTGATTGAAGAAACCCCTTCTCCTTCCGTCTCCACGGAACAAAGAAACGCCATCCTTGCAGCCGCTGTGGATGCCGTTCAAAAAATTGGATATGTAGGGGCCGGAACGCTGGAATTTCTTTTCGATCGGGATGGAAACTTCTGGTTTATGGAAATGAACGTGCGTTTGCAGGTAGAACACACCGTCACCGAAATGCTGACGGGAATCGATATTGTAAAGTGGCAGATCCGAATTGCCGCCGGAATTCCTTTGAATTTCTCCCAGCCGTCCATTTCCATAAGCGGATGCGCCTTGGAATGTCGGATCAATGCGTTAAGCTGCGGCACGGTGCGGATGCTACATGTACCCGGTGGCCCTTCTGTTCGATTTGATACCTGCCTTATGGTGGATACCACGGTGTCGCCTTATTACGATTCCCTTTTGGGAAAACTGGTGGTCTATGCCCAGACCAGAGAGGAAGCCCTGCGGAAAATGCGTGGCGCACTGTGTGAACTGGTCATCGAGGGAGTTTCTACCAACATTGAACAGCAGCTCTCCATCATCGACGATGAGCGTTTTGTGACCGGAAACTACGATTTGACATTGATAGGAAACGGATAAGATATGGCACTAATCAATTTCTTAAAACCCAAAAACAAGCTGGAAGAAGGAGGCCGTTGTGCCGCACCGGTACAGCAGGACCCCGGCGAGCCGGAAAAGACCTGTCCCAACTGCCACAAGGAGATTCCCATGAGCAAGCTTTGGAGCAATCTTCTGGTTTGCCCCTGTGGACATCATTTTCGCATGAACGCCCGACAGCGGATTGCAATTCTCACCGACCCGGGCAGCTTCCGGGAGCTGGATGCCCAGCTAACGGGCGGAAATCCTCTGGACTTTTTAGGGTATCAGGAAAAAATACAGACGGTTCGCATGGCAACCGGAGAAACCGAAGCGGTGATCTGCGGAACGGCCTCCATCGAGGGAAAAGCCTGCTGCCTGTTTGTCATGGATTCCTTTTTTATGATGGGAAGCATGGGCAGTGCAGTGGGGGAAAAAATCACAAGACTGTTTGAATATGCAACCGTTCACCATTTGCCGGTGATTGGCTTTACGGTATCCGGAGGAGCCAGAATGCAGGAAGGACTGCTTTCCTTGATGCAGATGGCAAAGACCAGTGCCGCCGTCAAACGTCACAGCGATACGGGGCTTTTGTATATTGCAGTTCTGACGGACCCCACGACGGGCGGCGTTACCGCCAGCTTCGCCATGGAGGCAGATATTATTTTAGCAGAACCGGGGGCCTCCATTGGATTTGCAGGGGCCAGAGTTGTGGCACAAACTACCAAAAAAGCTCTGCCCAAGGAATTCCAAAAGGCGGAATTTGTGATGAAACATGGATTTTTGGATGCCATTGTTGCCCGTTCGGAACAGCGAAAACAGCTTTCTACGCTTCTAAAGCTACACGAAGCAGAGGTACATTATGAAACACACACCCTATGACCGGGTGAAGCTGGCCCGTGGGAATCGTCCCACCGGTCTGGACTATCTCACTCAGGTTTTTGATTCTTTTACAGAACTCCACGGAGACCGCCGCTATGGAGACGACCCGGCGATGGTGGGAGGCGTTGCATCCCTACAGGGCGTCCCGGTGACCGTTATTGCAATCGAGCGTGGACATACCACAAAAGAACGTGTTTTCCGAAATTTTGGTTCCCCCCATCCGGAGGGCTATCGGAAGGCCCTGCGGCTTATGAAGCAGGCGGAGAAATTCGGTCGGCCTGTCATCTGCTTTGTGGACACCGCCGGAGCCCATTGCGGCATTGGTGCGGAGGAGCGGGGACAGGGACAGGCCATAGCGGAAAACCTGCTGGAAATGTCAACGCTCTGCGTTCCGATCATTGCGGTTTTGATTGGAGAGGGAGGAAGCGGCGGTGCTTTGGCTCTGGCCTTGGCCGACCGGGTGTGGATGCTGGAAAATGCGGTCTACTCCGTGATTTCTCCGGAGGGCTGTGCCAGTATTCTCTGGAAGGATTCCAGCAAAGCCGAAGAAGCGGCAAGCAACCTGAAGCTCACGGCGCAGGATGCCAAACGGTTCGGTGTGATTGAAGAAATTTTGTCCGAAAAAGACTTGGGCCAGCCCTCTTTTTATGAAAATCTCAAGGTCAAGTTGAGCAATGAGCTTCAGGCCATTTGTCAGGAATCGGATTTTGTCAGTCGGCGGTATGACCGTTTCCGAGCCATTGGAAGCAATACCATTAGGGAGAATCGTATTACATGAGCATTTATCAGAGATTTTGTACGGAATGTTTGGATTCCCAGGGAAAACTTCAAAAATTCTCCTTGTCCTATCCCGAATCCTTCAATTTTGGTTACGATGTAGTGGATGTCCTGGCCGAAGAAACGCCCGAAAAACGGGCCGTTGTCTGGTGCAACACAGAAGGGGAGGAGCACATCTTCACCTTTGCCGACATCCGAACCTACAGCAACAAAATGGCAAATGTATTGCAGGGAGCAGGCATTGGCCGGGGCGACCGGGTCATGCTGATTCTGAAACGGCACTATGAATATTGGTTCGCCGCCATTGCCCTGCACAAACTGGGAGCGGTGATGATTCCGGCAACCCATATGCTGACGGTTCCCGATTTGGTTTATCGAATCCAAAGCGCAAAGGTCAAGGCAGTGATCTGCACCACGCAAAATGACGTGACGGACAAGGTTCGGCAGGCGGTGGAAACCGTGCAGATGCCGGTAAAGCTGTGGTGTGTCCAAAAGGAGACAGAGGGCTTTGAAAATCTGACCTTACGGATGCAGAAGGAAAAGGAATCCTTTTCCCGTATCGAAACCCTTGCGACAGACCCCATGGTTCTGTATTTTACATCTGGTACCACGGGATACCCCAAGGGTGTGATTCACGATTTTGCCTATCCGTTGGCCCATATTATTACGGCGAAATACTGGCAGCAGGCGCAGGACGGCGGACTTCATTTCACGGTTGCAGAAACCGGATGGGCCAAAGCTTCCTGGGGCAAGCTGTACGGGCAATGGCTGGTGGGAAGTGCGGTTATGGTCTATGATTTTGACAACTTCGAGCCAAAACAGCTTGTGAATATCATCAACCAATATGGGGTCACTTCTTTTTGCGCTCCACCTACGGTGTATCGATACCTTGCTCGGAAGGGCATCCCGGAAATGCCCAGTCTGCGCCATGCCTCTACTGCCGGGGAAATGCTGGCACCGGAAGTCTTTCAGCGGTTCACAGAGCGTACCGGAATCCCACTGTGTGAGGGCTATGGACAGACGGAAACGCCTCTGTTGATTGCCAATTTCCGGGGAGAGCACCCGGTGGAAAGTTCCATGGGAACCGTCTCACCGCTCTATCACATTGAGCTGTGGCGAAAAAACGGAACCCGTGCCTCTGTAGGAGAAATCGGGGAGGTTGTGGTGGTTCCCACAGAAGGGAAGCGTCCGGTGGGAATTTTCTGCGGCTATTTGGACAACCAATCCCAATATGAGCATGTTTGGAGAGGTGGGGTATACCACACCGGCGATGCGGCCTGGCAGGATGAAACCGGGCGATACTGGTTCCACGGCCGTTTTGATGACATCATCAAAACAGGCGGTTATCGGGTGGGCCCTTACGAAGTGGAGCACATTATTATGGAGCATCCGGCAGTGGCAGAGTGCAGCGTGGTAGGCGTTCCGGATTCCCTGCGGGGACAGGCCATCAAGGCTGTAATCAGTCTTGCACCCAACTATAGGCCCTCCGCCGAATTGGAGCTTGAAATCAAGAATTTCTGCAATAGTCGTCTTGCGGAGTACAAATGGGTGCGTTTGGTGGAATTTGTAACCGAGTTTCCCAAAACCATCAGCGGTAAGATTCAAAAGAATATTCTCAGAAAAACCACCGCATAAGCTACGGCAGTTCCGTTTTTTGGAACTGCCGTGCCTTTTATTGAGGCCGGTTTCCCCTTGACAATGGCATGGGAATGTGATAGTCTGACGTCAAAAAATGATTTATAAAAGCATTTTGTGAGGAAGATTGTATGAATTCGATTCTGAATCAATCGATGGA
>CAUWEI010000105.1:0-9919 GCA_963557675.1 uncultured Oscillospiraceae bacterium | reverse complement strand
CAGACCCACAGCGGCAGGGGGTTGCCCCTCTGCGGTTAGGGTTGCAGGGACAGCCCCACAGACCCACAGCGGCAGGGGGTTGCCCCTCTGCGGTTAGGGTTGCAGGGACAGCCGCCCCGCCGCCGCGCTTAAAGGGTTTTCCAGAAGCGCAAGTTTCCGAGTATTTGATTTAATGCGGCCATAGTCGGTCACAAGCCCGATTGAGAAACGCAGAGTGAGTCACGCTATGGGAATACAAGCGGAGATGTCCGCCACTTCCTGAGTATAGCAGACAAGTTGAGGTACTGTTCCCAGACAACTATAAAAATCAGGGCAGTCCGACTGAGGGACGATAAATCGCAGCTTTGCGGATAAAATCCGCCGTCGCCGGTGCCACGGAGTTAGGCCGTGGGTTCCAGATTGTGAAAATGCCCGGAGGTTTGCGCCTATGAACCTAAGCGCGGCTTGCGTAACGGATGGCTATACGAGAAAGACTTTTGATGGTTATTAGTATCGTCCGAGTTTTCCACCCAAGGGTGTTGTGCTCCGAGGAGCCGAAAACAAGGGCATCAGGTATGAAACCCGGATTTGGTTGAGTATTGCGAATGTAAGACAATTCCCCATGATGGTATGAGTATTAGGAATGATACGCACGCCGTTAGATACTGCAACGGTCATTTGGGGCAGTATGTTCCCCATAGTCCGAGTGTAGAGCCGGCGTCATGCTAAATGGGTTTATCATTGATTGAACCGCCGAGGCGAAAAACCTCGGCGGTTCGCTTGAGTGATAAACCTGTTATCACCCAAATCATATGAAAGGGGATTTCAAAATGACCAGAGAAGAAAACACCGCCAAATTGGCACAGTTGCGCTCTGATGCGGAAGCCCTTGTCAAAGAGTACAACGAGGCAATCCAGAATGGCAAGTATGAGGACGCAACCAAGGCGGATACCAAGCTGACCGACACGGTCAACGAGTACACCGCCACTGTCCGAGATATGTGCTTTGAGGACTGCAAGAACACTGAAAATCCCATGCTCACCGCTGTCACAACGCTGATGTTTGTGACTATCGGCGTCAAGGACGAGCAAAAGGGCGATGACAAGGTTCCTGTTCGGAGTATCGTGGACAAAGAGCGGCAGATTGACCTGCTCAAGCTGCACAAGTATTGCGGCTCCATCGGCGCCAATGAGAATTGGAGCCATATCGCGCAGAAGATGAATTTCCTGTTGACTGCGCAGAAGTGTGTGGATTTGGGTGTTGACCCGAAGTCCGTCAACGACAGTTATTCTATGAGCGAGATTGCCCGTGAGTTTGATATGGGTAAGAATCCTACCAGCAAGACCAATCTACTTAAGACCCTCCAGACGGTTATCACCGCCATGCTGGGTGAGGGGTATAAGGCAACTTCCCACGATGTGAATTTCCTGCTTTCCGTGTATGCAAAGAAAAACCGTAAGGCGCTGACTGTGACTTGCGCCAATCACCGGTATTTCAGAAATTATCTGGCTGAGGTTTGCCACCGTATTGTGACCGGTAAATCTTATGAGGTGGATTTCAAAACCAAGAAAGATGCAGCCTGAGTAACCGCCCTGATGAGTCTTTGAAAATTAAGACGAAACCGCCCTGAGTGGCGGTCGGTGGGTTTTTCAAATCTGCCCGCGCCCCTGCAAATATCGCTAATCCGTTGAAGGGGTTATGTTTGGGTTTTTGATGCGCAGGAAATTCAGGCATAGCCGTAGATGCGGCAACCTTGCGACAGGGGATACTGCCGGTGAGAGATGAACCGGCTACACCGCATGGGGTTTTATAAATATAGACCCGGAGAGTGGTTGGACGCTGACGGAAAGCGCCTCCATGCGGGAAGATAAAGCCGCAATCTGTGGCTATCCAGCCATCTCTAATGCAGCTCATCATGGTTTTTGATGAACGGTTGCAAGCCCGTGGAAATGCAGAGCAGAGAAAAATCGAATAAGGAGGCGCAACTGTGACAAAGTTTGAGCAGGTCGGCGTGGAATTCCAGTATGATGCCAGAAATAAGAAAGAGGCGAATCGGAGTTTTCAATATTCCTGTCGGGTTTGCTGCGAGCGCGGGATGCACATTGAGTGTGACAGATGCGCCATCGCTGCGACCAATGCCATTCTTGTGGCGGCTTTTGATACTGAGATGACTTCTCGCTCTCGGCTGATTATCCATCATAACTGAGTTTGAGGTTTTTGAAATCGTTTTGGTACGCCGTAGGTAAAAGGGAAATTTGGCGGCGTTAAATGAGGTGGGGAGCCAAGGCGGTTTACCGTAATGCAGCCTTTGACGGTCACAAGCCCGTATGAGAAATGCAGAGTGGGGAATTTGAAAGGCAGGAGGTTTGTTATGGCAAGTACATATGGCCGGTCACAACGTGACTGTCGTCAGAGAAGAAAGTCTAAAGGCTATTACTAGAAGTTGATTATTCAAAAGCTAATGGGGCTTGTTCTGTTGGCGATTTGCGGTCTGGTAGTTCTCATGGCATATCACGGCCAGACTGTGGAAGATAGAGATTGCACAGCGGTTGTGCTTTTTGCGCCGATGGCATTCTACCTGCTTTTCACCAAAGAAATCGTGATTTACTAAACCTTGATTTTCATTCTGCATAACATCGCCGCCGAAATCTACAACAAAACTAACTTTGAAGAATACGAGATTTGCCGGACGGGATATGGTGCAGTTTGAAAGTCGCCGCTGAAAGGAGGTTTTGCGTATGGATTCAATTAAGCTGTCCCCAAAACACGGAGTGAATCCGACAATTCCTGTATGTTTCTGGTGTGGCCGTGAGAAGAACGAGGTCGCCCTCATGGGGTATTTGAAAGGCAAGGGCGGTGAGGATATTGCCGCCCCGATGCACATGGTAATTGATTATGAGCCTTGTGACGAGTGCCGCCAGAACATGGCACAGGGTTTTACATTGATTGAGGCAACCAGCAAACCAAACGCGGCTTCCAATGTGGAAATCCAGCGCGGAGTTTACCCAACTGGCCGATATGCGGTTTTAAGGCGAGAGGCCGCTGAGAGAATCTTCAGCAATTTGAATGGCAAAGATAAAGGGTTTGTCACGCCAGAGATTTTTGAGCAGATGATTTCCTGTGGTTAAGAGGTTTGGTATACCGGGATTTATAGAATTCCGAAAGTATGGGTTCGGCGGGACTTATCTGATTATCGGTCAGGTTTGGTTTACGCTGAGGCGAGGTTCGATGCCGTAAGGCTGGCACGGTACGATTCCGTGGGGCGGGTTTCCCGCCTAACGCTTAGTCCCCATACCAGTGAAGGTAAGTGAGGAGGCATCCAAAAGCTGAAAGCTGATATGGGGCGCCGCCGGCTGCGAGAGTGCCGGGGTAGGGGCCTGATTCTTAATGTGGTCAAGCGGGGGAAATGCTGCCTCTGCGTGGGTAACGCTTCGGCGTAGACAAAAGTGCATCCTTCGGGGGATTAGAGATGGAAAATAAAACCGGAGTCATGACCGGTTTTTATTGAGGTGAAATCCCTCCCCATTAAACAATCAAGGAGGCTTTCGTATGATGGTCAAACTGTTCGCAATGTTGATGGCGCTCCTTATGTCGGCTGGGGTTTCCAGTGGAGAAATCGACCCTGGTCATGTGGATTTGGACATCACAGATTATGGTGCTCAAATTACATTTGAAGATGGTACCGGGTATTGGCTGGAGTTCAGGCAGACGCAGAACAGCGCAATCCGTTTGGAAGAGGTGGATTACCTCGAAACAGAAGAGCTATTCCTTTCGGAGATGGAGGAAAATGGGCTGACGAATTATGAGCTGTATGATTCTTCCGAGCTGACAGCAGATATTTTGGAGTCCAGAAAAGGAACCACAATCATTGAGCGTTGCATCGGATTTGTCACAAATGGGCAGACCGGTGATGGCGCAATATTGAATGCCGCCGATAAAAATTATAACTATATCAGCTACCGTTCCATTGACCAGGAGTATTGTGATGGAACGGTAATTTTGACCTACCTGATTTATAACCCGGACAACAACTACATCGATGATATCATGGAGCGGTACGATTTCGTTATCAGCCGCGAGTGGGAAGATTGAGGTGGTCATTATGTATGAGTTCCGATATGTAGATGGGCATATCGAGGTTTTTCTGAATGGGCAGTTTCAGTTTTCCGCTGACACTATGCGGGAGGCCAGAAAAGAGCTTGAACAATATGGGGAGGTTTGATTATGGAAAAGCGCGTGAAATGGTTTGGTTTTGTTGTTGCAGCCGCCCTGTTGATTCTCGGTACACTATCAGGGTGTGGGAATCGACAGTTGTTCGATACAACCTACACTTTTGACCGTGCAATTATCTCTATGCCGGATGGGTCTATTATTTCCGGAACCGTGAGTTCATGGAAAGATTATGAGGACGGCGACCAGATTCAGGTTGTGATTGACGGAACTACTTATCTGGTTCACAGTTCCAACATTGTATTGATGAACGAGTAAATGAGCTGGATTTGCAGACAACTTTGCCGGCAGTATGAGTCGGTGTGCAGAAAGTGCTCTTGTCAATGGCCGGATGTGTCACTTGGTGTGGATATCCGGCTCTTTATCTTCGAGGATATCCTGCTAAGAAGGAGGTTCCAATGAACAAGGATGAGATGGTAAATATCCTATCACAGAGAACAGGTTTTATGAAAAAGGATTCGGAAGCCATGCTTGATGCAGTTTTCCAAATCATCACTGAGGCGCTGGCCGCTGGCGATAAGGTTCAAATCGCAAACTTTGGAACCTTTGAGGTAAAGCATCGAGCGCCACGAACCGGTAGAAACCCACGGGCAAATGTGCCAATTCCGATTCCTGCGAAACAGGTTCCAAGTTTTAAGCCCGGTAAAGTTCTCAAAACGCTTATTGAGTCGGGCAAGTGATATCAATTCTTAAAGTTAAAGGAGTAAGGTTTATGACCACTGAAAAAATGACAATTCATAAGGCGCTTTGCGAGCTGAAAACTCTGGATGCGCGCATCACCAAAAGCATCGGGGAAACGGAGTATGTGTTTGCCAATAAGCATTCCAATGACAAGGTAAACGGAATGACGGTGGCTGCATACTGCGATGAAATCAAATCCGGTTATCAGAGGGTGACTGACCTCATCAAGCGCCGTGACGCCATTAAGCGTGCGGTTGTGCTTTCCAATGCTGTGACTAAAGTTACGGTTGGCGGGAAAGAGTACACGGTTGCCGAGGCAATCGAAATGAAAAACCACGGTATTCAGATGCTGCAAACGCTGCTCAAGCGGCTGGAGCGGGATAACCGTGCAGCACGCAATGAGGCAAATCAGAACAATGGAGAGATGCTGGAGATGCGTGCTGATGAATATATCAAATCCTTGTATGGAAACACCGACATGAAGAACGCTTCCGAGGATATCAAAAAGACACGGGCTGATTTTATTGCGGCGCAAACTTTTGAAATCGTTGACCCCATTGGAATCAAGGCTGAAATGGAGCGGCTGGATAAGGAAATCAATGGGTTCATGGTAGATATTGATTCTGCGCTTTCCGTATCCAATGCACTGACGGAAATCACAGTCGAGTATTAAACATGCGTTCAATCTCGCTGCCGTCCGAAAACCCTGAATCATGCTCCTTCTCTGTTTAGCATCGTACAGATAAGTAAAGACAAAAAGAATGATGCAATAGCCTGATAAGCTATCTTATGAAGAAAACTTTGTAATTGGGAATTACAGAGGTTTTTTATAATACTTCCCGCCGTAATATATGGGCGGGGCAGATTATGAAATCTATTTTGACTGTAACGCTCAACGCTCAAAGTTTTAAGGCTAAAGGCTCAACACTCAAAGTTCTTCTTTGATGAAAGAGCAAAGCTAAAATCATAACGAGCAAGGCTTTACAAAATCCAAGAGTCATGGTTTGTCGGGTGAGTATGTGACCGCTGGGGGTGCCACTTGGCTGGGCGGTAGCGAGTTTGATTTATATAGAGGGGTGGCCAATAGGCTGCCCTGATATGGAGATGTGGCGAAGTTGGTAACGCAGGTGGGCTATGCTCAATCGGAGTATCCTGCCTCACCGTTGGTTCAAGTCCAACCATCTCCACCAGTGGGAACGGCATTCGTGCTTCAGGCATCGGAACCTGAAGCGTATTCGTGTTATCCGAGACATGGAAGTATGAGTGTGGGGAATGCCATGCAGCGGAGTTGACCTGGAGTTTTATGCTGCATTTTTATGGGGATATAGCTCAGTTGGGAGAGCGATGGCTTTGCAAGCCATAGGTCGTGGGTTCGAGCCCCATTATCTCCACCAGCCCCACGGTATTGCCGTGGCGGGAATTCCGTAACCACCCCACTATCCGGGGAGAGGTGCGGGATAGCTGATAGCCCTTCAGCGATTAACGGTTACCACTAAACCGAAAGTGGATGGGTTAGCCAAGAAATGCTGCTTGGCGCGGGGTTTGGTTCCCATAGAAGGTGGGAACTTTTATAGTGTGCATCCTGCTGGTGGAGGTTGGTGAACCAGCAACCCCGTGAATATCAACATGGAGGTGTGCCATGTATCAAATTGGAGATAGAGTTCGTTGCCTTGTAGATAAGCCTGAGAATAATGGCTATATTGTCTGCGGAAGTACGGGGACAGTTGTCTATTGCGAAGGCAATATAGTTTCCGTAGAGTGGGATAACTACGTAGATGGTCACGATTGTGACGGTCACGCTTCTGAGTGGGGATACGGATGGAACGTTCTGTTCAGTGATGTTGAATTAGAAGGCGACGATGTTCAATATGAATTTGACGAAAATGCGTTTAAGTCCCTTATGGGGTTTTGAATTTGATTATAAGGGTGGTATGCTATGAGTTTTCTTACCAGAGCGTATTTTTACGAAAAAACACTCAATGGTTCGTTTGATTCACAGCCGCATGAGTACCGCATGGAGACCGATGAGTTTCCAACAGCAGAAAAACTGCATGACCTTATTTTCCAGGCTATTGAAATCGAAGGAATGGAAAGTGACTTCCTTTTGGAGACCTTGGTGGAAGAAAACAATGAGTATTATAGCAGCGATGAATGTATAGTCACGCCTGAGATTGTAAGAACTTCAGAGCCGAGTAAGTTTATCATATGGGGAAACCGCGTTCCTCATATCTTTTCTGTGGATAGACAGCGCAGCAAACTTCAATTTAATGAACTGTGAGGTGTGATTGGTTTGGAAAATAAGATTTACACTCACGATGAAGCCATGCTCATTGTTGAGTTGTTCGAGGATATCCTTACACAACACAACATTAAAGTTCCAAGCCCGGAAGATGATGAGCGGGAACCTGATAATAATGCAGCTCTTTATGGGAGTATATACAGCAACCTTCTTGATAGCGTTGAGGATAAACTGATTGAGATTTTAGAACGGCATACCTTAAATACTAAGGTGATTCGTGATGAATTCTCAGGGACGGTATAAGGCAGGTGACTTGAGTGTGGGATAAACCATTTGAATTAGAAATGTTGGCCAATGAAAATGGCGTGGTAATCAATTGCCCAACAGTAGAAGCGTATATGGAAATGGCAAGGGTTCTTGATGAGCATGGGTTCAGGTTTGGCAATGGAGTAAGCCCAATTGACGAGGATGTTGACTGGGATGAACACGGAGAAGATTTCTGCTTTTATGCAAAAGGAAGCAGAATTTACTACGGGCCTAAGTATAGCACGGAAGAAGCGCCTTGGAGAAGTTACACAAAATGTACGTTTTATGGCGTGACATCTGACTTTGAGCCAGCAGATGATAATGAAATGAGCAAGTTCTTAGGGTTTTAAAACATACGAAGGGGGTATTCACGTGGGAGTAGATGTTCATATCCCAGCAAACGAAGTTTGGTCTTTCTTCCAGAAAAATAAAGACCGCTTAACCGAGGAAATGGTAGCCATTGCCGAGAATACCGATACGGAATATGCAGTCTATCTCACAGAGGATTATGGATACCCGACGTTCTTTGTATGCAAGGGTGACCTGCCACCTGAATACGAAGAGGGTGCAATCAATCCAAAGGATTGTGAGCAGACAGCAAAGAAGTGTTATGCGCAGTACCTTTTCCCGGTTCAGGTTAACTCCGAGAAGTCTTATCCATTTCCCATAGAAGATGAAGATGAGAACTCCACAAAACATGACATGGAGGATATTGTGTATGAGCGAGAGGATGAACTTCGCCTCGCTCTGTGTGACTTTCTTCAGGTTGTACTCATGGATTTGGAAGACGGTGTGGATATCGAGTCTTATTACGGCCCCGGTATAATAGATGAGATTCTGGACTACTTCCTTGAGTATCTTGGTTTTGAGCAAAGGCTCCCGGTATATCGGCCAATGTTTATCACGGATGATGAAACCGGAGAGGAAGTGTATACAGAGTATCCGTATGATATGGATGGGTTGTACGAGTGTGACGATACTGATGGGGAAGTTCAATAATCCCCATCATATCTGGCGAGGTGGCCGAGTCTGGTTTATGGCAGCGGTCTTGAAAACCGCCGTGCGCGAGGAGCGCACCGTGGGTTCGAATCCCACCCTCGCCGCCATATTTGAATAGAAGGAGGCTTGCGAATATGCCAGCGTGTTTGGATAGTTATCCTTGGCAGTCGCTCAAGGGATGTGGGAGTATGGCGCCGGCCATGTTCAAAGTCGGTGACTATAAAAATGCGTGTCTAAAAGATGGCACCAATGTCCAGTTTCGGATTATTGGATTCAATCATGACAGGGCAAGAGGCGGTATCGTTGTCCCTATGACATGGGAAATGGTGGACTGCATGCCGAAAAGATATCCGTGGAATCAAACCGATACCAATGAGGATTCGTGGGAGAAAACATATCTCCGTTATCTGATGAACGACCCGGCTGGCGAAGTATATAGATTACTTCCGGATGAAATCGTTGAACTTGCGGTTCCAGTTATCAAGCAGACTGCCAACACTTATGATGGTTCCAACACTATCATTGAAACAGAGGACAAGTTTTGGATAAAGTCCGAAAAGGAGCTCTATGGACGGAACATCTTTTCAGCGCCGGGAGAGGGGCACTGGTACGAATATTACCGTCAGGAAGATGTGCCTTGGGGTAAGAAAAGAAATGGCAGTGATGAATATACGCTGTTGCGTTCCCCTTATTCCAGCAGCAGCATCACCTTCTGCATTGTGGGCACGACCGGCGGCGCGGGCGCCAGCAACGCGAGGTATTCCTATGGGCTCGCCCCGGCTTTCTGTATCTAATCTCTGACCCACAAAGAACAAGCACCACGAAAGTGGTGCGGGAGAAAACAAAGTTGAATTCATGAGTTAGCCCGTTAAGGAAACTTAACGGGTTTTCTCATGCCTTTTAATATGGTGCCGTGGTCAAGCGGTTAAGACACCGCCCTTTCACGGCGGTAACGCGGGTTCGACTCCCGCCGGCATCACCAGGCCCGAAAGGGTACACTAAATATAAAGGAGTACATAACTATGGCAAAAATCGTAATCGCAGGGGACGCAATCGTCGTTACTTCCGCTATGAAGCTGGAGGACATCAAGACCATTGAGAAGTATCGTCCCAATGCCCTGACCCTGATGGGTGGTGAGGATGGCAAGGAGCCTATCTTTGCTATCGGAACTACTGAGGGTTGCGGCAACATCAATCAGGTCGGTGCATCTTTCGGTCGTGAGTCTCACGACGATGACAAGTACGCCACCATCACTATGGTCGCCGGTTGTGCTACTGATGGCGACATCAAGGAGTGGGTTGCCGACCGCATCGGTACCGCCATCATCAACCTGAACAAGCTTGAAGAGAAACTGCCTGCTGTCCTTGAGGAGATTGCGGCTGAGAAGGCCGAGGTTATGAGCAACATCACTGTCGCTCAGTAAGAAACTGGGGGCTGTACAAAAAGCCCATGCAGGAAGCCCGGCTGTACGCAAATGTACAGCC
>CAUWEI010000104.1:0-9943 GCA_963557675.1 uncultured Oscillospiraceae bacterium | reverse complement strand
GTCATATTTCTTGGCAACCGTCCAATACGAACTGTTGTCCGGCTCACCAAGCCGAATGTTGCGGCTGCACACACCAAACTCGAACTTGCGTTTGGATAGGCGATGCAGGAAGTATGTAGCAGACTGGCCATCCATCTTCTCCGTAACAGAGAACTTCGTCCCCTTATCCCGCTCCGTTTCAAAGAGCACCGGGAGATTCTGAATTCTGGTTTCGTCCGTCTTAACAATCCAGTCTGGGAAACCGCCCTTGCGCTTTGGCTTTGCGAATAGCTTACGGAACCACCGGAAACGCATCAGATACTTAACAATTGGATTCGTCGGCTGCTTTGGCTGCTTTGTCAACATGGCCTCCTGCTGTGCCTCTGGGTCATACTTGGTGATGTGTAACACTTCAGTGACATCATCTCCCAAATCACATGGCGCTCCATCCGGAAGAATCGACAGCGGCAGCACAAGACCTTGGCTTACCTGACCACGTAGCTTGATGGTTCTGACCCTGAACTTGCGAAGGCGCAGAAACTCAAATTCCGGTACCTCTGGAACAATTGAGTCCACCTCAACATAAACAATGTGCTGGCCGACTTGAAACTCGCCCTTCTGGACAACACACTCCCACCCGTCCACCTGCGCTACCTCAATACGGTCAGCGCCTGGGATGGGATGAATGGCTGAAATCTCTCTGATTGAAGCTAATTTACGCATCTTTCAACCTCCTTGCGCTGTTTCAAAATCTTTGCGACTCTTTTGGCTTTTACAGCAGGGTCCCAGCCACAGGTTGCGCAACCTCCGCATCCTGTACACTCAACCATGCTGTTATACTGGCAACTGCTTATCCGCATTTTCATCACCTCAAAACGCCGTTTGTAAGGAAACAATTACAAACGCACAGCCGCTGCTTTGTAACCCGACAGTCAAAGCGACATAGACAAGCTACGGTATTGTTCTGTCGGATTTATCTGTTATTCCATTAAACCATCGATGTTCATGATGGTTCCCATATCTGAGCCTGACACTGTCGGCAGTTCTCCATTCCACTTCTCAATCCACATTTGCTGAATGTATGCTTCAGGCATATTCTGAAGTGCCTCACGAGTAATTCGCATGGCCTCTGCCTCACCTTGAGCCTGAGCGATAGCGGCCTCTGCCTCAATAGCAGCAACCTCTTTTTCTTGCTCTGCTTTCACAACAGCGGTTTTCTTTTCCTGTTCTGCACGCAGAGCGTCTTGCTCAGCGGTCATCTTTGCCTCGACAGATGCCTCAAAAGCATCAGAGAAATCAATGTCCTGCACAATGACCGAGGTAAAGTTCACATGATAAAGTTCCTCCAGCGTCTTTACCTCTTCTGCAACCTCATTGGACAGTGTGGAACGATTCTCCAGCAATGTCATTGCACTGTACTTTGCAAATACGACCTTAGCTTTCTCCTGAACTACATTATCCAGCTTTGTTTCAAGGATTTCATAAGACCCATATTCCCGTGCAACGTCCATGACATGAGCCGGGTCAAGTGCATACTGATACTCAACGGCAGCAGTCAATGGCTGCGCATCCTTTGTGTAGGAAGCGAAGGATGCCTGACGCACATGGACACGTAGGTCATACTTTTGCACAGACTCACTGACTGGATTGATGAGATTAAATCCTGCATCAATCTCTCGGTTAATTTGTCCCCATGTACGAACTACACCAACCTCCGTAGAATCAACAATCCGGATGCCGGAAACCAGCAGGACAACTGCCATGATGACGGCAACAGGAACAGAAATCATCCAACGGAGTTTCTTCATAAAGGCTCCGCGTTTCTGCTCATAGCTGTCTCCGTTCTTGACGTAGTGCCGGCCAGCAACCGTCAGAATCGTAAAACTAAAGATGATAATAAGAATACCGATAATAATCAGTGCAATCATTCAATACGCTCCTTGTATGTAATTTTTCAAGTCATGCCCCATCCTCCTGTGGCAAAACTCGTGGTACATAAGTGCGGGTTTCCAGGCGCTCTTCGACCTTTCTTGTTTTCCCAAGCGCCTCGCGCATTAAGTTCAAAAGGTTTTTACCTTTGTCGCTCTCTAAAAATTGAACCAGCGGTTCCAAAACCTCGACGGTATCCTTACACTCACGGCGCTGCTGCCGGCAGTGTGCAAGCTGTGTGGCCACTTTTGCCCGCTCCTTATAATCGAGGTTGTCCAGTTCTAATTTATGGAGGTAGTCCTGTGTGAGCCTGTCCATTCGATTGACCTCGTCATAGTTCCACGCATAATCCTTCTGAGCGTCCTCCATTATCCTGCAAAACTCACTGATATATGGTGAGAATTGCGGCTTGCTCTTTTTCTTCACAGCATCACCTCCGAAAACTCGCTGGGGTTTATTCCTTAAAAATGAAAGATAAGATTTCGCTTTCTGATGAGGGTTCAAAATCCGGTTCGTTAGAATCCACAATGTAGTCGAAACAGTAAGAATTCCAAGCCCAATGCCCACCGACACGGAAGCGACAATCTCCACTGTCCTCTTCAATAGTGGCCATATCTTCATCTACATCCACATCTAAAATAGTAACAATCTGCCCAAGGTACTTATCCATGAGGCCATTTACATTTTGACCGCACCCCGGTTTCCACTCATCAACAATTTTAACTCTTATACCGGGCGCCAAAACATCAAGGTTTACCACCGGATAACCTCCTATCCATAGCTCACATCCGTCTTATCTGTGCGCAAAGAAATGAACACCGGGAATTGCAGAGAATCTGCTCCGGTGTTCTTATCATTTGATATTTCTTTGTACTTCACTTCACACAACACGCCGACCAGAGAATCCCGCTGTTTCCAGAATAGAATCCTCTGGTCATCGGTAAACCCGGAACCAACACGGACTTCGTTTCCTTTGTAATCGAGAACAAATGCACCCAATGTGCCAGCAAGTCGTCCTGTCCCCTCTTCACACCCGATGATGGGTAAGTCCATTGTGTAGAACCGCTTTACTTTCAGGATTCCATTGTGCCGCTTACATTTATATGGGACATCAAGATTGACTATCAGCCCCTCCTTATCCTCCCGCACCATCTGCTCCAACAGCTCTGTAATTTTGGACTGGTCAGTTCCACTGTATAGCACAGGCAAGATTTTGACCGGCCCATCTTTAGTCATGGTTGTCTGAATCGCATCAAGTGCCGGCCGGCGTTCCCGATAGGTTCCTGTACTCTGCCCTCTTTCAAAGTCAGGCGTGGACAGGAGGTCAAAAATCGTGTAGCAAATGCGTGTTTTATCACCATCTGAATTGATGATTCCAGTTGCAGTGCGGAACGCCTCATTGTCGCTCATACTGCCCTTATCATTCAACAACAGTTCTCCATCAAAAACGAAACTGTTTTCCTTGTCCCAAGCAAACTCCTTGGTGATATGCTCAAGCCCCTCAAATGGGACACCGCTCCTTGCGTACAGCTTACCTTTATAATAGGTAGCTCGCACGCCGTTCAGTTTTTGCGTCAGCGAAAACCATGTTCCAGACTTGATGGGGTACTTTTCAATAGGATAGGACTGCTGCACTTCCCATTCTGGAATGAGTCCTGGGATAATCTTGTTGACGGTCTTAGCTGTCACACCAAGCCGTAGTGTCTTGGCGAGCAGCTTTGTATAAAACTCTGCCTCTCTCGGTTCACAAAGCTGCAAAAAGGCGCACACTTGATAAACTGTTGCATCGTCCAGAGCCTTGCGCTGGGAGAGCGTTTTGCACACATCGAAGATATCGCATAAGGTCAGCGTAATATCTGAACGATATTTCACAAGCTTTCTCAATGTGGCCTCAGAAATCTTATAGGTCAGCATGGGGTTCAGCGCATAGTACAGAAGCTTACAGAACGTTTCGTCATCCTTGTACTCCCGCAAAATTTCCTGCTTTTTAAGCGCACTGTTCTCGTGCTGCAGCTTAAGAACCATTTCAATAGAGTTCCACATACAGCCGCCCCCTATTTCACTTCCATCCTGGAGATTGTCCAACAATAAATTGTGGCCAGTTCATATCGAGCATGGGAATCTCTGCCCAGATGGATTTCCGCATCATCCTCCCACGTCATATCTGGCTCCCAATAATCCTTTGGATAATACGATTTGACCTTTTGGGCGGCAGATTTCATATCATCAATTGCGCCTTCAACGTCACGGTATACGCCAACCACATCTGCGCCCTCGTTATCGGGAGTATTCCAATACCGGTGCAGAACAAACACAATCATACACTCACTCCCTCTCGCTCATCTTCTTAGCGAAATAAAATGCAAATGCGAATGGCGCAACGACAGGCCAAAGCAGCCCAACCCACACAGAGTTGAACACATCTTTGTCGTACTTGTCCGCTTTAAGCTGGAGATAATAGTAAGTGGCGCCTATTGCCGCTCCAATAAACACATACACCATAATCAAAAGGATTGCCATCAAGAATCATCTCCCGCCTTAAAGTTATATATCGGCTTGATAACGGCATCGATTGTAACAGTCGGTTCAATATTGTTTACGATGTCATCCATTCCCTTATAAGCCATCGGACATTCATCCAAAGTGCTGCGTCCGACAGATGTGGTATAGATTCCTTCCATCTGTTTCTTAAACTCTGAAACTGTGAATGTTTCCTTCGCTGCGCTGCGGCTCATCAGGCGACCAGCACCATGAGGAGCAGAAAAATTCCAATCCTCGTTGCCTTTGCCAGTACACAGTAGGCTGCCATCTCGCATGTTAATTGGAATCAAAAGCCGTTCTCCACGCTGAGCAGATACGGCACCTTTTCGCAAAATCATGTTCTCCGTATCGATGTAGTTATGAATAGTTGTAAACTGCTCTACTACATGGAACCCCATTTCTTTGACGATAACATCCATCATGGCCTGACGGTTCAACTCTGCGAACCGCTGAGCAATTCTCATATCGTGAATATACTGCTTAAACAAATCCCCTTCCACGTATGCCAAGGGCTTTGGTACGGGAGATTTTTTCGATTTCATATCTTTCAACACACTTTGAATCTCCGTTTGCCGTCCCTCGGATTTCAGGCTCTCGATAACCGCCTCAATTTCTTCTTTACTATATGAGGTTAGAGATTTATAAGCCGCCTCCTGATAGAAGTTGGCAATCTCTAAGCCCAAGTGTCGGCTACCGGAGTGAACAACAATATAGATGTTACCTTCCGAATCTTTGTTTGCCTCAATAAAATGATTGCCGCCGCCCAAAGTTCCGATGCTGTTATACGCCCTATCCACATTCACATTTTTTGCACAATGCAATTCAGACAGGTCAATTTCTTGCGCATAACGGTGAGGCGAAGGCCGAATCTCGAAACCAGACGGGATGCCATTGCGGATTACCTTATCCAATTTCTGCGGCTCAATATAAGATTCCTTGATGCGGATAGTTTCCATACCGCATCCAATATCAACGCCAACCAGATTTGGGCATATCTTATCTCGAATAGTCATGGTGGTTCCAATTGTGCACCCAGCGCCGGCATGGATATCAGGCATCATGCGAACTTTACTCTCCGAAACGTAGGGCTGGTTCAGGAGATTGATAACTTGTGAGATAGACTCATTGTCAACCACATCCGTAAATACCTTTGCGGCTGCGAATTTTCCTTGCAGCTCTATCATTTCACCACGCCTTTCTGGACATCATGTTTCACACGGTCTTGTACTTCAGTACGTTTTGCATTATTAAAACGGTCGAGTGTTCCAACTAAATATCCGGTGATACGGCGGATGCGCTCAAAGGGTACACCATCCCCAACAACACCATTCTGCTCTGCATAGATGTTCATACCACTCGCCCCTTTCTATTATTATAAATGAGCGGATGATGTAATACCACCCGCTACAGAGAGTTATTGAGCTGCCCGTCTGCACACCGAGGTTATTGCTCTCTAACCGAGGTGTGTACACAGAGTGTCATTTTTATCGAGCATAATTGGCTGGATTTTTTGTTTTCGCTGAAAACAAAAATATACAGTCCAATTTGCGTGGATAAAAATGTAGAACCCAAACTCGTTCTTCTGCCATTGGCGAGAAGATGCTATGCCATTTTGCTTTAGTGTATATGTAGGCAGAGCCAATCTCCACGAGCAGCTCATATCAAAACACTTTCGTGTTATGACCAGATTACTTTAGAACCTTCGGAATATTCAGGTTGACAAAGTTGTTGAACCGTTCCTCTTCCTTCTGGATTCTTTGCAAACTTTCCTGCTGGATGACAGCAAATGCTGCACTGCACATACCAATCAATTCTGCTGCCGAAAAATCCTCATCTTCAACCGACTCCTCATCACATTCAGCGGTCGATTCTTCTTCATCAAAAACATCCTCATCTTCGAAGTCATCATCATCTTCATCCCAGTATCCGTTATTGTCCATCCACTCAAGCACATCATCTTTATAGTCGTCAAAATCAGAATCATCAAGGCTTTCCCAGTCACCGTAATCATTACACCTGTAATAATCGTACCCGCTTGGGATGTCATCCAGTCTGGAATATAACTCTTGCCAAGTGCATTCCTGCGCCCAATCTGTCAAGCGCTCATTGATATCATCGTTCATACTTTCTTCGGAGTAAACATCATCGCAATAGCTGCATCCCACGTCGTTGCAGAATTCAATCAGCTCATACCAATCATTTACGGTATCCAAAAATTCATTTCTGGTCATGGTAACTCCTCCTTAGTATTCACATTTTGTTGCCCATTTTGGATTTCCTAATTCCCAGGCTATCTAAACTTGATAAAAAGCTCTGCATGAACTCCGTCTTTTTATTCGCTCGCTGGATTTCTTCTTCATATCTCTCTTTTGCTCGTCTGGCCGCATCCTCACAGGAAGTAATGCTATCCTGCATATACGTCCGGACAGCCTCATCGCTGTCATCAAATGGAACATTAAGTATCTTTTGATAATATTGAAACATATCATTGTTCTGTTTGACGCACATATCAATCTGTTCCAGAGCAAATCTCTTGATTCCGATGTGGTCATCGGTCGGAGGAATCCATGATTCCACCTCACGGAGAACCTTTTGGTATCGCTGATTCATCTCAGTCATTTTAGTAGCAATTTCTCTTGCACGTTTGATTTTCTTTTCATACTCTGACCGCATGCGCAGTTTGGCCGTGTCGAAAGTGAGCGTCTTCGCCTCTTCAAACTCTTTGATGGCATCCTCGTATGACTTCTTATAATATGGGTCAGGCTCAAACTTTGTAGGAGTTGGCACAGACAAAGGCTCATCTCTAACATCAATGGCCACTCCAAAATTACGCGAACATAATAGAAGGAATTCTCGACCTGTTGTAATATCACCATCTTCAATAAAAGCAGTATAACCAGTTGGCATATTACTTTCCTCCTTTTGTGGTTTATTATGGTCTGGGTGGGGAGGCTCGAACTCCCAACATCTTGCTCCCAAAGCAAGCGCGCTACCAACTGCGCTACACCCAGATAGGGCACGGTTCTTTGCCGCTCACACATATACCCCTGATGGAATCGAACCATCTTCACCGAAAGCATCACCTTTTTATGCTTAGCGGCATATGCACACGGCAGCAGACGAAAAGGACGGTATCTCCCCAGCCCAATGTGAACCACAATACATTGGGCGGCAAGAAAGTTCCGTAGACTCTCTTACCTTTCATGGGGATGGAGCTGGCAACAGGATTCGAACCCGCGACATCCGGAGTACAAAACCGGCGCTCTACCAACTGAGCTATGCCAGCGCATGCCCTCGTCTTTCCGAGGCGTCAGCTCCGTGGCCTTTGGAGCAAAGACATCTGCCGATGACTGGACTTGAACCAGCGACACACCATTCCGTGGCTGCTCTACCTCCTGAGCTACATCGACATAGATGCCGCCACGACGCATCGCGGCGGCAAACCCTACGTCCGAAGAACACCGTGTGCACCCGGCTGTGTCTTTCACAGAGATAGCAGTAAAGTAATGAGCTGAACCGCACAAACGTGAACATGACCAATAGGGACTTGGAGCTGGAGCCCGGAGTCGAACCGGGAACCTGCGCTGTACGAGGGCGCTGCTCTGCCAATTGAGCTATTCCAGCATATTTGGCAGGGATGGTAGGATTTGAACCTACGAGCGGGTGGTAAAGCCAGCCCTTGTCGGAGTCAAAGTCCGATGCCTTACCGCTTGGCGACATCCCCATATTGTGCGCTTTTATTTATCGGTTCTCCACAAGTGCGCTAACTCCCGCCAAGTCTTTCCTTGGTGCCAGTGGTATCTCATGAGGCTGTGAACCACCTATTTTTCTGGTGGCGGGGTATTCACAACTTCCCACCCCATGAGAGTGGTACCCCCTATGGGATTCGAACCCATGACCTACGGATTAAAAATCCGTTGCTCTACCAACTGAGCTAAAGGGGTATGTGGAGTGGCATACCGGAGTCGAACCGGCACCCTCGGTTTGGAAGACCGATATGCTGACCATTAAACACCAATGCCACATTTGGAGCAGTTCTCGCTTAGATTATCACACAAATCCACTGGCCAGGAGTTCTCATCTCACGATGGATTTGCATTTTTCTGCAAGCATTGACATTCTCTGTGAGGGTTCCTGCTCACACGCTCACATCATCCGGGCGCTACCCGGCAACTGGCAGGAGTGAAAGGATTTGAACCTCCATCATACGGTTTTGGAGACCGCTGTGCTACCATTACACCACACTCCCATATGGCGGAGAGAGTGGGTCTCGAACCCACGCGCCGTTGCCGGCCTACAAGTTTAGCAAACTTGCCCCTTCACCAACTTGGGTATCTCTCCGTGCCTTACACACCACAAGGATAATAGCAAAATACATTGGGGAATGTTTTCCTTACCATCTCTGTTGCCTGAAAATCTGGGACATAGGAGCAGATAGCACAGAGTTTAAGTTCGTCATATTCCTCGAACAATTTTGGTACCTCTATCTGAATGAAGTTCTGGATGCTCATTGTATAATGTACTGAATTTGGTGGCGTAAATCGCCGCATGCTCACTACATCAACGCCGATATACATTTTATGTCTCGCGAAGAAATAGCTCTGTGCCGCGAGATAACAACCAAAGTCAATTACAATACTTCCCTTTGGAATTATCCTGCTCAAGTTCTTATACACATCAACAAATCCAAGGAATTCAGAATCCAACTCACACATATCCTGAGACATCACCTCATGGTACTCGTCATCAGGAATTAAAGAGCGCAGCTCTTTTAGGCAGCGAGCATATCGGTCATCGTTTTCCGTTTGTGTCATTTGGAACCCTCCTTCCTATTCCATTGGGATTACTCGATTGTATAGCGCCTCAAACTGCTCCCCAAATGTACGGTCAATATGATAATGACCAAAATACCAGCGTTTGAATTTCAGGTCTGTGCGAACACGTTCCAAGAAGCTTACAAGAGAGTCGTTTTCATACCAACTACACACCATTTTCTGTACGCTTTTTGGAGCACAATGTGTAATAACATAATCGACTTCCCATCCGCATTTGTCCAACGCCTCAATTGCGCGTTCCATTTCCGCAGACGTTGGCATTTCTTGCTCCCACCAGGAAATATGTTCTATCCGATACTCACGGTCATGAGAACGTGCGCCGCCCATAACAAAGATTTTCTGGTCGTCAATGGTCAGCACTTGTCCTCTGTCCAGATGGTAAATGTCCGGTGCGATTTCTCTGACTTTGCCATCGAACTTTTCTGTTAGTGGGAGCTCATACAAGATGTCAAAGTTTTCATGGTTACCATCTATCCACAATGTGGTGAAGTTCTTATCTGATAACCAATCTTGCCAGTATATCTCTCTGGCAGAACCATCCCACACAAGCCCAAAATCACCGCACACAATCAGAAAATCCTCTTTTGTTAATTCTTTTTGTTCTGGAAATCTTCTTGTGCTCAGTTTACCAATATCCAAATTGGCATGTGTATCTCCTG
>CAUWEI010000103.1:0-9983 GCA_963557675.1 uncultured Oscillospiraceae bacterium | reverse complement strand
TAGTCGGGGCCATTTTTGTACAGCCCCTTTTTTGCCCTATTCCATTGCGGACGGTTTGAAATTCCCTGTGATTCGCAAATCCAAACCAATTTCTGCGGTGGGGGAGAGTGGATTTTTGTGCCTTTTGGATAGAAGATAAAATCTTCTGAAAATGGGACTTTATCTTGTATTTTTCATATATAGATGTATAATGAATGGAGATATGTTGAGAAATAGGGAGAACAGATGCGATGAAAATGGAAAATGATCTGGGACATGATAGAATTTCACGACTGGTGTTGAGAATTGCGCTTCCCAGTATGCTTGCCCAGTTTGTCAGCGTGCTTTATAGCATCGTGGACCGAATGTTTGTGGGAAATATCCCCGGAGTGGGACCGGAATCCTTGGCAGGTGTAGGCGTTTGCGGCCCCATCGTCACGATGATTGGTGCTTTTGCGTTTTTGGTGGGAATCGGCGGTACGCCTCTTATGGGAATTGCTCTGGGAGAGGGAAACAAAGAGAAAGCCTCCTCCATTTTGGCAAACTGCTTTGTGATGCTGTGCGCCATTTCCGTTGTGGTAACGGGACTGGCCTTGGCGTTCCGAGAGCCAATGCTGCGGCTTTTTGGTGCCAGTGAAGTCACCTATCCTTATGCAGAGGCTTATTTTTCCGTGTATGTCATGGGTACGGTGTTTGCGCTGCTGTCCATCGGAATGTATCAGTTTGTCATTGCCCAGGGATATGCAAAGGTGGGAATGTGTTCGGTTATTTTGGGCGCAGTGCTGAATATCATTCTGGACCCTGTGTTTATCTATGTGTTTCACATGGGGGTCCGGGGAGCGGCTACCGCTACGGTCATCAGCCAGGCAGCCAGCGCAGCCTTTGTGATTCTGTTCCTGTTGGGAAGGGCCCATATCACTATATCGTTCGGGGGCTATAGCTATAAAATCATGCTCCGGGTGCTGAAAATGGGCGTTACTCCCTTTATGATTATTGCGGCGGACAATATCATGCTGATTACCATGAATGCCCTGCTGCAAAAGCACGGTGGGGCCAATGGTGACACCCTGATTACAGTCAATACCATTGTGCAGAGCTTTATGCTGGTGATGACCATGCCTTTGGGTGGCATCAGTGGCGGAACACAGTGTATTTTGAGCTATAACTATGGTGCGGGATTTTCTGACCGAGTGCTGAAGGCGCAGAGATACATTGCGGCTATGTGTGCAGGGTATACGGCGATTCTCTTTGTTCTGGCTCGTGTGGCTGGTGGGGCTTTTGCCTCTCTGTTTACAGCAGATGCGGCCATTAAAGAACAGGCTTGCTGGGCCATCCGTGTGTGTACCTTGATGGCGGTGCCGTTGGGCGTGCAGTACAGCATTGTAGACGGCTTCACCGGAATGGGACAGATTCAGATGTCTTTCCCCTTGTCGTTCTGGAGAAAAGCGGTTTATTTTGTTGCGGTGTTCCTGATTCCTACGGTTGCAGAGGCCCACATGATTTTCTATGCAGAGCCGATTTCCGATGTCCTTTCGGTTCTGGTTTCCATTCCTGTGTACCTGTTCAGCATTAAAAAGATACTGAGTAAGCGGGAGAAAAAACTGGCTTAAATTCATAGCTCCGAATGGGGATGCACCAGAAGGTGTGACCACATTCGGAGCTTCTTTTTTGCGTTCAGCAAATTTTATCCGAAGTTTGTATAGAGGGAAATGCTGGAAAAATGGCTGTAAAGTGCTTAATTCAGTATCGTATAGCCTGGTTAAAAAGAACGATTCCCCTTGGTTTTGACCGGAGTTGGTTGGGATATGGCATATTGTACAGAAATTAAAAGGCCTAGTTGACAGAAACGGTGCATCATGATAATATGACATAGATAAACATCATACATCTTGCACTTTGGTCATACCAATTGTACGATGTAATACCATACGAAACTTGAGCTTTGGGAGGATTTTTATGAAGATTCTGGTCCTGAACCCCGGCGCAACATCCACCAAGATTTCCATTTTTGAAGAGGAAAACGAAATCTTCAAGACAAACATTGTGCATAGTGCGGAAGATTTGGCTCCCTATGTTCATATCATTGATCAGGGCCCCTACCGCAAAGAGCTGATCCTGAAAACCATTCAGGAAGCAGGCTATCACATGTCCGATTTCAATGCGGTCTGCGGTCGTGGTGGACTTTTGCGTCACATCCCCTCCGGTACATATGCCATTACAGATAAGGTAATTGCCGATGTGAAAGACCCTCCCTATGGAGAGCACGCCTCGAATCTTGGCGTTCTGCTGGCCAAAGAGTTGGCCGATCTGGCTGGGCTTCCTTCCTTCTTTGTAGACCCGGTGTGCGTGGACGAAATGACCGAGGTGGCTCATGTGTCCGGCTTCAAGGGAATGCAGAGAGAGTCTTTCTTCCATGCTCTGAACCAGAAGTCTATCGCCCGGAAGGCGGCAAAGATTCTGGGGAAACCCTACGAAGAATCCCGCATGATTGTGGTGCACATGGGCGGTGGTGTCTCTGTAGCAGCACATGAAAATGGTTTGTGTGTGGATGTGTACAACGTCAAAGACGAGGGTGCCTTCGGCATGGACCGTGGCGGCAGCCTCCCTGTAAACGCTGTCATCAATATGTGCTTCTCCGGCCTTACCAAAAAGGAAGTTAAAAAGAAACTGGGTGTGGAAGCCGGTGCCTACTCCTATGTGGGAACCAAGGACTTCCGTGAAGTTCAGCGTAAAGCACTGGAAGAAAACGATCCGGATTGCCGTCTGGTGTTTGATGCTATGGCCTATCAGCTTTCCAAGGACATTGGTGCCATGGCAGCTGTGCTTAAATTTAAGGTAGATGCCATTGTTTACACAGGTGGTATGGCGTATTCCGATCCTCTGACGGAGGCTATTACCAGCTATGTGGGCGATTTGGCTCCTGTGATTCGCCTGCCCGGCGAAGAAGAGATGCGCTCTCTGGCAGAAGGTGCCCTCCGGGTTCTCCATGGAGAGAGTGCAAAGGTCTACTAATTTAGGAGGTAATTAACAATGATGAACACAATTTCCTCTATTCTGGCTGCGGCCGCTGCTGCACCGGAAAAACGTACCATTGCAGTTGCTGCCGCTCACGATGAGGACGTTCTCACCGCCGTGGCTGAGGCCCGGAAGGCTGGCATTGCCGATGCAGTGCTGACCGGTAACGGAGAGAAAATCCGTACAATTTTGAAGTCTTTGGGCGAAGACCCCGAAAACTACACCATTTATGAGGGAGAGTCCGCTGCGGACTGTGCCGCTCTGGCGGTAAAGGCGGTCCGGGATGGGAAGGCAAACTTCCTCATGAAGGGTCTGCTGGGTACCGGCGATTTGATGCGTGCCGTCATTGACCGGGAAAACGGTCTGCGTACCGGTCGACTCATCAGCCACGTCATGCTCTATGAGGTTCCCGGCTATAAGATGCTGGCTCTGTCCGACGGCGGTATGAATACCTTCCCCGATTTAGACAAGAAGGCAGAGATTCTGGAAAATGCCGCCCGGGTTTTGAAGGCTCTGGGCTATGAGTCCATGAATGCAGCCTGTGTCTGTGGTGCCGAAGTGGTGAACCCTAAGGTTCAGTCCACTCTGGATGCCAAGGCTCTGACCGAAATGACCGACCGCTGGGCTCCTTACAACATGAAGGTCTGCGGCCCTGTTGGTCTGGATTTGGCGGTCAGTACCGCTGCTTGCCATCACAAGGGCTATGAAGCTCCCGGTGCTGGTGAGGCCGATATTCTGTTGGTTCCGACCTATGAGGTGGGCAATGGCATTGGCAAGTCTTTGGGCCTGTTTGCAGGTGCCAAAAATGCCGGTATCATCTTGGGTGCTAAGGTGCCCATTGTTCTGGTCTCCCGTGCGGATTCCGCAGAGAGCAAGCTGGCTTCCATCGCTTTGGGTGCGGTAACGGCCGGTCAGGTGTAAAAAAGAATGTCCGAGCGTAAGCTCGAAAGAAATATCCATCTGTATTCCAAAATAATTAACATATCAATTTTTTGAAAGGTGGGATTCTCCATGAAACACTTGCTCTCCGGCAATGAAGCCGCGGCAAGAGGCGCCTATGAAGGAGGCGTCAAGGTGTGCTCTGCTTATCCCGGCACACCCAGTACGGAAATCTTTGAAAATCTGCCCCAGTACAAGGATAGCCTGTACTGCGAGTGGGCACCCAATGAAAAGGTAGCCACTGAGGTTGCCATCGGTGCTGCTCTGGGCGGAGTTCGCAGCTTGACCGCCATGAAGCATGTCGGTGTGAACGTTGCAGCCGACCCCATTTTCACCGCTGCTTACAACGGTGTGGATAAGGGCTTTGTTATTGTCTCCGCTGACGATCCTTCCATGCACTCTTCCCAGAATGAGCAGGACAACCGGCATTATGCCCGTGCTGCCCGTCTGCCCATGGTGGAGCCTTCCGACTCTCAGGAGTGCCTGGACTTCATGAAGGCTGCTTTCGAGCTGTCTGAGAAGTGGCATATTCCTGTCCTGTACAGAGTGACCACCCGTGTGTGCCACTCCAAGAGCCTGGTTGAGTTCTCCGACCGCCAGGAGGCTTCCTATGAGCCTTTTGTCCGTAACATCGCCACCCGTGTCAGCACTCCTGCCAACGCCTATCGGAACCACGCCACTGTGGAAAAGAAGATGGAAGAACTGGCTGAGTACGGTAACACCTGCCCCCTCAACAAGGTGGAAATGGCTGACACCAAGATCGGTGTTATTACCGCAGGTATCGCTTATGAGTACGCCAAGGAAGCATTCCCCGAGGGTACTTCCTTCCTGAAGCTGGGCCTCACCAACCCCATGCCCATGGGCCTGGTAAAGGACTTTGCTTCCAAGGTTGAAAAGCTCTATGTTATTGAAGAGCTGGACCCCTTCATGGAAGAGCAGATCAAGGCTGCCGGCATTGAGTGCGTCGGTAAGGAACTGACCGGCCTGCTGTATGAGCTGAATCCTCAGCTTCTGAAGGAGCGGCTGTTCAATGAGAAGCCCGCTACTAAGTCTGTGGCTGTGAATCCTGTGCCCCGTCCTCCCGTCCTGTGCCCCGGCTGCCCCCACAGAGGCTTCTTCTACACCATGTCCAAGAATAAGAACTTCGTGGTTGGCGGCGACATCGGCTGTTACACTCTGGGCTGTGCTGCTCCTCTGAACGCTCTGGACTCCGTTGTCTGCATGGGCGGCGGCTTTAGCGTGGCAATGGGTATGAGCAAGGCCTTTGAGGTTGCAGGTGAGACCAATAAAAAGGTCTTCGGCGTGGTTGGTGACTCCACCTTCTTCCACTCCGGCATAACCGGCGCTGCTGAAATCATCTACAACAAGGGCAACATGATTCCTATTGTCCTGGATAACTCCATCACCGGTATGACCGGCCATCAGGATAACCCCGGATCCGGCTACACCTTGCAGGGTGACATCGCTGAGGCCATTAAGATTGAAGATGTTTTGAAGTCCTTGGGCTATCAGAATGTGATTATTGTGGATCCTCAGGATCTGAAGGCTATGCAGAAGGCCGTCGATGATGCCCTGGCTTCCACCGTTCCTGCTGCTATTATCACCCGCCGTCCCTGTCTGCTGATTAAGCGCATCAAGCACGACATTGGTCAGTGTGTTGTGGACACCGATAAGTGCATCGGCTGTAAGAAGTGCCTGAAGGTGGGCTGCCCTGCTGTCATGATGAAGGACGGCAAGAGCTCCATTGATCCCACCCTCTGTGTGGGCTGTACCGTCTGCGCCCAGGTTTGCCCTGTGGGTGCCATTTCCAGAAAGGAGTAAGACAATGAGCGAAGTAAAGAGTATTCTCCTTGTGGGCGTTGGCGGTCAGGGTGCCATTCTGACGGCTAAGGTCCTGGTCAACGGTTTGATGAAGGCCGGTTATGACGTGAAAATGTCCGAGGTCCACGGCATGAGCCAGAGAGGTGGCTCCGTCTCTACCCAGGTTCGCTGGGGCGAGAAGGTCTATTCCCCCCTCATTGGCGACGGTGCCGCTGACTACATGGTTGCCTTCGAGAAGATGGAGGCAGTCCGTTACGCAAACTTCTTGAAGCCTGAGGGCGTGGCAGTCATCAATGACTATGAGATTGCTTCTGCCACCACTGCTTCCGGTCAGTTCCAGTATCCCGAGGGATGCTTGGAGGCCATGCAGAGCACCTTTAAGACCTTCCCCCTGAAGGCCGGTGAAATCGCTATGAGCCTGGGCAACCCCAAGTGCATGAACATCGTTCTGTTCGGTGCTCTGACCCATGTGCTGGGTCTGGAGCAGATTGACTGGGAGACCGTCATCCGGGAGACCGTTCCTGCCAAGTTCCTGGACCTCAACCTGCGTGCATACCACGCTGGTCTGGAAGCTGCTAAGGCTGTTTAATGAAATGATTGTTCGGGGGCGGGCCTGCCAGCCCGCCCCCATACTCTAATTAGGAGGTATTCTATTATGGTTTCTAAAGAAATGTGGGCCCTTGGTGCCAACCGTTCCGTCATCCGGGACCTGTTCGAGTATGGCCTGAAACAGGCTGAAATCGTGGGCCCTGAGAATGTCTTTGATTACTCTCTGGGCAATCCCTCCATTCCTTCTCCCGATGCCGTTAATGACGCCATCCGTGCCATCTTGGATGACACCGACAGCATCAAGGTCCACGGCTATACCTCTGCAATTGGCGATTTCGAGACCCGGAAGGCCATTGCAGACGATCTGAACAACCGCTATAATGCCGGTATTCGTCCTGAGAATCTGTTTATCTGCTGCGGCGCAGCTCCCGGCCTGATTGCCATTATGCGTGCTCTGGCTGCCACGAAGGATGCAGAGTTTGTGGCCATTGCTCCCTACTTCCCGGAGTATAAGCCCTTTGCCACCTGTGCAGGCGGCAAACTGGTGGTGGTTCCTGCGGACACCGAGCATTTCCAGATCAATTTGGAGGCTCTGGAGGCTGCCATTACCCCCAATACGCAGGCTGTAATTGTAAACTCCCCCAATAACCCGGCTGGTACGGTCTACACCGCTGAGACCATTACCGCTCTGGGCCAGCTCCTGACCCGGAAGGGCGAGGAGTACGGTCATCCTATCTACATTCTGGCTGACGAGCCTTATCGTGAGCTGGTATACGATGGCGTGGAGGTTTCCTTCATCCCCAATCTGTACAAGAACACCATTGTGTGCTACTCCTATTCCAAGTCCCTGTCCCTGCCCGGTGAGCGTATCGGCTACATCTGTGTCCCCGATGCCTGCGAGGACAGCAAGGAGCTTTATGCAGCAGTAGCTGGTGCAGCCCGTGCAGGCGGTCACGTCTGTGCTCCTTCTCTGTGGCAGAAGGTCATTGCCCGGTGCGCCCACCTGCGCCCCGATTTGGCTGCTTACGATAAGAACCGTAAGGAATTGCAGGATGGCCTCACCAAGATGGGCTATACCATGGCAAGTCCCGACGGTGCATTCTATCTGTTTGTGAAGGCTCCCGGCGGCGATGATATTGCCTTCTCGGACAAGGCCAAGGCTAAGAACCTGCTGGTGGTTCCCGGCACCGGTTTCGGCTGCCCCGGTTGGTTCCGTATCTGCTATTGTGTCTCTCACGACATGATTATGAGAAGTCTGCCTGTCTTTGCTGAACTTATGGAGCAGAGCAAGTAAATAATTTTCGGGCTGTCCCACCGTACAGGAGGGACAGCCCATAATTTTTGAAGGTGTCGGGGTAACCCGGTACTTTTTTGACGTTCTTTCTTCGGAAAATCCACTT
This sequence comes from uncultured Oscillospiraceae bacterium, assembly GCA_963557675.1. Lineage (GTDB taxonomy): Bacteria > Bacillota > Clostridia > Oscillospirales > Oscillospiraceae > Faecousia. The sequence continues at coordinate 2,280 of CAUWEI010000103.1, read as the reverse complement.
ATGAAAAAAGAAATTTTATGCTAGAATAAAACATGACATATAGATGTCATGTTTTTGCTGCTATACTTATACCGGAAAAGGAACTTGCTATGAAACTGGATCGGCTTATTGGTATTTTATCGATTTTGTTACAGAAAGGAACGGTGACCGCACCCTATTTAGCAGACAAATTTGAAGTTTCCAAACGAACCATTCACCGGGATCTGGAAACTTTGTGTCAGGCGGGAATCCCGATTTGGACCAGACAGAGTGTGCATGGGGGGCATTTCCATTCTGGAAAACTATAAAATAGACCGCACGCTTCTGTCTACCAGTGAAATGCAGGATGTTTTAGCCGGACTGCGGAGCCTGGACAGTATTCATGGAACCAACCAATACGAACAGCTCATGGAAAAATTATCTGCTGGCTCTTCGGACTTTATGACGGGAAACCAATCCGTTTTGATTGATTTGTCCTCTTGGGACAAGGATTCTCTTGCTCCTAAAATAGCGGTGATTCGCAATGCCATCGACCGAAACTGCAAGCTGTCCTTTTTTTACTATGCGCCCAAAGGGGAAGAACAAAGAACGGTGGAGCCGTATTATTTAATGTTCCGCTGGTCCAGTTGGTATCTCTGGGCGTTTTGCGAAAAGCGGCAGGATTTCCGGTTATTTAAGCTCAACCGTATGACGCAATTGCAGCCCTCCACTTGTTCATTCCGAAAACGGCCAGCTCCGTTGCCGGACTTGAAGAATGAGAACCTTTTTCCGGGTGGTATTCAGGTAAAAGCGTTGTTTGATGCAAGCTGTAAGTGGCGTCTGGTGGAGGAGTTCGGAATCCATTCGTTTGAAGTGCAAGAGGATGGGAAACTGCTATTTCAAATGGACTATACGAATCGAGAAAACTTGCTTGTATGGCTCATGACATTTGGAGACCGTGTTACATTATTGGAGCCGAAGGAGTTAAGAGCGGAAATTTACACGCTCTTGCAGCGTATGCAAAAGAACTATGAAGGAGAAGGACTATAATGGCTTGTCGTGCGGAATATGTGCAGTACATTGCAGATCAGTGCTCTGGCGCAGGAGAAGTTACGGTGCGTAAGATGTTTGGGGACTATGGAATTTATTTGGACGGAAAAATTTTCGGCCTCATTTGCGATGACCAGTTGTTTATTAAAATAACAGAGGCCGGGAAAAAGCTTATGCCCAACTTGGAGACTGCTTCCCCCTATGAGGGAGCAAAGGAACATTTTGTGTTTTCAGATATTGACGATCGAGAGGCCCTTTCTGCCTTTGTACTTGCCACCTGGCAGGAGCTTCCCGTGCCCAAACCAAAAAAGAAAAGAGGGAAAAAAGATGCCCTTTGATTATAAAAAAGAGTATAAAGAATTCTACCAGCCGCCCAAAACTCCCAGCATTGTAGAAATCCCGGAAATGCAGTACATTGCTGTTCGTGGAAGGGGAAATCCCAACGAAGCAGAAGGGGAGTACCAACTGGCAATCGGGATGCTGTATGCCATTGCCTTCACCTTAAAGATGGGCCAGAAGGGTCCGCACAAAATAGAGGGCTATGTTCCCTATGTGGTGCCGCCTCTGGAGGGGCTTTGGTGGCAAGAGGGCTGCGAAGGGGTCGATTACCGCCAGAAAGAACGCTTTGAATGGATTTCCATGATTCGTTTGCCCGATTTTATCAAAAAAGAGGATTTTGACTGGGCCATTGCAGAAGCCACCAAAAAGAAAAAATCTGATTTTTCCAAAGTGGAGATTTTTCCTCATAGGGAAGGCTTGTGTGTGCAGTGTATGCACATAGGAAGCTACGATGAAGAATCTGCCACCATCGCCAACATGGATGCCTTTGCAAAGAATATGGGCTATGACCTGGATTTTGCTTCCGGCAGACACCATCACGAAATATACTTGAGTGATCCCAGAAAATGTACTCCGGAAAAATGCAAAACGGTGGTACGGCATCCAATCAAAAAGAAAAATTAGTGGATGCTGTGTTCCAATTTTTTGCGGATACGGATGTATTACAGGTGATGTTTTGCATAATATATCTGTATAAAAACATTTTTGAACAATTTATGTACCAATATATATTGTAGCTCATTGTTGCCATCTTGCCATGTCGCAGGATGGCAATTTTTTGCTTCCTTCTAAAAGTTTGAAAAATTACAAAAAACAGGAGTATTGACCATGGAATGCTGTAAATTTTGTTTTTGCAGATTTAAGTGAAAATTATGTAATTTAACTTTAATTCATCGAAATAAATCATTTTACTAAAACTGATTGACACTGACA
>CAUWEI010000102.1:0-10224 GCA_963557675.1 uncultured Oscillospiraceae bacterium | reverse complement strand
CATGGCGGGGCTTGGCTCTGCCAATGCCATTCAAACAAAGAAAATCACCAAGCACTTCTACCTCTGTGGAGATGGGGTCAGCGACGTTACCGATCATAGCAGTCTGGTCTCCTCCCGGGTTATGATATGTGCCGCCCATGAGGCCCACATGGTGCTTCGGATTCTGGCAGACTATTTTGAACCATAAGAAAGAAGGACTTGATTATGAATCACACAGACCCCCTTATGATTGGCGGGCATGAATTTCATTCCCGCTTTATCCTCGGCTCCGGCAAATACTCCATGAAGCTCATCGAAGCCGCCGTAAAAGATGCCGGTGCAGAAATTATTACTCTGGCTGTCCGTCGGGCCAACACCAAAGAGCAGGAAAACATTCTGGACTTTATCCCCAAGGGCGTTACCCTGCTGCCCAACACCTCCGGCGCAAGAGATGCACAGGAGGCCGTCCGCATTGCTCGTCTGGCACGAGAGCTGGGCTGCGGCGACTTTGTAAAGGTGGAGATTATGCGGGATTCCAAATACCTGCTGCCCGATAATCAGGAGACCATCAAGGCCACGGAAATTCTGGCAAACGAGGGCTTTGTCGTCATGCCCTATATGTATCCCGATCTGAATGCAGCACGGGATTTGGTCAATGCAGGTGCTGCCACCATTATGCCTCTGGCCTCCCCCATTGGCTCCAACAAGGGTTTGGCAACGAAGGAGTTTATCCAGATTCTCATTGACGAAATCGACCTGCCCATCATTGTAGATGCAGGCATTGGCAGACCTTCTCAGGCCTGTGAAGCCATGGAAATGGGTGCTGCGGCCATTATGGCCAATACCGCACTGGCTACCGCCGGAGACCTGCCCATGATGGCCTCCGCCTTCCGTCAGGCCATCGAGGCAGGCCGCAAAGCATACTTGTCCGGTCTGGGACGGGTTCTGGTCCGTGGTGCTTCCGCCTCCGATCCCCTCACGGGCTTCCTCCGCAACTAAAGGAGGCCCAATATGGAAAACCAGTTTTTTGTAGATTCTGCCTTCCTTTCTGCGGAAGCGCTGTCCAAAAAGCACCGTCTGGAAACCGACCCTTCCAGCCGTACCAATCACATGGAATATATGCCCGGTATGGAGCAGCTCCAATCGGACATCCGTCCCACCGTCATGGAACATATGAATTCCTATGACTATAGCAAATACACCGCCAAGGATGTACAGGCCGCTTTGGAGCATGAAACCTGTTCCATTGAGGATTTCAAAGCCCTTCTGTCCCCTGCCGCCCAGCCTTTTCTGGAACAAATGGCCCAGAAAGCCCGGATGGAGACCAGTAAGCACTTTGGAAACACGGTCTATCTCTTTACCCCTCTTTATATTGCCAACTACTGTGAAAACTACTGTGTCTACTGCGGCTTTAACTGCTACAACCACATCAAGCGCATGAAGCTTACCATGGAGCAGATTGAGCACGAAATGAAAGTCATTGCAGACTCCGGTATGGAGGAAATTCTGATTCTCACCGGAGAAAGCCGGGCACAGAGTGACGTTCAATACATTGGCGAAGCCTGCAAGCTGGCCCGGAAGTATTTCCGTATGGTAGGTCTGGAAATCTATCCCGTCAATACCGATGAATACCACTATCTGCACACCTGCGGCGTGGATTATGTAACGGTATTTCAGGAAACCTATGATGCCGATAAATACGAAACCCTCCACCTCATGGGACATAAGCGGGTGTGGCCTTATCGGTTCGATTCTCAGGAGCGGGCCCTTCGGGGCGGCATGCGTGGAGTGGCCCTTTCGGCCCTTCTGGGGCTGTCGGACTTCCGAAAGGATGCCTTGGCTACTGGACTTCACGCCTACTATTTACAGCGCAAGTATCCTCAGGCTGAGATTTCCCTGTCCTGTCCCAGACTTCGGCCCATTATCAACAACGACAAAATCAATCCTCTGGATGTAGGCGAGACCCAACTGTGTCAGATTCTCTGTGCCTATCGGATTTTCCTTCCCTTTGCAGGCATTACCGTCTCTTCCCGGGAAAGCGAAGCGTTCCGCAATGGCATTGTAAAAATTGCGGCTACCAAGGTTTCTGCCGGTGTTTCCACCGGAATCGGAGACCATGAAAGCAAGTACACCGGAAAGGAAACGAACGAAACACAGGGCGATGAGCAATTTGAGATCGATGACAGCCGGAGCTTCCACCAGATGTACGAGGACATGGAAGGACAGGGATTGCAGCCCGTCCTAAACGATTATCTCTATGTCTAAGATTCTTTGTATCACCAACCGGAAGCTGTGCCGGGATGATTTTATACAGCGTTTAAGCCGCATCGCTTCCGCTCACCCCGCTGGAATCGTCCTGCGAGAAAAGGATTTGTCTGCCGCAGAATATAAGGCCCTTGCCCAAGAAGTCCTTGCAATCTGCAAAGCACAAGAAACTTTCTGTATTCTCCACAGTTTCGTGGATGTGGCCACCGAATTAGGTGCACAGGCCATTCATTTGCCATTGCCCCTTCTTCGCACTCTGACCTCTCAGGAAAAAGCCCACTTTTCTACTTTGGGTGCCTCCTGTCATAGCGTTGAAGACGCATTGGAGGCCCAAAAGCTGGGCTGTACTTATATTACGGCAGGGCATATCTTTGATACCGACTGCAAGAAAGGACTTCCGGGCCGTGGTCTGGACTTCTTGCAGGCAGTATGCAAGGCCGTAACCATCCCCGTCTATGCCATTGGAGGCATTGAGCCGAGCAATATCGGTTCCGTTTGTAAGGCAGGCGCTACAGGGGCCTGCATTATGAGTCGTATTATGAAAGCACCCGATGAAGGGGCTTGTCTGAAAGAATTTGAATAATTCATAGCTTTATTTGTGCGTTTGCTTCTGCCTCCGGCAGAGGCTGACCGGCGGCAGACCGGGGGCACCACTCTCTGTCGCTTTATAAAAGATATGCTGAATCCCGAAAGGAGTATTTCAATGAACACAGCATTATCAACCGTTGGCTTTTATCCCAACGGAGGCGCCGGTATTCAAGCAGATTGGAAAACAATCTCCGTGAATGGTGTTCCTGCCCGAAGTCTACCCTTTTGGCAGGACACAGCCGGCGTCAACAAATCGATTCCCTATTTTTCCCGGTACGTTTTCACTAAAATCTGTTTGAATACAAAGGAGAACTGACAATGGAAACCAGAACTTATGCAACCCAGATGGAAGCCGCCCGGAAAGGCATTGTGACCCCGGAACTGGAAATCGTAGCAAAAAAGGAACGCATGACCACAGAGGAGTTACTGCCTCTGGTAGCCAACGGCAAGGTGGTCATTCCCGCCAACAAGAATCACCGCTGCCTGAACCCCGAAGGCGTTGGCTCCATGCTCCGCACGAAAATCAACGTCAATCTGGGTGTTTCCCGGGACTGCAAGGACTATGATGTGGAAATGCAGAAGGTCCTTTCTGCCGTCCACATGGGTGCCGAAGCCATTATGGACTTGTCCAGCCACGGCAACACCCAGCCCTTCCGCCAGAAGCTCACAAAGGAGTGCCCTGCCATGATCGGCACCGTTCCCGTCTATGACAGCGTGATTCACTATCAGCGGGACCTGAACACCCTGAGTGCCAAGGACTTTATCGACGTGATTCGGCTCCATGCTCAGGACGGTGTGGACTTTGTGACCCTCCACTGCGGCATTACCCGTAAGACCATCGACCAGATTCGCAAGCACAAGCGTAAGACAAACATTGTGTCCCGTGGCGGTTCTCTGGTCTTTGCCTGGATGTGTATGACCGGCGAGGAAAACCCCTTCTATGAGTACTACGATGAGATTCTGGACATCTGCCGGGAATACGATGTGACCATCTCTCTGGGCGATGCCTGCCGTCCCGGCTGTCTGGCCGATGCCACCGATGTGTGTCAGATTGAAGAATTGGTACGTCTGGGCGAACTGACCAAGAGAGCCTGGGAAAAGGATGTGCAGGTCATTGTGGAAGGCCCCGGTCACGTACCCATGGACCAGATTGCCGCTAATATGACCGTGCAGAAAACTCTGTGCATGGGTGCTCCCTTCTATGTGTTGGGGCCCCTGGTGACCGACATTGCACCCGGTTATGACCACATCACCGGAGCCATCGGCGGTGCCATTGCCGCCATGAACGGTGCGGCCTTCTTGTGTTATGTGACTCCTGCCGAACATCTGGCACTTCCCAATCTGGATGATGTAAAGCAAGGTATTATTGCCAGCAAAATTGCCGCCCACGCCGCCGACATTGCAAAAGGTGTCCGTGGAGCTAGGGAAATCGACGACCGGATGGGCGATGCCCGGAGAGCATTGGACTGGGAGGCCCAGTGGGCCTGTGCAATCGACCCGGAAACCGCCAAGGCCATTCGTGCCGACCGCTCCCCGGAGCATGACGATTCCTGCTCCATGTGCGGCAAGTTCTGCGCGGTGCGGAGCATGAACAAAGCCCTGAACGGCGAAGTCATCGACATTCTATAAGAACGTTTTCCACACCCATTGTGTAAAAAAGCCGGGGATTTCATTGCGAAATCCCCGGCCTCTTTTATTTTTTAGACGTGAAACCGATCGTAACTCTTATAGCAATCCAGACACAGCTTCTTGTCTCCGTCCAGACGAATCCAGTTTGCTCCCGTTACCTCCCCGCAGCAATCGCAGACATAAGAGTGGAACAGTCTGGCCCGTTCGGGCAGCTCAATGGTGGTTTCCTTTACAGCAAACAGTTCCTTGGGTTCCCGGCTTTGATAATAAGCAAAGGACTCCTCTCGGGTCATGTTCTGAGGCACCGGCTTTAAGACCAGACGAACGGATTTTCCGGTAGTGCGGTTGTAAAAGGAATAGGCCTGCTTGCCACGCATATGGAACAGCAGATTCCCCTTGCCCACGCTGCATCCTAAAATAGCCTGAATGGCATCCACGCTGCAAGCGTCATTTTCAGCGATACATACTACCTGTTCGTCTTTGGAGAAGGTCAGTTCCAAAAGCTCTATGGCATACAGAGCCGCCTTGTAGCCAATGGTCAAGCCGCCACAGGCATGACCATGAAAATCCACACATCGATTCCACAGTTCTTTTTCGTTCATTGGTGGTTCCTCCTAGTTAAATAGTTCATTTAAGTTTGTTTTTACATAGTCTGAAGGCTTAATTCTCGTAAGCTGGTGGTCTTTTAATAGATAAATGCTGTCAGAAATTTTTGCAGCACTTTCCAAATCGTGGGTAATCATCAGCATGGAAAATCCACGCTGATTCTGCATTGCCTTGAGCATCCGCAGCACATTGGCGCAGCTGGAAGGGTCCAGCATAGAAGTTGGCTCGTCTGCAACCAAAAGCTTTGGCTCCATAGTGAGAGCTCTAGCCAGTGCTACCCGCTGTTTTTGTCCACCGGACAAGGTTCGTATGGTCTTGTGGAGAAAATCATCTGTCACTGGAAGGCCCACATCCTGTATGGCCTGTAGGGTTTGCTCTTTTCTGGGTTCGGGAGCTTGTCCGCTGAGGAGCAGCGGTTCTGCCACCGCATCCAAAACCGTCATTCTGGGATTTAAGGAAGCTTCGCTGTCCTGAAACAAGAGCTGTAGGCCTCCCTTCACCTTGTGAAGTGTAGTAAAATCCGGTGGATTTTCTTCAAAAAACACCTGTCCTTCATAGCTCCCCGATTCAAAACCACTGAGGATTCGAGCCAAAGTAGTCTTGCCTGCGCCGGACTTTCCCACAAGGGAAATGATTTCACCGCTGTGAATGGTCAGGTCACAATGGGATAAAACCCGTTGTTTTCCGTAGGACTTTCCGATTTGTTTTCCTTCCAGCACCTTCACAATACCGCCACGGTGGCAAGCAATGCGTCTGCCATCGGGCAGCTGCTCCAAATGCGGGGCTTCCCTTCCGCAAATCTCCACAGACTGGGTACATCTTCCGTAGAAAGGACAGCAGTGGTGGCAGTGGCCCCTTTCCCGACTTGCCGGAATTCCCCAAATGTCCTTGGCAATGTTCAGGCTGATGCTGGCATGAAGCAGGCCTCTGGTGTAAGGGTGCCGGGGTTGGTCCAGCACCTGCTCCATCTGCCCTTCCTCCATCACATGGCCCTCATAAAGAACCATCATCCGTTGCCCCAGCTTGGAGGCCACATACATATCGTGGGTAATGATTAAAAACGCAATGTGGTGTTCCCGGTTCAGCTTCAAAATTAGCCGCATCAATTCTTCTCCGGAGGATTTGTCCACAGCCCCTGTGGGTTCGTCCAAAATCACCAGTTGAGGCCGCAACGCCACCGCATTGGCCAGCAAAAATTTCTGCGCCATACCGCCGGACAGCTCTCTGGGATAGCGGTTTAAGTCCTCATAAGTAAGGCCCACCTCTTCCATAAGGGTCTTCATATAGCAATCCTGTTTGCGACGAGGATAGGCCCGATCCAGAATCTCCTCCAAATGCCCACGCAAAGTCATGGTCGGATTCAGATACTGGGCCGAGTTTTGGAAGGCAATAGAAAAGGTGGTCATACGCAGCTTTTTCCGCTCCCGCTCCGACATGGCGAGAAGCTCCTGACCGTTCAGGACCACACTGCCGCTGACCCGTGCCTCCTCATTTTGCAGGCAGGCAATGGCCTTGGCAAGCGTGGTCTTGCCACTTCCCGACTCCCCGATCACCGTCAAAATCTCCCCTTCGTCCAGCTGTAGGGACACCGGATGCAGGGAAAATCCCGGATACTGTACCATCAGGTTTTCAACATTCAGCAGCAATTCTTCTCACGCCTCCTTCAGCCAGACCTGTTCCATGGCCTTGGCAAGCAATCTCAAACATAGGGTGGAGCAAACCAGCGATAACACCGGAGGAAGCAGCCACCATTTCCAGAATTCCGTAAAGAAAATTCCGGAGAATCCTTTTGCCCGTGCAATCATCAGGCCCCAAGATTTCGCCAGTGGGTCCGACAGTCCCAGAAACGCCATAGAGGACTCCTGCACAATGGACGCACCTACCACCCCGATGGCATTGACGGTGAGCAAAGGCAGCAGTTCCCGTAACATATGGCGGCGGATAATGTACCAAGTACCACCGCCATAGCTTTTTGCAAGGCGGATATATGGCGCACTGCGGACCGATATGGTTTTTGCCCGGAGCTGTTTGGCAATGGGTGCCCAAGAAAAGGCCGCAATAATCCAGATAATATTCCAGGTGCTCTGCCCAAAGAATGCCCCCATCACAATCATAACCGGAAGCTGAGGAATGGACAGAAGCACGTTGATAAGGAAGGACACCACATCGTCTACCTTTCCGCCCAAGTAACCGGCTGTAACACCCAAGCCACCGCCTAAAAGGAAGGTAAGTCCAGCCGTTGCCAGACCAATGGCCATCGAGCGAAAAAAGCCAGCGGAAATCTGGGCATAAATGTCAATGCCCAGGTTGTCTGTCCCCAACAGATGACAACCGCCGGGAGCTTCCAAAGAGCTTCCGGAAGGCAGTGTGGCACTGCTTCCGGAAAACACCGCTCCATAGAGGAAAAACAACGTCAGAAGGAGAAACACTGTCAGATAAGCATATACTTTTTTCATCTCACCGTTCCTCCTTGTCTACCAGGCCGCTCAACAGGTCTGCCACAAAGAGACTCAAAAGCACAATGACCGTGGACAGCAGAAAAATGTCCTGAATCATGATGTAGTCCCGGTATTTTACGGATTCTTTCATAATGGTGCCTAGACCGGGATAAGAAAACACGTTTTCAATGAGCATGGTTCCGCCCACCGTAGTTCCCACGCAGAGAAACAATCTGGCTACAATGGGCGTGATGCCATTGACAAAGATGTAACGCCACCGGATTCTGCGTTCCTTTAGGCCCTTGGCTTTCGCTGCCAACAGATAGGGTTTTTTATGGATACTCAAAAAGCTGGCCCGGGCAGTAAAATAGAACTTAGGGATAGTAAACAAACACATCGCCAAAATGGGCAGCATGGCGTGAACCAGCACATCCTGAAGCCATTCCCAAGTGGATTCGTAAACCGCAAACGCCGTCACAGCACCGGACAACGGAATCCATTTGACTTTTGCCGCCACCAAAAACAGGAGCAAAATACCAATGAGGTAGGATGGGATTTCCGTCACTACGGAGCAAATACCAAAAATCACCCGGTCTGCTCTGCGTCTGCGAATACTCCACAGAGCCAAAAAGACTCCACACACCAAACTGAGAAGCAAGGTGGCTCCCATGAGAAACAACGTCCAGGGCAGTCTTTCCTGAATCACATCTGCCGCAGCTCGTTTATAGTGGATGCTCTGGCCAAAGTCTCCCCGGAGATTGGCTTTTATGGTGTCCTTGAGCTGAGTAAGCAGCGGCTTATCCATCCCATAATAGGCACGCATATATTCTTTTTGCTCCTGACTCATTTCCGTATCCGCATTTTCCGAGGCATCGGCAGAGGTATAGGAAAAGGGGTCTCCCGGCATCATTCTGGGAATGGAGAAATTGAACAGATAAATCACCACAAAAGACAACAGCAGCACCAGAATTCTTCGTTTCATCGCATCCACCTCCTTCCTCCGGTATGCTTTCCGGGTTTATCTTGCCATATAGGAAAGCCGGGTCTGTTCTGCCTGCTGATAGGCGTAAGTCTTCATCCAGCCATCATAATAGTCCTTGTGGAACATGGAGTAAGAGGACTGATTGGCAAGAACAATCACCGGGATTTCCTGACTTACCAGAAGCTGCAAATCCTTGAACATCTGCTTTCTGGCCTCAAAGTCCAGCTCATACATCTGATCTTCTGCAAGCTTTGTGATTTCCTCATTGCTGTAACCAATGGGGCCCATGCTGTGGGGATTTCCGCCCTTGTTCTTGGAGACATCCGAAAATACCGTCCGCATATAGGAAGGAGGGTTATTGCCCCAGCCGCCATTGCCCACAATGGCAAATTCATATTCACCGCTATTGACCCGGTCATCTCTGGTTGCAGAATCAAAGGACTCCACCTGTACCTTTACACCGGCGGCCTCTAGATTGTTCTTTACAATCTCACCGATGCTGATGTCTGTGGCACTGTCGGAAATCAGCAGGGTCACTTCTGCCCCAAGGGTACTGAGAGCTTCTTTGGCCTTTTCCGGATCATAGGAATATTTCACCACATTTTCGTTGTAGAACTGACTGCCCTCGGGGACATAGCCAGCACTTCCCACGCTGCCATTGCCACGGAACACATTGTCCACAATGCTCTGACGGTCTAAAGCCCAATAGATGGCCTTGCGAAGCTCCAAATCCAAAAACTGAGGACATTTTTCAAAGTTAATCAGGAGCTTATAGCCGGAATCATTCTTCTTTTCCACAAATCCAATGGAAGGATTCGCTCTGTAAGTATCTTCCAAATCCGCAGGCATGGAAGTAATGTCAATTTCCCCATTTTCAAAGGCCAACAGCGCATCGCTCACCGGGACAAACAACACCCGCTGGGCTGCCTGCTGTCCGTTGCACCAGTCGGAAAAGGCAGTAAACTCATAGCTGCCGGTGGCTCCATCGTAGGAGGTACACATATACGCACCGCTGCCCACCAGGTATCCATCCCCTGTGTAGGTGTAGGGGTCTTCTACCTTCTCCCAGATGTGCTTGGGGAGAATCACAAAGCTGCCCAGATTGGACAGGGTATCTGCGGTGGGGTTTTTGACAGAGATGGTAATGGTTCTTTCATCCACAATGGTATAGTGATCTACCAGGAAATTCTCCCCGGCACCCAGTGTGTTGGTTACAGGAGGATGCTCCTTGCAATAGTCCAGCGTGAAGGCCACATCCTCGGTGGTGATGGGGGTGCCATCGTGAAATTTTGCATCTGCAAATAGAGTGAAGGTATAGTCATTTCCTTCTCTGGACCAGGTTTCTGCCAGCCAAGACACGTCGCCTGTCTCATCCTTTTCCAGGAAGCTGCCGAAAACCAGACGCATTTTGGCCTGTCCGGGGCCACGAGACATGTTCAGATAGGGATTGGGCGCACCCCAGTCCGTACCGCCTGCCAGCTTGAGCGTCTCTACCCGATAGCCGGACCCTTCCGTTTCTTCTATCTGCTGACTTTCAGATTCCTTCAAGTTACCAGTGGTGGTCTCCACTGACGATTGACTTTCTTCCGGTTTTTTCTCCGGTTCCTTTCCGCACCCGGAAAAGGCTGTACCAATCAGCAGTACAGCCAGCATAAGACTCAAAATTTTTTTCATTGTAAGAACCTCCTTAGCGTCTTTTCTTCGGCCATTTTAACAGGCCACCTACTTCCGTACAAG
>CAUWEI010000101.1:0-10258 GCA_963557675.1 uncultured Oscillospiraceae bacterium | reverse complement strand
TTCTAAAACAGCACCTAACGGAATATATAGAAAATAGCATAAGAAACAAGAATGGAAACCATCCAGTCTGCTTAAATATATCAAGCCATAAATTATGCGCAGTATTTAAAGTGCCATCGCCAAAGGGATGATTGATTCCTACATATAGTGCATCTACAAACATTTTATACCTATTCTGATCACCTATATCTCTGAATTTAGGATTCAGTATTCTTTCCATCAATGGAGAATTCTGAATCATCCCCTGAATACTCATAAAATCCAAGAGATATAGAACAGCAACTAAGGCTACAAACAAAATCAAACTGTACTTAAATATTCGTTTTTCTTTTCTACTAATCACCGGTGAAAATAGCATATACACACTACAAATTACAAATACTGTAGCCATAATGATTACCGCAGTTCTAGAGGCCGTGATCAAGCTATTCATCACAGATGCAATCACCATAAACAGAAGGATTATTTTCTCCCTCTTTTGATCTTTCCATTTTACCATAAACAGTACATAGAACAGGAGAGAAATGCTGAGTGTCATCAATGCCCCTTGCCCAGTCGCCGCAATAATACTACGAGTCCAGATATCTGTACCGTTTCGGAGCTGTCCTAGATTTCCAGATATCGTCATATTTAGGAAACCATGAATAAAACGGCCAATTATGATTACAAATATAATCCTTAAAAGGTACTTGTCTTGGTCCTCTTTTTTTTGAGAATTTTGATAAAAACCTACGCCGATAATGTATCCGCCAATGGGTCCCACCACATATCTCCATATGTAAGCAGTCATCATACTCGGATGATAAATAGTGGAAAGCAGATAAAACGAGGCAGAAAACAGTGTGATCCACACTAAACCCATATCCAGTTTAATTTTGTGAGTAAAATAGACGACAGAAAGCAATAAAAGCAGGAATACCAATTTGCTTTCCATATTCATGAAATTCATTGCAAACAGGAGCAACACAATCTCCACTATCGTTTCCATTTTTATTTTGAAATGCACAAATTTCCCTCCTAAAATACATATGGGAACTATAGACAAAATCCCATTTTGCGTAATAGCCTATAGGATTTCTATTGAATCACTTGCTTTAAGCTTTCCTCATATTTAAGGCAATCAAAGTAAGTCTTAACCGTCTTTTCGGCGCCGACATACATTTGTTTCCGTATGGTTAGGGGTAATTCTACAGCAGTTTGAAGGACTTTCCATAGCTCTTCTTTTTTTTCTCCATATACTACAAAACCATTTTCGCCATCTTTCAAGTACCTATCGAGATCCGAAGTCAGATTGCAGATAACCGGCGTCGAATTGGCTAGACTCTCGACAAATTTAGTAGGGAATCCTGCTTTGGCGTAACGCTGTGTTTCAGATCGAATTAGGATTGTAAAATCTGTAGACTGTAAGATTTCTAAAACCCTGTCATGGGTGATCCTGCCATAAAAACAAACAGCGTTTCCTAGATGATTAAGGATTTCTACAGGGACACCAGAAGTAAGCACCTGTTCCCTAGTACAGCCTACAATGCGAAACTCTACCTTATTTAATGTTTCCTGCGGCAGCATAGAGAACGCCTCCAGCATAATATGGAGATAATCTTTCTTTCCTGCCTGTCCGGCGTAGGTGAATACAACCTTGTCCTCTACAGTCAGCTTTTCCGTATGAATATCCTTTTGAGAAACCAAGATTGGTATTCTCACAGTAGGAATACCTTTCGATGTAAAATAATCATACAGATATTCGCTGATTGCAATGACATGAAAATCTTTATTAAGGATATAGCGATTCACAATATTTTTTTGAATGTATGTTAAGGATCTTTTTCCACATGTGAACTGTTCTGGAGAATACCACTCCACACTGTCATGTACCAATCGAATTTTTCTTCTCTTGCAATAAAATCGCAGCTTCATCATCTGAGTCGGGCCAAGGTCATCCGTGAGAATCAAATCAGGAGCGTATGCTTTAAGCTGTTTTTTGAATCTAGGCCAAAATTGCAAGTATGAACGAATTTTTCCCTTCTTGGAAGCATCCGTTTCTCTTAAAGAAAGATAAGTAACTCCGTCCATGTCTCTGGTTTGAAATTTGGTAGAATCCCCCAATCCCACTGCAAAAACCTGATACCCCATACCATACAGCATTTTTGCAAACAAATGATGGCGAATAGAACCTGCGTCTCCGTTGGGGTATTTTAAATGACTCACAATCAATGCCTTCATATATTTTTCCCCCTAGTTCCTATTTCCTTTGCCGGAACTCCACCCACAATTGCATACGGTACCACATCTTTTGCAACTACTGCACCGGCTGCTATCACAGCACCACGTCCAACAGTTACTCCCTTCAAGATCGTAACATTGGCACCGATCCAGTTATCTCCTTCAAGCACAACATCCTGATCATCTTCCGGTCTCTTATCTTGATCCCTAACATCGGACATAAATCGGTCTGTCATATCTATACGATGATTGCCGGTAACAACCGTAACACCAGGCGCAAACATGACATGGTCCTTAATGATCACTTTAGCTCTTGTGGTCATGAAGCAATTTCTCGCTCCAATTGCCACATGATCTCCAACCTCCATGTTTTCAATGCCTGTGAAAGAAGAATGCGGACCTATGGACACATCCTTTCCGCAGCTTGCAAAGGATGCTTTTTTTAACGGTGCCACAATAAATTTATTCCAAGCCCTTGGCAAAATACTGACAATTTTCAAGGTGGTTCTAGCTATCTTCATGTATTCTCTTTGCCCCTCCAAAAAATTAGAATGAATCGTATGTTTCCCGCAGTTGGGCGATCACTTTCTCAATAAGATATTCGTTCCGCACCTTTGCAATGTTGAACTCTGCCATCTTTTGTCTTACATCAGAGCTATCCATCTCATTCAACGCAGACACAATGGCGTCTGAAGATTTCTGAGGAATTAGAATCCCCCCCTGATTCTCGATCATATCGCTGATGGAGCCCACATCCGTAGCGATCACAGGCAAACCACAGCTCATAGCCTCCAGGACCCCCAACGGAAATCCCTCCGTATAGCTGGGCAGCACATATACATCCATTTCTTTTAGGATCTCAATGACTTTTTCGTGGGGCTGAGCGCCCCAGATCTTAAAGTTGTCGGTATCGCACAAGGACGAAATGCTATCCTCGATAGGTCCAACGATATGGAACTGTAAATCTGTCCGGGCTTTTCCCGCCTCAATATATTCAAGGATTCCTTTGGAGGTGCAGACACGTCCTACAAAGCAAACATTTTTGATTTTCCCGTTTGCATCAGCCACTTCCCGATAAAGCTCATCAATAAAGTTGGGAATATATTTTACATTCTTGTGGTACAGGCTGGCTGTCTGACGAGATGCCGAATTCAAAACACAAACCGTTTTTACTGTGTTGCAAACCTTCTGAAACATGAACGATGCGATTTTATTATTCAGATTCGTATCCAAGTTACAGTGACACTGATAAACGACGGGTGTATTGATGCCTTTCAACACAAGGTAATCTCGGATCAATCCCGCTGTAAAGCATGAGGCGTTATAGTGGATTACGCAATCTTTCTGTTGCCGGACAGCCTGCCTGAGCTCACTCCGAATTCTTCTGAGCCGCTTCCATTCCTCCAAATAGGAAACTTTACTGCTATTCGCCCGTTTCTCTGCCACAGAAGAGTTCACTACTGTACATGGAATATCATTCTTATTACAATAATTCACGAAAGATTCAGTCCACGATGCTATTCCGCCGATAGGTGGCGGCAACGGAGATACTAAAATAATATTTCTCTGAGTAAGTATTTTGGACACCTCTTTCATAGTGAATTTTTTGTTGCTTTCTGCAAAACCTCAATATACTTGGATACGCATACATCCTTAGAAGCATTCTCCCGTACATACTGTCTGGAATTTACTTCTTCCTTGCTGGGCACGATTGACGCCCCAAAGGCATCTAGAATTGCAGATTTCAAGGCCTCTACATCCTCCGCAGGGACACAGACTCCTGCGCCAGAATCCTCCAGGATCTCATGTAACTCACTATCCATGTCAAACGCAGCAATAATTGGGGTGTTGCAGGCCATAATGCTCCAGGTCTTGCTGGGCATACCGCTGGTTCCGACGCCCTTTTTACAGGTAATCAGCGCAACATCGCCCAGACTATATACCTCAGACACTCTATCCTGCGGCAAAAGATCGTTGATGATAACATTGTTCAGTTGATGCTCCTGCACATACTGCTTTGCTGCACCGAACTCAGCTCCGCCGCCGAAAATCACAAACTGAATGTCCGTATTTCCCTTCAAAAGCTCTGCGGCCTTTAAGGCAACATCAGCACCCTGAGCTGCACCGAAGTTGCCAGCATAGAGAACAATGAATTTTTTCGGATCAATGCCAAACTCCTCAAACAGCTTGTTCGCTTCTTTGGGAACCGGTTTGACCGCTTCTGTATCGATCCAGTTGGGAACAACGGTGATTTTCTCCTCCGGAACTCCCTTTTCCATAATATTTCGTTTCATGCTCTCACTGATCACGATGATCTGATTCGCATTACGGTATGTAAAATCTTCGATTTTTCGGCCTATCTTCCAAATTGAGGAACCTTTGTGGGTCAATCCTGTGGTCAATAGAGAGTCTGGGAAAACATCCTGCAGATTATAAACAATTGGTACATTTTTCCCATATCTTTTACTCAGCTTGTTCTTGAGGCGAGCACAAAATATACCTTGTGTAGGAGGGGTACTACTACCATAAATCACATCTATGTTTTGTTCTTTGCATCCTTTACTATATTGGATCAAATTCACAAGCACATACCGAAAAGCCCTTATTAAAGGATTTCTCCCTTCACGGAACATCTTAAAGCGATGAACCTTAACATGTCCATCGTACATTTCAGTATAAACTTCATTCCTATGCTGAATATACTCGCTGTTGCTAAGACCCCTTGTCGGAGTTGGCGCATGAATCACAATTTCCATTCCAGCCTTAGAAAACGCCTCTATTCTATCATGCTGAAGATGTGTACTCGCCGTCTTTTCTGGATAAAAATACGCTGGCAATCTAAGTATTTTCATATTTCTACCTTTAACTGTCTATTCCTTATAGTTTTAAATCACTTGTTGACATCGACCTTGGTTCCTTCCAGATTTGTATATACATTTTTGTGGCGCAAAACCATGTCAATTGTCTTAAAGAAAATCTTAATATCCAATCCTAAGGATGCGTGGTTTGCATACCACGCATCATGCAGACGTTTTTCTCTAGCAGAAATGCTATTTCGGTAATATGCCTGAGAATAACCCGTTATGCCAGGGCGAACCTTTAATTTATCTAATTCATCAGGCAAATAGGAATCCAATGCCTGCCATGTACTCGCACGAGGTCCAATAATACTCATTTCACCCTTAATTACATTTATCACTTGAGGAATTTCATCAATACTTGTTTCCCTCAAAAAGCGGCCAACTCTCGTCACTCTGGGATCGTCTTTTGCGTTATATGTATTGCCATCCTTATTCATGATATTAGGTGCATTGACTTTCATTGATCGAAACTTGTACATATAGAATTTTTGCTTATCTTTACCGAGACGCTCAGCCATATAAAAAATAGGGCCATGATCTTCCATCTTAATTGCTATACCAACAATAAGAACTAGTACAACAAGAAAGGGAAGTGCAAGAATTGATAAGAATAGATCTATGGACCTTTTTATAAATCTGTACATGATTTACAATCTCCTATTCAACTTCAATGTGAATTTCGTTCAGCGCTTTATCGCATATTGCTAGAGCCTCTTGTGGTGTATCAGCTTGAGCAATAACATATCCAATTCTACACGTTCCGTTCTCTAACTCAGTAAGGATTTGACCAATTTCACACTGGATATCTACAAGTTTAATTCCAGCAATCTGCTCTGCTTCCTCTTTTCCTGAAATTGAAACAACTTTTCCTACAGGAGGGATAATGAACTTGATTGCTGACCCTTTTTCGATTTTTTGTACGAGGTCAGGTTTCTCTCCCATTGCAACTTGGATAGTAGCTCTTGTCATGCTAATACCTGTGGAAAGAGGGACTAAATGTGTGGTAATGCATCCGCCCCCCATTCTAGCTCCGATTTCTACCATTTTAGGTCCATCCTCGGTCAAAATGACCTCGGCATGTGCTGGACCATTCTTAATACCAACAGCCAAAGCCGCTCTCATTGCTAAATCTTTAATTTTCTGAACCGATTCCGTTGGCAATTGTGACGGCTGAGAATGTCCAATCTCAACAAAATGCGGAGCTCCTGTTGTAATTTTATCTGTCACTTGGAGAACGTGTGCCTTTCCTTCAATTACCATAAGTTCAACACTTGTTTCCGGGCCCTGCATATATTCTTCTACAATAACGGTGCCGTCTCTTCCATTCTCAGAGCTATAGGTAATAGCCTCTGAAAACTTTTCGCGTTCTTCGACAAGCATAATCCCTCTACTGCCCGAATTATCTGTCGGTTTAGTAATAGCTGGAACAGGAAACTCTGCGCATATCTTATCAGCCTCACGCTTCGACTGAACTATACTATATGCTGGATGCTGAACATCGGTTGCTTCGAACGCTTTTATCATCTGGTATTTATCAGTTGCTTTATAAGCAATTTCCTGATCTGGTCCCACAAGGCCAAGCGTTTCACATGTATATGCCAGTGCCCGCATCGGCATATCCGTACAAAGTGTCACAATCCCATCAGCCTTAAAATCTCTCGCTGATTGACATATGCCTTCTGCATCAATTGTACTTACATTAAAATATTCGTCTGCAAATGGAATACCAACAGCGTTGGGATTATAATCAGCAACACCAACATACATTCCCATTTCTTTTGCCGCTATAATAGCTGGAAGCTGAAAATCCGATGCCCCAATAATCAACAAGCGTTTCATACATTCATGCTCCTACATTCCCTAATATATGCGAATCAGGTATTGTCATAAATCTTGGCAAGGATAAGAATATCTTCATATTTTCCCTTACTAAAATGATGCTCTTTCAACATTCCCTCTTCAATAAATCCCGCTTTTTCATAACATCTAACCGCCCTTTTATTTGAAGCAAATACTTTTAAGTAGACCTTATGAATATTCAAATGTTCAAAACAGAATCTGGTCAAAGTGCTTACTGCATCTGAGCCATAACCATTATTCTGCAAATTGTTTTCTCCAATGCTAATATACAACTCTACATTTCTGCTCGTAGTATCAAAGTTTTTAAGACCAATTGTACCAATGCACTTATTGTCCACACAGATCGCAAATAGTTTAGTATTCTGACTTGTTGTAACATTTGCAATCCATTTTTCATGTTCAAATTCAGAAACAGGATATAATGTTCCCGTAAAATCACGAAGCTGTTCTTCATTTACCCATTTATAAATTTGGGATGCATCTTCCTTTTGGATACCACGAATAACAACCTTTTCGCCTCTGATCATATCATTTATACTCCTTCACGATTCTCACAAAGTTCTCAATCACATACTCCACATCCTCATCGGTGAGGCGGGTGTGGAGGGGCAGGGTGATTTCGTTGGCGAAACGCTCGTATGCGTTGGGATAGTCCTTGATATCAAAGCCCAGATTCTTATAAGCCGTCATCATGGGCAGAGGCTTATAGTGGACATTGCAGGCCACACCGGCCTCAGCCATCTTGATGATAATCTCGCTGCGCTGCTCGGGTGTGATACCGGGTACTCTAGTGATGTACAGATGGCCCGAGGACTGGTGACTCTCAGTAAAGTGAGGAAGAGTCTCAACACCCAGGGGCTTGAAGGCGGCGTCGTACCGTTCAATGATCTCCCGTCTGCGCTGGAGCATACCGTCATAGCGATGGAGCTGGGCAAGGCCGATACCGGCCATGATGTCGGTCATGTTGCACTTGTACCAAGGGCCCACCACGTCATATTCCCATGCTCCAAGCTTCGTTTTTGCGAGAGCGTCTTTAGACTGCCCATGTAAAGACAGGAGCTGAATTTTGTGATAAATATTTTCATCATCAATGCCAGGAATGGATTTCCATGTTAAAGCACCGCCCTCTGCGGTAGTCAAGTTCTTTACTGCATGGAAGGAGAAGCTTGAGAAGTCAGCGATGCTACCCACCATTTTGCCGTGCCACTTCGCACCGAAGGCGTGAGCGGTATCGGCATTCACAGAGATACGGCCCATAGCCTTCTGAATTTCATTGTTGGGGCGGAACAGGTGTTTTTTCTTTTCAATGATCTCATAGATTCTGTCGTAGTCACAGGGGACGCCGCCCAGATCCACAGGAATGATGACCTTGGTATTCTCATTGATGGCAGCCTCCAGCTGGTTGTAATCCATCTCCAGGCTGTCCTTCTGAACATCTACGAAAACCAGCTTTGCACCCACATGGCACACCACAGAAGCAGAAGCCGTATATGTATAAGCAGGTACAATGACTTCATCACCTGCACCGATACCGAGAACACGGAGAGCCATCTCAGCGCAAGCTGTCTGAGAATTTAGGCAGGCTGCTCTGTTAACATGGCAGTAATCGGCAATTTCTCGCTCAAACTGTTTTGTTTTAGGGCCGGTCGTGATCCAGCCAGATAGAATTGCCTCTCTAACTTCAGCAACCTCCAACTCCGACATATCGGGAGGTGAAAAGGGGATTGTCTTTTTATTCGTTTCCATCATCTATACCTCTTTACATATGAAATACTGATATATTTAGGTCTCACTATTTCCACTTAATCTTGATTATGTTGAGTTTCTCTTTTTTACCTTCCGGCAACTCCAAACCATACTCGTAGCATTCGGTTTTTTCTTTCTTAAACTCAGTTTTTGCAGACCTCTCCACTTTCAATGGTGGTCTTTTCCGGTACCCGAACATCCTTTGCCACGATGCAGCCGCTGTCCAAATGGGAATAGCGGCCAATGGTGCTGCCGAAGCTCACCATGGAGTTGGGAGCCAGGATGCAGCCATCACCGATCTTGACATCGGGGTTGACCGTTGCCTGTGCCATGATGATGGAACCTTCTCCGATCTCCACATTGTCGGAAACAATGGCGCTGGGATGGACCAGTCTTGGAATCAGGAAGCCTGCATTTTGAAGCCGCTCGATCCAGCCTGCCCGCAGTTCATTGTCACCAAAGGCAGGGAAGGCCACCGGGAAGTCTCTCTGGAAGGACAGATAATCGGTACATTTGCCCAGAATATCGGTTCCTGCCACATTGTCGTCTAGAAATACGATCTTGCCGAACACGCCGGTCATTTTTGCGATCTCCATGACGCCGTGGCCGTGGCTTCCGGCACCCAGGATCATCAGATTCAGGTGCTTAGCATTTTCATTTTCATCCAGTCTGCAATAGCGATCCAGCCGTCGGATATCCGAAGGCGTAGCCTTGATATACCGCCCGAAGTAACGATAAATGGATTCCATATCTGCACCGGTCAGCTCTGACACCGTTTCGATGTTCAGATTGGATTCCAGACAGCGGGCCACAAAGGTACTGCGAAGCGCCTCCACAGAGGTTTCTTTCGTATCCACAGAAAAATTCAGCAGCTTTCTGAACCGGCTTTCAATTCTGCGGGTGCTCTCTACCTCATCTGCACTGTCTGTAAATATGTAATGGTCTCGATTCTTTGTGTCAGCGCCACGCCTTTGCAAAATCCAGAAGATATAGTCCGTCATAGGCACTACACGCCGCTCCACAGGGAACGAAGTCAGCTTTCTGTTGCTGTTTTTGGCACTGCGTGTGATTATGATGGAGTGATCTGTAAAGTTCAGGTCGCCATAACGGAGCGCTGCAATCTCGCCCAGTGAAAGGCCCGCAAACAGGCCCAGGAGATACGCCGTGCTCTCCGGCTGGTCCTGTTCGATCAGCGCACTCTGGATTTGTTCCGCTTCTGTCTCAGAGAAGGGAGGAATAAACTTTTCCCGCTTCATAGAACTTCGCTTTTTCATCAGATGGTTTGAGGGACAGGTTCTGACATCAGGGTTTTGGGAGGCAAGGATCGAGCTATTTCCATCTGGAAAAAGCTGTTCCAGCTTAGCGGTTCGTTTGCTGACCGCTTCCTCTTGGGTTTTGCCGTAGGTATAGCCATATACAGTTCTGCCTTTTTCATCCACACCCTTTTGATAACGAGCTTCCCATCGCCCGTCGGAGCGTAGATACACATTGGGTCCTACATGCATGAAATTGCCTCCAAAACATTGCAGTATTATATTTTGTGATGGTAGTAAATTCTTAAAAAACTACAT
>CAUWEI010000100.1:0-10260 GCA_963557675.1 uncultured Oscillospiraceae bacterium | reverse complement strand
ATCCGAAACAACAGCGGCCAACCGACCGGATGTTACCAGGGTGGCTTCTTGCCCTAAATTGGATAAAATTCCAAAATCAATTTTAATCCGATATTCTTTAGAAGCGCAAACCCGAATCTCTTTCACACAAATCCCCCCTAATTTTCATTACAAATTGCAGCCCGTACTCGTTGTACGGTTTGCGAAAGTACGGCAAATTGGTCTGGTGTCAAGCTTTGATTTCCGTCACAAAGAGCATGTGGCGGATCGTTGTGAACCTCCACCATAATGCCATCCGCTCCGGCAGCAGTTGCAGCTAAGCTCATAGGTTGGACAAGCTTTGCCTGTCCGGTTCCATGACTGGGATCAACCACTACAGGAAGGTGACTAAGGTTCTTCAGAACGGGGATAGCGGACAGATCCAAAGTGTTTCGAGTGTAGGTTTCATAGGTCCGAATACCCCGCTCACAGAGGATGACCTGCTCGTTTCCTTCCGACAGGATATATTCCGCACTCATAAGCCATTCTTTGATTGTGCCGCAAAGTCCACGTTTCAACAGAATGGGTTTCCGAAGCTTTCCGACTTCCTTGAGCAGATCAAAATTCTGCATATTCCGGGCACCGATTTGAATGATGTCAACGTCCTCGAAAAGAGGAAGCTGATTTACATTCATGACTTCTGTGATGATAGGAAGTCCAGTTTCCCGCTTGGCTTCCAGAAGCATTTCAATGCCAAGTGCTCCTAGCCCCTGAAAATCATAGGGGGACGTTCTGGGCTTAAATGCACCACCACGCAGGATAGAAGCACCGGCCTTTTTTACTGCTTTTGCAACTGCGATAATCTGCTCGTGGGTTTCTACAGAGCACGGCCCGGCGATAAGGCAAAAATGACCGCCTCCGAGCTTTACGGAATCACGGATGGAAATGACTGTGTCCCGTGGCTGAAACTCACGACTACTACGCTTAAAAGGCTCTGTAACACGCTTCACAGACTGTACAATATTCAAACTGTTCAGAAGTTCCATGTCTGTATCGTTGAGTCCGCCCACTAATCCAAGAACCATATAGCCGTCCTCTTTGGACAGAGTAGTCTGCACCCCACGATTCTGGAACCAATGAAGCAGAGCGTCGATTTGTTTCTGCGGTGTTCCGGCCTTTATAATTGCAATCATGCCATATCTCCTCTCCTGGTAGAAAAAGACCACACAGAAGTGATTCCGTGTGGTCCTAAGAAACAGTTCTATGTTTCTCAAACAAGTCCATCCCTGCAAGGATTGCGTCCTTCCCATAGGAAAGAGGCAGAGACAGCATTGCAGATTTTCACTTTTCTGTGTTCTGACAACAACAATACCACGATTTACAGCGGTTGTCAATATTCCTTTGCAATATCATCTATAATATACGAAATTTGCCATATATACAGACAAAAAGCAGCCTCTAAAACACAAACGTAGTTTTAGAGGCTGTTTGCTTATAGTAACTAGGATCTGTGATCTGTGGTGTGGGCCACACTCTTTCGAACCAAAGCTCGCTTGAGTCGTGCTTCAGCAAGCTTCAAATCCATCTCGCTGGCCGACTTGCTTTGCAGAACCTGATTGGCTCGCTTCTGAGATGCCGTGGCACGATCGGTGTCAATGTCCTCAGCCCATTCAAAAGTAGTGGCTACCAGAGTAACCAAGTCCTTACGAACGGAAAGCATACCGCCAATGCAGGCAGCGTACCGGGTTCCGCTTTCTGTGACCACAGAGGCTCTTCCCATACCCAGGGAGGTAACCAGATCCACGTGACCTGCCATAATTCCAAGATCACCTACAGTAGTTCGGACTGTGAGGCGAAGTGCCTCTCCATCGTAACTCAGGCCATCCGGTGTGACGATTTTCAGGTGAAAGGCATTCATGGCGATCACCCCTGAGCGGCCTTGGCCACCACATCGTCAATGGAACCTGCAAAGAGGAAGGCAGATTCGGGGAGTGCATCGTGCTTGCCCTCGATAATTTCCTTGAAGCCGCGAATGGTTTCCTTCAGAGGCACGTACTTACCCTTCATACCAGTGAAGTCTTCTGCAACGGTAAAGGGCTGAGACAGGAAACGCTGCACCTTACGGGCACGGTTAACCAGAAGCTTGTCCTCTTCGGACAGTTCATCCATACCCATAATGGCGATAATATCCTGAAGCTCCTTGTAACGCTGAAGGATACGCTGCACATCACGAGCGACCTCATAATGCTCACGGCCCAGAACCTCAGGAGTGAGGATACGAGAACCGGAGTTCAGGGGGTCAACAGCGGGGTAAATACCCAGAGAGGCAATGCCACGATCCAGGACGGTAGTGGCGTCCAGGTGAGCATAGGTAGTAGCAGGGGCAGGGTCCGTCAGGTCATCCGCAGGGACATAGACAGCCTGAACGGAGGTGATAGAACCATCCTTGGTGGAGGTGATTCGCTCCTGAAGAGCACCCATTTCGGTAGCCAGAGTAGGCTGATAACCGACGGCGGAAGGCATACGGCCCAGCAGTGCGGAAACCTCAGAACCGGCCTGAGTGAAACGGAAGATGTTGTCAATAAACAGCAACACGTCCTGATGCTTTACATCACGGAAATACTCAGCCATCGTAAGGCCGGACAGACCAACACGCATTCTGGCTCCGGGGGGCTCGTTCATCTGGCCATAGACCAAGGCGGTCTTACCCAGAACGCCGGATTCCTTCATTTCGTTGTACAGGTCATTGCCTTCACGAGTACGTTCACCAACGCCAGTAAAGACAGACAGACCGCCATGCTCTTTTGCAACGTTGTTGATGAGCTCCATAATGAGGACGGTCTTACCGACACCGGCACCGCCAAACAGACCGATCTTACCACCCTTTGCATAGGGGCAGATCAGGTCAACGACCTTAATGCCGGTTTCCAGAATCTCAGTGGTGCTGGACTGCTCATCATAGCTGGGGGCAGGACGGTGGATGGGCCAGCGTTCAGCCGTCTTGGGAGCAGGCTGATTATCAACGGGCTCGCCCAACAGATTAAAGATACGGCCCAGGCACTCTTCGCCTACAGGGACCGTAATGGGAGAACCGGTATCCGTAGCAGGGACACCCCGCTGGAGACCGTCAGTAGAATTCATAGCGACAGCACGTACCACGTTATCGCCCAAATGCTGAGCAACCTCGGCCACGATGGTCTCCTCACCATTGGGGATCTCGATGGCACTCAGCAGCTCAGGCAGATGGCCTTCCGGAAAACGAATATCCAGAACAGGACCGATAACCTGGGTGACTGTACCAATATTTTTAGCCATTGGCTCAACTCCTTGCGTGGAAGACCGGGTCAGGCTTCTGCGCCTGCCACGATCTCCGTGATCTCCTGCGTAATCGCACCCTGTCGGGCACGGTTAAACTGGAGGTTCAGATTTTCAATCATCTCATCAGCGTTCTTTGTGGCTGCATCCATAGCGGTGCGCCGTGCAGCCAGCTCGCTGGCTACAGATTCACAAAGAGCACCGTAGACTACACCACCCAAATACTCCGGAATGATGGACTCAAATACGGTCTGAGGATCCGGCTCATAAAGAAGCTCCTGTTCCTCAGGACGATCCTTTCCACTGGTAAGAGACAGGGGAAGGAGGGGCAGCATTGCGGGAGCCTGGGAAAGAACAGAGATAAAGTTCGTAAATGCGACAAAAATCTCATCAAAAGAACCGGCTAAATATTCCTTTGCCAGTTGCTTAGAGAGCGTAAAGCAGTCGCTGATAGAGACATCCGCTGCCTCGGCATACTGCTCGGTCAGAAGCTGGACATCCCGGCTTTTGAAATACTCCACGGCCTTTTTGCCGATGGGCAAAATGCAGTAATCCTTGCCGGCTAACTCCTGTGTAACCAGCTTAAAGATATTGCTATTATAGCCACCAGCCAAACCACGGTCGCCGGCAATGACAATGCAGCAGACCTTTTTACCCTCACGACGTGTCATATAAGGTGAGGTGAAATTGGAACGGGAGCCGGCTATACGGGCAATGGTATGATAGAGAATCTCAAAATAAGGACGGCTGTCCTGAATCCGATCCTGTGCTCGGCGGAGCTTGGAGGCGGCCACCATTTCCATGGCCCGAGTAATCTGCCGGGTGCTCTCCATGCTGCGGATGCGCTGTTTGATGTCTTTGGTAGAAACGCCCGCCATGGGTCAGCCTCCTTACTTAGAAATGGAACGGAACTGGTCCGTAAAGGTGGTGAGGAAGGAGCGAAGTGCCTCCTCATTTTCAGCGGTCAGCTGCTTAGTTTCCCGAATAGAGTTCAGAATCTCCGGATGCATATCATCCAGCTGACGATACAGAGCAGATTCATACTCTGCTACCTCAGAGACGGCAATATTTTCCAGATAGCCCTTAGTAACTGCGTAGAGAATACATACCTGGTGGGCAACCTCTACAGGAGCGCCGTTTTTCTGCTTCAGGACTTCCACGATACGTTCGCCCTGTGCCAGTCGGGATTTGGTATCAGAATCCAGGTCCGAACCAAACTGGGCAAAGCTCTGCAGCTCACGGTACTGAGAGTACAGTAGCTTCAGAGAGCCGGAAACCTTCTTCATTGCCTTAATCTGAGCGGCACCGCCAACACGGGAAACGGAAATACCGGGGTTTACAGCGGGCATAACGCCGGAGTTGAACAGCTCGGTTTCCAAGAAGATCTGACCGTCGGTAATGGAAATAACGTTTGTAGGAATATAAGCGGATACGTCACCGGCCTGTGTCTCAATGATGGGCAGGGCAGTGAGGCTACCGCCGCCGTATTCAGGAGCCAACCGTGCAGCACGCTCCAAAAGACGAGAGTGCAGATAGAACACGTCGCCGGGATAAGCTTCACGTCCGGGGGGACGACGAATCAGCAGGGAAATGGCACGATAAGCCACAGCGTGTTTGCTGAGGTCATCGTAAACAATGAGGACATCCTTGCCCTGAGCCATGAAATACTCACCCATAGTACAGCCGGAATAGGGGGCAATGTACTGCATAGGAGCCTGCTCAGAAGCAGTAGCAGAAACGACAATGGTATAGTCCATAGCACCGTTCATTTCCAGACTGCTAACAATCTGGGATACGGTGGAACGCTTCTGACCAATTGCAACGTAGATACAAATAACATCCTTACCCTTCTGGTTCAGAATGGTATCGGTTGCAATGGTGGTTTTACCGGTCTGACGGTCGCCGATAATCAGCTCACGCTGGCCACGACCAATGGGAATCATGGAGTCGATGGCTTTGATACCGGTCTGCAAAGGAACAGAGACGGACTTTCTTTCAATGATACCAGGAGCTTTCTGCTCGATGGGACGGGTCTCCTTGCAGGCGATGGGGCCCTTACCGTCAATGGGATTGCCCAGGGCATCCACAACACGGCCAATAAGCTCTTTGCCAACAGGCACAGACACGACTTCGCCGGTACGGCGGACAATGCTGCCTTCGGCGACACCAGCATCAGAACCCAGCATAACCACACTGACATAGTCTTCTTCCAAGTTCAGAGCCATACCAACAGCGCCGCTTTCAAACCGCAGCAACTCATTGGAACGGCACTGATCCAAACCGTGGACTTTGGCAATGCCGTCGCCCACCTGGATTACGTATCCAATCTCGTCCTGCTTGGTTTTGGCACCATAGTTTTTAATTTGGTCTTTGATTACTTTTGTAATCTCGTCGGTTTTCAGGTTCATTCGTTCACCTTCTTCATACGATCACACCGGCCAGACTCCGGCGCAGGTCATCCAGTCTGGAGCGGACACTATCGTCCAGCTGTACTCCGCCAAAACGCAGGGTAATGCCACCCATAATCTGAGAATCAATCTCATTGGTGAGAACAACCTGCTTTTTGGTCATGGAGCTGAGTTTTTCTGTGAGAAGTTTCTTCTGGCTGTCATTCATAGGAATAGCAGTCAGGGCAGTAGCACGGAGAATATTATGAGCTTTGTCATACAAATCGCTGTATGTCTTTGCACATGCTGCATACTGCTTGATGGCGTGCTTCTCGCAGAGAATTTTTAAGAAATTCAAATGGTAAGGACTGAGGCTTTTAAAAGCATCGTCCAACAAGGCCAGCCGCTGGAGCTTGGGCAGGGAATGGGAGTCCAGAAGCGTCACATAAGTGGGCTCCTGCTCAAAGATTGCTTCTACCTGAGAAATTTCATTCAAGATGTCGGCTTCTTTTCCCTGCTCAGACGCAAGCTCAAACAAAGCACGGCCATAATCATGTTCGTGAATCATGGTTATTCACCTAAATCCTTGATGAAAGAGTCAATCAGACGGGTGTGCTTTTTGCTGTCAATATCCTCCTGGAGAACAGCAGAAGCAATTCCCAGAGCCATGTCAGAAACCTGGTCCTTGAGGCTGTTCATAGCCTGCTTCTTTTCCAGTTCGATCTGCTCTTGGGCTCTTTCCATAGTCCGTGCAGCTTTGGCCTGGGCATCCTGAAGAATGGCTTCTTCACGATCCTGAGCCTGCCGGGTGGCGGTGCGGATAATCTGCTCGCCCTCAGCAACTGCATCTTTCATCTTGGCATCGTACTGCTGACGCAGTTCCTCTGCCTCTTTTTTAGAATTGTCAGCATCGGCATACAGATTGTCAATCTCCTGCTGGCGATCGTCAATCATCTGTTTCACCGGCTTAAAGAGGAATTTTTTCAGTATGGCGAATGTGATCAGCATGTTACAAAGACCGAACAATGCCGTCCAGAAGTTAACGCCTACTAAACTTTCGAATCCCTCCACGATGTATCACTCCTTTCGTTCTGTATTGGAAGGCGTGATATTACAGGGTAAACAGGATCAGGATGGCGACAACCAGTGCGTAAATACCGGTGGTCTCTGTAATGGCACAGCCCAGGATCATGTTGGTACGCAGGGTGCTTGCAGCCTCGGGCTGACGAGCCATGCCTTCCAGAGCTTTACCGACAGCGTTACCTTCGCCCATAGCGGGGCCGATAGCACCGATGCCCATGCACAGGCCAGCGCCGATGGCGCATGCTGCTTTAATAATTGCTTGTTCCATAATAATGTTCCTCCTAAATGTTGTACTAATATATGAGAATTTTTTGGAAACACGAATTAGTGCTCAGCGGCCTGCTCCTCAGGAGGAGGGCAAGCACTGCTGATATAGACCATACTCAACAGGCAGAACACAAAGGCCTGAATTCCGCCGGAGAAGATGTCAAAATACAGAGACAAAATAGCGGGAAGACCGACCTGGAAAATGGGAACGCCTGTGAGAATTCCTTCCAGCTCCAGGAATGCAAACACACCCAAAACGGAAAGAACAATGCCCAGAAGCTTGAACAGGAATTTCTTTTTCTGAATTCCCAGCACCAGCAGCAGAACACCGATTGCCAGAATGACCAAACATACGGCAAGGCCATTGGAAGAAATGGCGTTCAGCACCAGAGCGGACAGAGTGGAAAGTGCGGCATAAAGCACAGTGACAATGATACCGCCGCCAATGACGTTACCAAAATGACGGAAAGCCATGGCAATGGGCTGTGCGATCTCAGAAACCAGATTCATGGGAGTCATGACGACAATGGGCTCGGTGAAGCCCTTCAGCCAACCGAGGAAGCCGTTATTCTTAATGGTGTGATACCAGATGAGAACACTGGTCATCAAAGCCCAAGTAAGAGTAATGCTGAGGTCTGCGGTAGTAGACTTGAAAAAGCCGGTCATGCCAATAAGAGAGCCCAGCAGGGAAGAGAGGAACAACGTTCCAATGTAAGGGGCCCAGTGTGCATTATGTGCTCCCATGGTTTCGATAACCATGTTATACAACATAGACACGCCTTTTTCCACCAACACCTGAGCAGGACCGGGACGCTTTTTCAGCTTCTTGCCCAGCAGGATACCAGCGGTACACAGGATAATCGTGACCAGCAGATACGACACAACGGTCTGCGTCACGGGAATACCGCCGAAAATAGGAATGTTAAAATAGATTTTTGGGCCATTGACTTCAATTGTCATGACTTCCGCTCACCAGCCTTTCGGAAAAATTCACTAAGAGTTAAAATGGGTCGTTCAAAAACTAATGGCAATACCATAGCCAAAGGATGACAAAGTTTGCTTTTGGCGGCTACAAACAGAATGGCAAACAAAATGAGATACCGCAAAAGCATAGAAATCTGTAACAGCGACTGCCCACCCTTGACATTTTGATCTTGGGCTCGGCCGGTTGCGATGCTGACAGTGACAGCCATAAAGAAGAAGTTTGCGATGGTCACTACAGCACCCAGAATTCCACCAAGCACAACGGCACGACTGAAATACCCTGCCAAAGCAAATAACCCGATCATGATGGGGACACAAATCAGTTCGCCTAGAACGATGTATAATGTTTCAGTGTATACTGGATTTTTTTCTTTCATGCAACAGCCTCCATCTTTGGCTTAGGTGTGTTCATTAAAGGAAACAGGAGGCGGGTCTTTTTTGGAAGAGTCTAAATGCTTTGTATGCCGGGCAAAGCTGACACCTGCAGAAATCGAACCACTCAGCCCTAAAAATACACCTAATATAACGATCCATTTTCCAAGAGAAAAGTGATTCTGCAGCCAGACAGAGCCAAGTGTAAAGACCAGAAGAGGACTGACGATAGACATACCAAGCTGAGTTAACCAAACCAGATCACGCATTGTACCCAAAGACAGGGCCTCCTTCTGCAAAGCTGTTTCAATTCGATAAACATGGATATTTTACCACAGGGCCTCTGAAAATACAAGTGGACAAAGATGTAAAATTGTGGGCTTTGGAGAGACCAATTTCCTTCATAAATGACGGTGAAATCAGCAACGGCCGTGGTAAAAGGGAGTATGACATGCATACTCCCTTTGGGCTGTCTTTGCTTACAGATCGCAGTTGTTAACGGTTCTGGGGAAGGGAACAACATCACGGATGTTGCTCATACCGGTAAGATACATTACGCAGCGTTCAAAGCCCAGACCGAAGCCTGCGTGACGAGCAGAACCATACTTACGCAGATCCATGTAGAAGCCATAATCCTCTTCGTTGAGGCCCAACTCACGGATACGGTTTTGCAGCACTTCGTAGTTATCCTCACGCTGGCTGCCGCCGATGATTTCGCCGATACCGGGAACCAGACAGTCCATAGCAGCGACGGTCTTTCCATCGGGATTTAGCTTCATATAGAAAGCTTTGATTTCCTTGGGGTAATCCGTAACAAAAACAGGACGCTTGAAGACCTCTTCGGTGAGATACCGTTCGTGCTCGGTCTGCAGGTCGGTTCCCCAATGGACCGGATATTCAAACTTGTCGTTGTTCTTCTCCAAAATCTCCACGGCTTCGGTGTAGGTCACATGACCGAAGTCGGAGTTCAGCACGTGGTTCAGACGATCCAGAAGTCCCTTATCCACGAACTGGTTGAAGAAATTCATCTCTTCGGGAGCACGCTCCAAAACAAAGGCGATGATATATTTAATCATGTCCTCGGCCAGACGCATATTATCCTTCAGATCTGCAAATGCAATCTCAGGCTCAATCATCCAGAACTCAGCGGCGTGGCGAGTGGTGTTGGAGTTTTCAGCCCGGAAGGTGGGACCAAAGGTGTAAATGTTCTTGAAGGCCATGGCATAAGTCTCGCCATTGAGCTGTCCGGAAACGGTCAGGTTGGTAGGCTTGTTGAAGAAGTCCTTGGAATAATCCACCTTACCATCTTCGGTCATGGGAATGTTTTTCAGATCCATGGTAGTGACCTGGAACATCTCACCTGCGCCCTCACAGTCCGAACCGGTGATGAGGGGAGTATGGACGTAGACGAAGTCACGCTCCTGGAAGAACTGATGGATGGCGTAGGCGATGAGGCTGCGGACACGGAACACGGCCTGGAAGGTGTTGGTACGGGGACGCAGGTGGGTCATAGTACGCAGGAACTCCAAGCTGTGACGCTTCTTCTGCAAAGGATAATCAGGAGCAGAAGTGCCTTCCACTGCAACAGATTCCGCCTGCATTTCAAAAGGCTGCTTTGCATCGGGAGTCTCAACAATGGTACCGGTAACAACGAAAGCAGCACCGACATTGCTTTTGGAAATCTCCTGGAAATTCTCCAGCGTGTCGTGGTAAACCACCTGTAGGGGAGTAAAGAAGGTGCCGTCATGGAGCACAATAAAGCCAAAGGACTTGCTGGCACGAACAGAACGCACCCAGCCGCCAACAGTGACAGTCTTTCCTACATAGTCCGCAGTGTTGCGGAATAGTTCGCGAATGCTGACAGATTCCATATTTATATTACCTCTCTTCTTTG
>CAUWEI010000099.1:0-10551 GCA_963557675.1 uncultured Oscillospiraceae bacterium | reverse complement strand
ACCATAAACTTAGAACAGAATCAAATAGCAAATCACGATTTTCGGCACAAATCCAGCCGAATTTCCCGCTTATTTTTGAGCAATTGCCTCGGATTCCTCCGGCAGGGTCAGCAAATACCGCTCATAGGCATTGATAATGGTGGTATCCCCCCGGTGCAGAACCCGCTCCCGATCCACTCCATAGTTCATATGGACATGACCGTGTACCATATATTTGGGCTTATAGCGGTCCAGAAGCGGCAAAAATGCCTCGAATCCCCGATGGGGGCGGTCATCATCATCCCCATAGCCTCGAGCCGGGCAATGGGTCACCACAATGTCCACGCCCTTATGCCGCCGCAGCTTCCACCATAAACTCCGGATTCGTTTCCGCATTTCCTTCTCCGTGTACTGGTGCGGGCCGCCGGAGTATACCGGACAGCCGCCCAGGCCCATAATCCGCAGGCCATTGAATTCCACCACGGTGTCTTCGATGCAGGTGCAGCCCTCCGGCGGATGGCGTTCGTACTTTCCATCGTGGTTTCCGTGGACGTAAAATACAGGAGCCTTTCCCATGGTCACCAGAAACGACAGATAATCGGGGTCTAAATCTCCGCAGGAAATAATGAGATCAATCCCATCCAAACGACCGGGACGGTAATAATCCCACAGATACAGACATTCCGCATCGGATACCAGAAGAATTTTCATAGAAGCGTTTCCCCCTTTTCCGGAGGAATACGATCCCGGTAGATGCCCAGAACTCGTACAACCGGCTGGGACATGGGCAGTATTTCCTCAAAGGAAGGAATGGTTCCTTCCACACTGTCACACAGCCAATCCATATACAGCACATCGTCGGTAGAAAACCACTTACTGCCGTCATTGCGAAGGACTCCGTCCTGCGAACGGACCGGACGTGCAAAGGGTGCAATGGTTCCTTCTATGATTCCCTTCCGCAGAAAATCCGCCAGCTGTACCACACCCTGCGGAAGCTTTTCTCCCAGACGTACATCAATAACGCCGGTATCCATGCCCCACCAGTAGTTGACGGCCTTTTCCGTGCCGTCCACGTCCAGATTGTCCCAGCTTCCATCCAAAATACTGCGAAGCATTTTTTCATAGAACTTGCCCCAGTGCCATACCGGGGAGGCCAACGCCTGCAAGCTTCCGTCGTCCCGGACCTGATAGGCTCCCCACTTGTAGTCCAACTGGTTGGGGTCCGGGGTATCCAGACCGGAAATCACCCGGATTCCCTTCCGGGTGAACAAGTCCACCGCCGTTCCCGGCATACAGGACCAATGAAGCTGAATCTTTGCTCGGGGATTGGTGAGCTGTGCGCCCAGCGCAAAGGCGTTGATACTGGCAGGAACACCCAAAATGGGATAGTTCGCCACATAACCGATTTGGTTATTGGTAGCCAATGCACCTGCAATGGCACCTGTAATAAACTTTCCTTCGTAGACCCGGCTGTAATAAGACCGAATTCCCGCATAGGGCATGGACACAGAACAATTCAAAATCCGCACCTTGGGATATTTTACCGCCGCCTTTCGACAGGCAATGAGCAGCGTGGGTGTGGTGCCGAAAATCACCTGCGCCCCTTCTTGCACCGCCTGCTCTATGGTGTCATCGGCATTGTTGTGGTCTCCCACAATATAGGTCCGGACGGAAATCTTTCTTCCCAGCTTCTTTTCCACATACTGACGGCCCAGATCGTGGGATTTGGTCCAGGCACTGTCCAGAGGGCCTCTTTCATAAACAAAAGCCACATTCAAGTGTCCAATCCGTCCCCCGGCAAACAGCCGGTTCAGGATTCCCCGGTTTTCCCGCTTTTCTTTCGCCGTGGTACTCACCGCAATGGGGGCCGGTGTGGCCTGAAGCTTAATATCCGTCCACAGCAGGTGCAGCCGCTTCTGAATTTCGCTGTCCGTCAATTTCTTGAGGTCGTCAAAGGGATAGACCCGAAGCCAGACCTTTAACGCATCACTGACCGAAACCCCGGTGGCTTCGCCTCCCAGCTTTCCATAGGCCTCCTTGAGATAGGTAAAGCCCGACAGAAAATGCTGCCGTTCCGCATCCGTCCATACATGGTCCGGTTCATAGCCCAGAGCAGCCTGAAGCTTGGCATAGCTTCCCAATTCGTCAAACGTTACCTGATAAATTCCAGCCAGTTGATAAAACTGCATAAACTCATAGTATACCTGAATGGCCGGGTCCTGGGAATAGGCCGGAATCACGCGAATCACATGGGCCGGGATCAAGGGCGCATCATAGCTTTTCATGACGCTGACTCGTTTATTGCCTTCCTGCACATAGAACTTGCCCAGATACTCATAGCACTCAATGGGGTCTCGAATTCCTTCGCTGCTGAGGTGGGCCATGCACAGGGAAATCCACTTGATGCCAAATTCCGAGTCCGCTGCCAGCAATGGCATAAAGTTCCCGGCAAAGGCAGAGGTTCTGCCCTTTTCTTTGTTGCCTACAATCTGTTCGGTTGGAATTTGCAGCAGACCTAAGTCCACTACATCTGTATACATACTTTCATCTAATATATCATCCAATACCTGAGGGTACGGGTATTTATCGTGCAAAATACATTCTTTCTGGTATCGCAGTCCAGCCTTGAGAGCCGACTGATACTGTTCCGTTGCTTCTTGTCGATTCATTCGGAAGCCTCCTTCCATCCCATTGTGTTTGCTTCATTATAAGCAATGATTGTGTTTCATGCAAGGGCCGTGGACACTCTGCATCGAAAAACACAAAAAGAATGGTCGGAAGCAGGGCATTTTCCTACTTCCGGCCAACCCATTTACATTTTTGTCAGGACATAGCTGCTGATTTCTTTTGCTCCATGGTGGGGAAAATTCTTCTCCAATGCCATCCGCATCCGATCCAGCTCTCCCGGCGTTTCCAGCTTTGCAAGCACAATTTTCACCAATTCTTTTACATCGTCGGCTCCATAGGCCAAACCGTTTTTCAGATAAAACTCCAGGTTTCTGCCCTCGCAGCCTCCAACGGCATTGATGAAGAACATCGGCAGCCGTTTTGCAGCAGCCTCCGTGGAGCTTAATCCACCGGGCTTCGTGATAATCAGTTCTGCTGCATCCATGTACAGCGGCATCTGCTTGGTATAGCCCACCGCCCGGAAATTTTCCCGGTTTGTAAGCTCCTGCATATCCTCATACAGCTTTTTATTATGTCCGCAGATGACCACCAGAATGGTGTCCTTCGGGAGCTGATCCACCAGTTCCCGGGCTAACTGCCGGATGGGGCCGCAGCCCATGGAACCGCACATAAGAAGGGCGATTCGTTTGTCCAGAGGAAGGCCCAGAGCTTCTTTGCTCTTTTCTTCATTCCGTGGCGTATAGAAGACCTCCCCTACCGGGATACCGGTGGGAAGAATCCGTTCTCTGGCAATTCCACATTTCAGGAATTCGTCTACCAGCTTTTCGTCCGGAATCATGTACATATCCGCCTGACACTCTGCCACAAAGGGGCTGCAAGTGTAATCGGTTGCCACAAAGGCCTGATTGGGTACATCCGCATGATCCTGCTTTACCCGGCGCATAATGAGGCTGGCAAAGGCATGGGTGGAAATTACCCGTTCAAATTGTCCCTTGCGGATGTATTCATAAAGATTCTCTGCGCCCTTTGAGAAGAACCGATACAAGGGGGAAGTTTCCTTGGGTCTGGGGCTGGTAATCTCCTCCACACGATACCCAATATTAAAGAGTGCCGGCACATGCTGATAAATTCGGACGTGCCAGCCACTAATAAAATCCGAAACCTTCTCAGACACAAAGGCCAGGGCATCCACAATCTCATACTCAACTCCCTGAGCTTCCAACTGCACACCGATGGCCTTTGCCGCAGAATTATGTCCCTCTCCCGTGTTGCAGGAAAGAATCAAAACACGCATAGGATAATGCTCCTTCCCGGAAAAGCCCATAGGCCTAACCAGTTTGTCTTGCTATTTTACCATTTACGTTTCTAAAAATCAATGAAGCATCTTACAAATTAAGATAATATTAACGTTCTCGTTTCGTCTTTATGAAAAAATTTCTCCTCTGCCTGTCTCCAAAAGCAAAAAACTGGCACTGTCCCACATTGGAGCAGGACAGTGCCAGACGTTGCTTGCTTACAGCAGTTCCAATCCCTGTTCCGTGGGAACCAGAGACAATTCATACAGACAAGCCATTGCACGAGCCAGATATTCTGCGTCCTTCACGCCGGAAGTCTCATAGCAGGAGTGCATTGCCAGCTGAGGCAGGCCCACATCCACCGTGGAGATACTCACATGAGAGGTGGAAATGTTGCCCAGCGTGGAGCCGCCGGCCAAATCGGCACGGTTGCAGAAGGTCTGAGTGGGAACGTCTGCCTTCCGGCACACCTTGCGGAAAATGGCGGAGGAAATGCCGTCTGTGGTGTAACGCTGGTTGGCGTTGAACTTGATGACGATACCGCCGTTCATGGCAGGACGGTGGTTGGGGTCGGCATACTCGGGATGGTTGGGATGCACTGCATGGGCGTTATCCGCAGAAACCATGAAGCTGCGAGCCAGCGCACGGCGGTAGTTCATGCCGGTCTCTTCGCAAATTCTGCCCAGAGTCACTTCCAGGAAGTTGGAGTCTGCACCCTGCATGGTGCCGGAGCCAACCTCTTCGTTATCAAAGACACAGCACACGGGGACACTCTTGCCGGGTTTGGCCCGGAGGAAGCCCTCCATGGTGGCCCAGGCACACTGCAAGTCGTCCAGTGCACGGGCGGACAGATATTCCTTGTTGGCACCCCAGACTCTGGCCGGATCCCGATTGTACAGGTACAGGTCCATGCCCAGAATCTGGTCCTGCTCACAGTGGGCAGCCTCCGCCACAAGCTGACGGAACTGGCCCTTGGTCTCCATGGAGCCTACCAGAGGAATCATATCCACAGCGGGATTATAAGTAAAGCCGTCGTTGGCCTTTCGGTTCATATGAATGGCCACGCTGGGAATCATACACAGGTCCTGGTCCAGGTCCACCAGACGGGACTCTGCACCGGTCTCGGTCTCCACCAGCACACGGCCTGCAATGGACAGAGGACGGTCCATCCAGGGAGCCATGAGCATTCCGCCGTAACGCTCCACGGCCAGACGTACATACAGGCCTGCGGTGTCCATCTCCGGCTTTTCCTTCACCTTGAAGCAGGGACGGTCGGAGTGGCTGGCAGCCAACATGAAGCTCTGGGGAATTTCCATGGGAATCCGGAAGGCAATGATGGCGGACTGGTTCCGGGTGACAAAGTACTTGCCGCCGGGAGCCAGATTCCACAGGCCGCCTTCGGTCAGAGGGGTGTAGCCCTCAGCAATCAGGCGGCTGGACAGGTTGTGAACTGCATGAAAGCAGCTGGGGCTATTGTCCAGGAAGGACATGAGATTTTGCAATGTTTCCATATCTTATTCCTCCAAAAGGGAGATGAACTGGTCGATTTCGTCGGACAGAATCTGCAAGCCCTGACGCCAGAACTCCTTGTCGGTGAGGTCGATGTCTGCAACCATAGCAGCCTCTTCCACCGTACGGACAGGGGTCTCGTGCAGCAGCTTCTTGTACTTGGGCAGGAATGCTTCGCCTTCCTTCTCGTACTGGGCGTACAGGCCACGGGCAAACAGTCCGCCAAAGGCATAGGGGAAGTTATAGAAGCTGACGCTGCCATAATAGTGGCTCTTGCAGACCCACATATAAGGATGGAGGGTCTCTTCTGCCAGACCATCGCCATAGGACTTCTTCTGTGCATCCAGCATCAGCTCACACAGACGCTCGGCGGAAAGGAATTCCTTTTCCCGGTTGGCAAAGACCGCAGACTCAAAGCGATAACGGGAATAGATGTCGCAGATGATCTGGGCGGCATCCTGAAGCTGAGACTCGATGAGAGCCAGCTTTTCGTTCTTATCGGTAGCGGCAGAAATGGCGGCGTTCATGACCACGCACTCATTGAAGGTGGAGGCCGTCTCTGCCACAGGCATGGAATAATCCCGATTCAGGATTCTCTGATCCCGGAGCTGGTGGTTATGGAAGGCGTGGCCCAGCTCATGAGCCAGGGTGACAATGTCGCTGAAGGAGCCGTCAAAGTTGGTGAGAATCCGGCTCTCGCCCAGCTTCTCCACACCGGCGCAGAATGCACCGCCGGCCTTACCGGCACGGGGGAAGAAGTCAATCCAGGCATTGTCAAAGGCACAGGCCACCATCTCCTGCAATTCCTTATCAAAGGTACCGAAGAGGTTTACCAGATAAGTTCTGGCTTCCTCAGTGGTGTAGGTCTTGCCGCTGCCGCCCATGGGAGCAAACATCTCATACCAGGGCAGTCCACCCTCATAGCCCAGAGCCTTGGCCTTGGCCTTGAGGTAAGCCCAGAACTTGGGCAAATACTCATCGATGGCAGAGAACATGGCATCCAGAGTCTCTCTCTTCATCCGGGCATTCTTCAAAGCCTTGTCCAGAGGGGAGTCATACCCACGAAGCTGTGCTTCGTTGATGGTTTCCAGCTTGATGGAGTTCAGAGCAAAGGCCACCGGGTCCTTAATCTTCTTATAGGAGGCCAGTTCTGCTTCATAAGCTTCCTTGCGAACCTTGGGGTCCGGGTCATAGGCCAGATTCCGAATGGCGGACAGGTTGGTTTTTTCACCCTTGTAGTCCACCTCTACGGTGCTGGTGAGGTAGTTTTGCAGGTCGCTCCAGGCATTGGAGCCGGACAGGCTCATGCGGGCCATAATATCCTCACCCATGCCGCCCAGAAGGTAACGGCTGCCTTCCTTCACCATGCGGAAGTAGAACTTGTACTGGGACAGAACCTCGTCCTGCTCCAGAAGCTCTTCCAGATTGGGAAGCTTGGCGGCATAGTCCTGGAACCGGGCATCTGCACCGGCACTCTGGCTGAACACAGCCATAACCTGTCCCATAGCAGAAGCGGCATCGCTGTCCGCCGTATTGGTGGACTGACGCAGGGAGGCATACTCGGCCAGAGCGTTGCCCAGATTGGAAATGTTTTCCAATGAATCCACGCAGCGGCGCAGAGCCACTACAGGCTCCATCTCCTCCAGAGATTTGGTCAGTGTATCAAACTGTCCGCAGGCATCCTTTAGTGCCTGTAAATCCTGAGCAAAAGCGGGGTCATCAAAACCACGATATAAGGGGTCCAGATTCCAACGTTCGTTCATAATCAATTCTCCTTACTGGCAGAGTACCTGCCTAATTTTTCACTTTAGTTTTACCATGAACCAAGCTGTTCGTCAACGGGGGACTGGAATTTCCAGTACTTTGAACAAAGAAAAGCCGTGTCCCCTGTGAAAATCCACGGCTGGACACGGCTAATACTCTATTTAATAATACCGCACAACAGCCTTGACCAAACCCAAAATCTGGAGTGCCTTGGATTCAATCACACCATACTTGGGGTTCTCCGGCTGGAGCCAAATTCTTCCGCCTCTGCGGCGGAACCGCTTTACCGTGGCTTCCTCATTGATCATAGCCACCACGATCTGTCCATCCTCCGCCATACTCTGGGGACGAACCACCACTAAGTCTCCGCTGAGAATTCCAGCGTTTATCATGCTGTCTCCCCGGACACGAAGGGCAAAACATTCCGGGTCGCCCTCCCAGGACAGGGTTCCTTCCTGATTCTCCACCGCCAGAATGGGCATTCCTGCCGTCACCACTCCCACAATGGGAATCTGGGGCGTTTTGGCACCGGGGGTGGAAATGGCCCGTTTCTTTCCGGGCTCAAAGTTCAAAATTCCTTTGCTTTGGAGCTGGCTCAGATGGTAGCTTACAGAGGCGGTGGATTTGAGACCCACCGCAGCACCGATTTCTCGAATCGTGGGAGCATACCCATTCTCCATCATAAACTCCTGAATATAGGCCAAGATTTCTTCCTGCTTGTTGCTGGTTCTGGGCATGCAATCCCCTCCTTTTTTCTTAGAATACCATATTTCTTTTCAAAAATCAAACATTTGTTTTAGAAATCAGGGATAAACTCCTGCGATGCAGCCTCGGCCTCCTGGGTAAAGCCATCCAAATCATTGAGATACATCCAGCTGAGCACTGCCTCATATTCTTCCTCCGTAATGGTTCGGTTCAGAGGAGGCATGTTCTGCACCCGCTCCATGGGGGTATACTGCCGCATGAGGGACACCAGAACCGTTCCCTTAGGGAAAGTTTCTCCAATCCAGTCCAGAACCTTTAACGAATTTTCAATGTGTCCCGGAAGAATCAAATGGCGAATGAGAACGCCTTTTTTGAGCTTCTCCCCTTCCATGACGCATGGGCCGACCTGCCGCACCATTTCCTTTATGGCATCCGCCGCAACAGAAAAATAGTCCTTTGCGCCGGACAGCTGAAAGGCCAGTGCATTGTCTCCATACTTAAAGTCCGGCAGGTATACATCCACCAGCCCCTCCAGCG
Source organism: uncultured Oscillospiraceae bacterium (assembly GCA_963557675.1). GTDB lineage: Bacteria > Bacillota > Clostridia > Oscillospirales > Oscillospiraceae > Faecousia. The sequence continues at coordinate 2,134 of CAUWEI010000099.1, read as the reverse complement.
ACTTCAAAGTTTCCACAGACTCATAACCGCCGCAGTTGTACACCACCGGAACCGGAAGCTTGGGCTGCAAGGCCGGGAGAATGTCGGGAAGAAAATGGGTGGGCGTTACAAGGTCGATGTTTTCCGCTCCCTGCGAAATCAGGTCTTCCATATGGGCACGTAATGCAGCAGAGTCGATTCGGTCTCCCTGCTGGCCGGTGCTGATTTGGTGATTCTGGCAGTACAGGCACCCCAAGGTGCAGCCGGAAAAGAAGATGGCTCCACTGCCTCCTTCCCCTGCCAAAACCGGTTCTTCCCAGAAATGGCGCATGACCTTTGCCACTCGAAGGCCGTCGGGCTGACCGCAAAATCCACGCTGTCCCTTCGTCCGGTCCACACCGCAAGCCCGGGGACAGAGACGGCAATTTGTATAAGTAAGGTTTGTCACCTTGTTTCTCCCTGCTTTCTATGCTATATTGGTAACAATTTCTCGGAGGTGTTTCCTATGTTTCAAATCACCCTGCTTGCCATGGGCAAGCTCAAAGAAAAGTTTTATACCTCTGCCGCCGCAGAGTACGAAAAGCGATTGGCTGGCTACTGCAAATTTCAGCTCATTGAGTTACCGGAATATAAGCTGCCGGAAAATCCGCAGTCCAGTGAAATTGCCGCAGGTCTTGCCAAGGAGGCCGAACTGATTCGGCAGAAGATTCCCAAAGGAGCTTGGTTCTGTGTCCTGACCCCGGAGGGAAAGGAACTGTCCTCCCCGGACTTTGCCCAGAAGCTTTCTCAGGTGAAACTTTCCGGCAAGTCCAGTGCCTGTTTTCTTATTGGCTCTTCCTTTGGCATAGACCCATCCATTAAAGCCATGGCAGACTTCCGTCTCACCATGGGAAAAATGACCTTTCCCCACCATCTGGCAAGAATCATGGTGTTAGAGCAGCTTTACAGAGCGGAAGCCATTCAGGCCGGCAGCCGGTATCATAAATAACCCAGAAGACCGGCTCCCACGCCCAACGCACCGGCCAACACAATGACTACAATGGGGTGGATCTTTTTCAGAACCAGGATCAGGCTCAGGACAAAAATGGCCAGGCTGATTAACAGAGCGGGATTCATCACAAATCCCATGGGGAAAAACACCGTCTGTCCCACAGACAAAACGGCAGTTCCAATCAGGCCTACCACACAGGGACGCAGACCGGACATGAGTCCTCCCACCACATGGCTGTTGCGGAACTTCTCATAGAATTTGGCCACAAGCAAAATCACCAGGAACGAGGGCAGCACCACGCCCAATGTGGCACAGAACGCACCGAGGATTCCACCGGTCTCCATGCCCACATAGGTGGAGATATTGACGGCAAAGGGGCCGGGGGTGGACTCACTGACGGCCACAAAGTTTACAAGGTCTTGCAGATTCATCCAGCCTCTTGCGGTGACCTGCTCCTGAATCATGGGAAGCATGGCATAGCCGCCGCCAAAGGTGAAGGCTCCAATCTGGAAGAAGGTTAAAAACAGTTCAAGATAAATCATTTTGCTTCCCTCCTAGCGGCAATGGTACTGGTAACGAGGCCTGCAACGGCGCAGCAAATAATCACCAGCAGCACATTGACTTTCAAAAAGCCTGCTGCCAGAAATGCGCCTGCCATTACCACATAAGACAGAATCCCCTTGGGGCACTGACGGTACATAGAAAACAGGGCCTTTACAATGAGGGCCAGGACACCGGCCCGGATGCCGGTAAACGCATACTGCACAATCGGATTATCCTGGAACTGGCTCAGGATAAAGGAGATCGCAACGATAATCAAGAACGAAGGCAGCACCACGCCTACGGTAGCGCAGAAGGCTCCCCAGAAGCCAGCCACCTTATATCCCACGAAGGTAGCGGAGTTGATGGCAATGGGTCCGGGAGTAGACTCCGCAATGGCTACAATGTCCAGAATGTCTCCGTCTGTGAGCCACTTTTTCCGTTCTGTTACTTCCTTTTGAATAAGAGGAATCATGGCATATCCACCGCCAAAGGTGAAGGCACCGATTTTGAGGAATGTCAGGAACAAGCCCCAAATCCTCCCTTTTTTACTTTCCACTTATATCATCCCTTGTATTATAGAGTAGTAGTTTTTAGAGTCCCTCTCCAAGGACTTGTGCTACA
>CAUWEI010000098.1:0-10742 GCA_963557675.1 uncultured Oscillospiraceae bacterium | reverse complement strand
AGTTTAGACTAACCGCTCATAAAACTCATAGCTGCTTAATCAGTTGGATGCTGTATTTCCGATTCTATCCTTCATTTTTTCTTCCCTGGATAGTCCATGAAGTATGAAAATTTCCTACAACTCAAGCTCGATTCCGGCGGCCATGTGACATGGGAGCCGGAACTGTTTTTGCATTTTTCGATTTAGTTCGTAACCCAATAGTAAGATTAGTCCGATAATTTATTGTATATTTCTTCATAGTTTCTGAATATTTAAAAGGAATATACAGTATAAATCTCAGGTTTTTTATATTGATTGGTAGTAATTACTAAAATTCTTTGTGTTTATTTTTATATATTTCCACCAGATTTATGCTGCATTTTCAATACGCCATGTATATAATTAAGCTATCTCCTTTATTCATTTATACAACAACGGCGTTTTCTGATTGCACTATTTTCAATGGTATATCGCACCGTTTGAGAGCGGTGTAATATAAACAAAAGAAGAAGAAAGAAGGAGCATGCCATGAAAAAAAGCAACACCTTGAGACGTATCGTTTCGTGGATGCTGATTCTCGCCATGGTCTTGGCGTATCAGCTGCCCATCAGTGCCACCAATGCGAACGATCTCACCCTCACCCAAGTTGACAACAGCGCCGTTTCCGACCCCATACGACCTCAGGCCGTAGAAGAAGAGACACAAAAAGCACTATACGAAGAAAACGAAGTCGTCCGTGTTTCCATTGTTTTGGACAAGCGTTCTACCCTTGATGCTGGATTCTCCACTCAGGGGATTGCGGAAAATCGTGCTGCAATGGCCTGGCGAACGGATCTGTACAACCAGCAGGCCGCTGTCACAGCAAAAATCGAAGATGCCATCGGGCAGGATCTGGATGTGTGCTGGAACTTGACTCTGGCTGCCAATATGATTTCTGCCAACGTGAAATATGGCCAGGTAGACGAAATCTCCCAGATTCCCGGCGTCGAAAAAGTTGTTCTGGAGCCCCGTTATGAGCCTCAGGAAGCAACCAGCAGTGCTGCTGATAAGCCCAACATGGTGGTATCTACTAATATGACCGGTACTACTCAGGTATGGGAATCCGGTTATACCGGTGGCGGTACTCGTATCGCAATCGTGGACACCGGCCTGGATACCGACCATCAGTCCTTCGATCCCGATGCTTTGGTCTACGCTCTGAAGGAGAATGCCAAGCTGAAGAATCTGAGCTATGAAGCTTATCTGGAGCAGCTCAACATGCTGGACGTTGATGAGATTGCAGAAAAACTGCCTCAGCTCAATGTGGCAAAGCGAGACCCCAATGTGACCGCCAAAGATCTGTACTTAAACGTCAAATCTCCCTTTGCATACAACTATATTGATAAGGATTTGGACGTAACCCATGACAACGACAGTGCATCCGAGCACGGCTCTCACGTTGCCGGTATTGCCGCCGCCAACCGTTACATCAAGAAGGACGGCGCATTTGTTTCTGCTGCCGATGCCGTTGGCACTCTGGGCAATGCTCCCGATTCCCAGATTATTACCATGAAGGTCTTTGGCAAAAATGGCGGTGCCTATCCTAGTGACTACATGGCCGCCATTGAAGATGCCATTATTCTGGACTGCGATACCGTGAACCTGTCTCTGGGCAGTTCTTCTCCCGGTTTTACTTCCTACGCTAAGTATCAGGAGCTTCTGGATTATCTGGAAAAAACCGATGTCGTAGTTGCTATGGCCGCAGGTAACGCTGGTTACTGGGCTGAACATTCTACCGGTGCTGCCCCCAACCTGTACGTTGAGGATGTAAACTTCCAGACCGCCGGTTCTCCTGCAACCTACGACAACTCCTTTGCTGTTGCTTCCGTCAACAACGACGGCTCTGTCGGTGCCAGCCTTCGGGTGGGCGATGTGCGCTTTGGTTATGGCGAAGGCAATGGTTCAAACAACAAGCCCATGTCCTCTCTGGACCCCACACAAGAGGGTACCGAGTTCGACTATGTATTCCTTGATTCTTATGGCAAGGAAGAAGACTATGCCGGCATTGACGTATCTGGAAAGATCGTCTTTGTTTCCAGAGGCGACATTAACTTTGCAGACAAGGCAGACAACGCCGTAAAGAAAGGCGCCGTGGCCACAGTTGTCTACAACGATCAGGCCGCCGGCATTTCCATGAACCTGCAGGGTTATGTTGAAGAAGCTCCCTGTGTATTGATCACCCAGGCCAAGGGCCAGATTGTCAAGGAACATTCTACCAAGGCTACCACAGATGCCGGTGTAACGTATTATACCGGTAAGGTCACCGTTTGCAGCCAGCTTACTGCCAACATGGAAGGCTCCGATTTCTATTCTATGAGTGCCTTCTCCTCCTGGGGTATTCCTGGTGATCTGAGCATGAAGCCCGAAATCACTGCCCCTGGCGGCAATATTTATTCCGTAAATGGTGCTGTGCCTGAAACCGATCAGTACGAGCTGATGTCCGGTACCTCCATGGCAACTCCCCAGGTGGCAGGCATTGCCGCCCTGGTGCAACAGCATATCAAAGAGCAGCATCTGTCTCAGGAAGGTTTGACCGACCGTGCTTTAACTCAGAGCTTGCTGATGTCTACTGCCCGTCCCCTGAAGGATGCCAATGGTCAGTATTATCCCATCATGCAGCAGGGTGCCGGCTTGACAGATACTCTTGCAGCCACCTCTGCCGATTCTTATGTACTGGTGAACGGTCAGTCTGACGGTAAGGTTAAGGTGGAGCTGGGAGACGATCCCGACCGCAACGGTAGCTATTCCTTCTCCTTCAAGCTGAACAATCTGGCCGATGAAGAAAAAGTATTCCAGCTTTCTGCCGACTTGTTTACCCAGGATACATTTGAGTCTTTCGCCAACGTAGAGGCCAAAGAGGCCGGCGACACCTCCAAAATGGCAACCTATCTGGATAATGCTACCATCTCTCTGGATGCCGATGTGCAGTGGTCTGCCGACGGTAAACTGGTCAGCTCTGCCGATAGCCTGAGTGCCTGCGATTTTGACGGCAATGGCAAGGTAGATGAGGACGATGCTCAGGCTCTGTTGGACTACGTCACCGGAGCTAGAAAAACCATCGAAAATCTGGACCATGCCGACATCTCCGGCGATCAAAAGGTCAATACTTATGATGTACACGTAATGCTGGCCAAGCTCACCGACAAGGCTGTGGTAGTCCCCGCCAACGGTACTGTAGAAGTTTCCGTCACTATGACTCTGGACGAAGCTGAAAAAGAACGTCTGGATGCCACCTATGTAAACGGAGCCTATATTCAGGCCTTTGTCTATGCCGATGCAATTGCTGACAGCGAGGGCGTGGAAGGCACCTGCCACAGCATTCCCGTGCTGGGCTTCTATGGCAACTGGACCGATAGCCCCATGTTTGAAGTCGGTACTGCTCAGACCCATGTTTCCGGTCAGGAAATCCGGGACCCCTATATGGGAAGTGATACCGTCAACAGTCTGACTGTTGAGTATGCCCGTGATACCGGCAGTACTTACCTCCTCGGCGGCAACCCCATTACCCCCGACTCCGTCTATAAGCCCGAACGAAACGCATTTAATAACGTCAATGGCGATAAGATCGATGCACTGAAGTTCAGCCCCATCCGAAATGTGGGTGCCAGCCGTGTGCAGGTAATCAATAAAACTACCGGTAAGACCATTCGAGATGAGTCCGCCGGTCCGATCACCGGCCCCTACTATGGTTTCATCATGTTTATGGAGCTGTGGCTGGAGTCCATGCAGAGGTATCCTTTCCGTTGGATTCCCAAGGATGTTTCTGAAGGCGATACCCTGGAGTTCTCCATTACTCTCGCCCCTGAATATTATCTGGACGGAGACAATGTGGACTGGGATGCTCTGGGCAAGGGTGCAACTCTTACCATTCCCGTTACCATCGATAACACCGCTCCCAAGATTGAGGAAGTCTCCCTGAATCTCATAAACAACACTTTGTCCATTGATGCCATCGACAACCAGTATGTGGCAGGTATTGGTCTGTGGAACAGCACTGGTACAAATCTGATTACTTATACTGGCTCTGTAGCTGACACCGAGGCCGGACAGACTAACCGCTACACCATTGATCTCTCCAAGGCCAATGGCAGCAAGTTCCTGATTCAGGTCTACGACTACGCCTATAATACTACCACATATGAACTGAAAATGGATCTGGGCGACGTTCCCACTCCTCCTCAGATGCTCGCTTTCGATCGGCAGTATGACTATTATTGGACTGGCTTTGATACGAACGCCTCCTATGCCAATCTTACCATTTATTCCAACTCCGATGTAGTGTTTAATGCAGCCACCATTGCCAATCACTACGCATTTGGCTGCTCTGATACGGGCGAACTGTACGTCATGCCGGAAAACGATCTTGCCGATATGACCAGAATCCGTAATTTGGGTGTTGTGCTTAGTGATATGGCCTATGACAGTAAGAGTCAGACTCTCTACGGCCTCTCCTATGACGAAGAAGCTGAAACATCTACTCTGTACACCATCAATAAAGTTGACGGTGCTATGACGGAAGTCGGCACCGTTGGTCTTAAGACCAACACACTGGCCTGCAACGGCAGCGGCGTGTTCTACTGCAACGAATATGGCACCAGCAAGGTTTACTCCTTCACTTTAGACACTCTTGCAGAGCCTGAATTCATGGTAGAATGCAAAACCGAAAAGGACAAACCTTTTACCAGCATGGGTGCTCAGGCTATGGAGTACAATACCATCACCCAGCAGGTTGTCTGGACAAGCCACTACTACGAATCCTACCCCTGGGGCAAATGGAGTTACAGCTATCTCTTTGAAATTGACCCCGACACAAACGCCTGTACCTTGCACGATGACCTGAGACACCAGCTCACCGCTTTGATTATCCCCCAGCGGGATGCCGGCGGAGACTGGATGGACCCCACTGATAAAGTTACTAGCCTGGAGCTGTCCCATGAGACACTGAGCATTCTGAAGGGCACCTCTAAGCAGCTGACCGCTACCATTCTTCCCTGGACTGTTACAGATCGTTCTGTTACCTGGAGCACAAAGGATGAAACCATCGCAACCGTGAACGAACAGGGTCTGGTTACCGCTGTAAAGCCCGGTACTACTACCATTACCGCTGTTTCCAACTTGGACCCGACCTTCACCGCTGAAGTACAGGTCACTGTAGAGGCTCTTCCCATTACTGTGAATGGTGCTCTTCAGGACGACAAGGGCACTGCCAGCCTGTTCTCCTGGGATGTAGCCAAGGAGGATCACTGGTCTGCTGGCGTAAAGCTGGATACCGACCTGCTTGCTGCTACCCAGAACGGAAAGGGCACTATGTACGTCACATCCGGTAACGGTGCTGACATGAAAGCTGTTGACATGACCACTGGTACTTCTACAAAGCTGGGCACTTGGAATCAGCCCATGGACGATATGGCCTACAGTTCTGTATTCTCTTCCGAAAAGCAGGATCTGGTTCATATGGTCTATAGCTACATGTGGGTTCCCGCAAAGGACCTGGCACATCCGGAAAATGACGAGTGCTGGAATCTGTTCAAGTATATCAACGAAGCAAGCGGCGCCAGCGAATTCCTGGCTATTGCTTCCGGCGGTGCTTGCACCTACAAGGAAGAAGATGGCAAGGAGCACGATGCAGAAATCCTTTACCTGCTGGACAACAAGGGCTATTTGTGCAAGCTCTTCGCTTATGCAGATGGCGACTCCTATAATGCAGGTCTGGAATTCTATCCCACAAACCTCATGGATGTCGGTTATAAGATTGTACACGGCGACAATGACGAATGTCCTGCCTCCCTGGTTGTCGGTCAGGACGGTAACCTCTACTTCTCCGGCTGGAATGGTAAGACCTCTGTCTTCTATAAGATGACCCTGAACGAAGAGGCTAAGGCTTATGACGTAGTATCCTTCGCTGAAACCGGTGAAGATGTATGGCCTGCCGCTCTCCTGGACGTCGTTCCCAATGAAAAGGCTGAAAAAGAAGCCGCTGTTTACACCACAGAAATCACCCTGTCTGAAGTTGCTGAAAAGATGCACCTGGCAGACGCAGTAGAGAAGGAAGCTCAAGCAGAAGATACCGTTGCTATGGCAGCATCTCTCATGACTGATGTCGTGCTGTCTGACACCGTATCGGAAGAGCCTGTCACTCTGGAAAGTCTGGCTGTACGCACCGAGAAAGCAGAGGAGCCTTCCCACACCGTGGCTGTCACTGTTACCGCTAAGGATGCACAGGGCAAAAACGTAGATGCTACCAACGGTCTGTTTACCGCCACTTACGATGCTGAAAAGATGGTGCTGAAGTCCGTAGAAAGCAATGCACACCTCACCGCCACTGTGAACGCTGCTGGCTCTGTAACACTGGGTTATGCTGACGAAAAGGCAATCCCTGCCGGAAATGCCGTAGCTACTCTGATCTTTGCACCTAAGACAGAGGGCACTGCAGATGTCACCATTACCACCAACGAGGTAAACGACACCGAGCTGGAATTCTCCGAGACAATCAACGTTACCCTGCCCAAGGCTTGTCCCTCCGCTCGTTTTGAGGATATTGCCATGGATAAGTGGTACCATGAAGCTGTGGACTATGCCGTAGAGCATGAGTACATGAACGGCACAGGTGCCACCACCTTCTCCCCCTTCAGTGCCACCACTCGTGGTCAGATGGTCACCGTTCTGTACCGCATGGCTGGCTCTCCTGAAGTAGAGGGTAAGCTTCCCTTCGTGGATGTGCCTCAGAACAAGTACTATACCAATGCTGTTACCTGGGCCCTTGAAAACAACATTACTACCGGTGTAACGGAGACTCGCTTTGCTCCCAACGCATCTGTAACCCGTGAGCAGATGGTCACCTTCTTTGCCCGCTACGCCGAGTATAAAGGTCAAACCGTAAAAGCAGCCGGGGATTTGAGCACCTTTACCGATGCAGCCTCCGTCAGCAATTACGCCGTACCTGCCATGACTTGGGCTGTAGAAAACGGTCTCGTTGTTGGTGTCGGCGACAATCAGCTTGCCCCCACTCATGTAACCAATCGAGCACAGTTTGCAACCATTCTGATGCGGTTCTGTGAGCTGCAAAAATAAGAAACCCTAGAAAACATCGTTCCAAATTGCAAGATCTGCCAGGGGCTCTCCCCTGGCAGATCTCATATCCCTCCATATCCTGATTTTGATGCTCCTTATTGGGAGACAATCCGCTATCAGAAATAGGCAGAAGAAAGGACGATTTATTTATGCGGGCTATCGTTGAAACTTTGTTTGATCTCGTATACCTGATTTTGGTGATTACCATTGGCTTGTGCATGTTATTCAAAGGGCACCGGCACAAACAATATCAGTTACTCGGCACCATGGCAGTTGTCTTAGGTCTCGGTGATTCCTTCCACCTGATTCCTCGAGCCTATGCCTTGTGTACCACAGGTCTTGAGAATTTTGCGTCAGCTTTGGGTGCCGGAAAATTTATTACTTCCATTACCATGACCATATTCTATGTGCTGCTGTATTATGTTTGGCGTGTTCGTTATCAAGTCAAGGGCCGTAACGGAGTCACTCTGGCTGTGTATCTTTTAGCTGGTATTCGTATTGCATTGTGCCTGTTTCCGCAAAATCAATGGCTCAGTGCAGATGCCCCTGTTTCCTGGGGAATCTACCGAAACATTCCATTTACCGTACTTGGCATTATAATGATCGTCTTGTTTTATCGCAGCGCAAAGGAACACAACGATCAGCCGTTTCGTTTTCTCTGGCTCACCATTGCACTAAGTTTTGGTTTCTACATTCCCGTGGTCCTCTGGGCCGATGCCGTTTCGGCTGTTGGATTGCTGATGATCCCCAAAACCTGCGCCTATGTTTGGACTGTTTTAATCGGTTATCGGGCCATGCAAAACGATCCGAATTTATAGTTCCCCACCATGGGAAGTCCTTTTCTAAGGGAAGATTTCAGGAGTAAATAAACCGTACAACCAAACACAGGGGCTAAGGCTGTTTGCCTTAGCCCTCTTTTGTGCGAATTGGGAAGAATCTAAATTTCTCAGCAATTTTCTTATCTTTATATTGTCCCATTAGATAACAAAATACCGAAATAGCACTTGAATATTTGGTGCAATAGTGTTACTATGAGCAAGGGAACTCTGATCCTGTTCCTTAGCTCAAGAGAAAAGAGGAGTTTTATGAAAAAGTATCGGAAAGCTATAAACGAATTCATCATGATTACCATCGGAACCACGATTATTGCAGCAGCTGTATATTTCTTCCTGGTTCCCAGTCACCTTTCCATCGGCAGTATTTCCGGTTTGGCTATCGTTCTGAGCAACTTTATCCCCCTCCCCGTTTCTGCTATCACCATGGTGCTTAATGTTGTGCTTTTGATTGTAGGATTCCTGTTTATTGGCAAGGAATTCGGAACAAAAACCATCTACACCTCCATTCTTCTGCCTGCTCTGCTGGCTCTGTTTGAACATGTGGCACCCAACAATCCCTCTATCATGCAGGACCCCTTCCTGGATATGATTTGCTATCTGTTTATCGTCAGCTTGGGTCTGGCAATTCTCTTCAACCTCAACGCCTCTTCCGGCGGTCTGGATATTGTGGCAAAGCTTCTGAACAAGTTCCTGCATATGGAACTGGGTACCGCCATTTCTGTGTCTGGTATGGTTGTGGCACTTTCCTCCGCCCTGGTTTCCGATGTCAAAATCGTTGTGCTGAGTATTTTGGGTACTTACCTCAACGGCATTATTCTCGACCGCTTTATCTTCGGTTTTACCATCAAGAAGCGAGTTTGTATTCTCTCTGAAAAGGATGAGGAAATCCGAGATTTCATCATCAACGAACTGCGTAGCGGTGCCACCGCTTATGAGGTGGTTGGTGCATACAACATGGAACCCAGAAGAGAGATTGTCACCATCGTAGATAAGCACGAATATTTGAAGCTCATCGGTTTTTTGGAAAAAGTCGACAGCAACGCCTTTGTTACGGTCTATGACGTAAGCAAAGCCATGTACCGTCCAAAGGGTCTCAAGTAAATACAAATTTCATGGGCTGTCTTACGAAGGTGGGACAGCCCTTTTCAATGCTTCACAATGGTTTCCGTTGTGAAAATCAGCATAGGCAGTTAATGGCCGGTTGCAAAATTCTGTGCGATTTGCTATAATTTGATACAGTATTGAGTATCAAAGAAGGAGGATCTGACTTTGAACGAAATGAAGTATGTGTTTGGACCGGTGCCATCCCGCCGAATGGGGAGATCTTTGGGAATCAGCCCCATCCCCCAGAAGGCTTGCAACTATTCCTGTGTCTATTGTCAACTGGGCCGAACCAATAAAATGACCAATCGGCGGCAGGAGTACTTTCCGCTGGAAGACATTCTGGCCGAATTTGACCAGCATCACAGCAAAGAAGAAAATTATGACGTGGTTACCATCGTTGGCGAAGGAGAGCCTACTCTTTACTCCCGTCTGGGCGAGTTAATCGTTGCTCTTAAGGCCCGAACCACAAAACCGGTCGCCGTAATTACCAACGGCGCACTTCTATATGAGGAAGAAGTCCGAAACGATTTGATGAAGGCAGATCTGGTGCTTCCCTCTCTGGACGGTTTCGACTGTGCTTCTTTTCATGCCATTGACCGTCCCCACGGCTTTTTGAACTATGATGAAGTTTTTCAGGGACTCGTCACCTTCTCCCACGCTTATGAAGGTCTGCTCTATCTGGAAATAATGTTGATGGACGGCATCAATGATGATGAAAAATCTTTGAAAGCGTTTCAGTCTCTTCTCAAGCAGCTTCGCTATGATCGGTTGTATATCAACACTCCCGTCCGTCCTCCTGCTGAGGACAACGTCCGAGCCTGTCGCCCCGAGGCAATGCAACGAGCCGTTGAGATGCTCCATGGCATTTCCATTGATATGCTGGCTGCCGGCAGCTTTTCCAGCGATATTGCGGATGATTATGAAGCCGTCCTCAGTATCATCGGCCGCCATCCAATGAATCAGTTTGAAATTATGAGTTTCCTGGACTCCCGCCAAAATCAAAACCCCAACAGCATCATTACAAGACTTCAGAATGATCCTCATGTGGAAGAGGCGGAATACAAGGGCTACCATACCTATCGCTTAAAATAAAAGGAGCTTCCATGGAAAATACAATAAAACAAGTCGCAGCAATCCACGATCTGTCCGGCTTCGGACGCTCTTCTCTGACCACAATCATTCCCACTCTGTCCACCATGGGCGTTCAGGTCTGTCCCCTGCCCACTGCCATTTTGTCCAACCACACCGGCGGCTTTGAGACCTTCAGCTATGTAGATCTTACCGACTCCATGGAAGACTACATCTTCCATTGGAAGAACATTGGTATTGACTTTGACTGTATCTACTCCGGATTTCTAGGTTCGGGACGACAGATCGATATTGTGTCTCAATTCATTGATGATTTTCGTAATGACCATTGTCTGGTGGTCGTTGACCCGGTAATGGGAGACAATGGGCATCTGTACGCCTCCTTTACCCCGAATTTCATTCCTCTAATGAGGAAACTGGTGGCAAAAGCGGATATTATTACCCCAAATCTTACCGAAGCCGCCTTCTTATTGGGGCAAAAGGAAGTTCCTTCCTCCATCACAAAAGAAGAGGCTCTCACCTGGCTGCATAAGCTGTCCGAATTAGGCCCCAAAATGGTAGTCATTACCAGTGTACCGGACAGCGAAGATCCTACTCGCACCTGTGTTATGGCCTATGATAAGG